>JACQHH010000073.1 GCA_016199125.1 Candidatus Lambdaproteobacteria bacterium
GAAATCGGCGTGTGGACCGGCGAATTCCAGGCCTGGAACGACCGGCTGCTCAAGCGTCAGGCGAAGCTGCAGGCGGCCTGGAAGGTCGCCCTCGGCGAAGCCAAGCAGCAGAACGTCGCTGAGGCCGACTTCGAGGCGTTCTGGCTCAAGGCCCGCGCCAAAGCCCTGGCCCAATAGCAGAGCCGGTGCGCGCGTCTCCGGGCTCTCCCCGGCGGCGCAGCGCGCGGCCTGATGCGGCAATCCCATTGCAGCGATCATTCCGGGCGCTGCCCGTGCCCCGCGCCGCGGCGTACCCGGGCGCGGGCTGCGCCTGAACCCCGCAGTCAGTGAGTCCACTCATGACCCCCCACTCCGACCCGCAAGTCCGCTCGACCGCCGCCAGCCGCGGGGAATACGGCCGCCTGCACGGCATGTCCTACTGGCTGGCCTTGGTGCTGGGCTCTGTCGGCATCGTGCTGGCCATCAACCAGACCTTCAACCTGCGGCTCCTGGGCTTCAGTCCCATCGGCACATCGTTCTACTACCTGCTGATCGCCACGTTTCTCACTGTGGCGTTCATGGCCTACCCGGGGCGGCGGCGCGACGCGCAGCGCATTCCCTGGTTCGACTGGGTGCTGATGGCCGTGACCGTGGCCGATGGCGGCTACCTGGCCTGGAACGGGCTGAACATCATCGAGCAGGGCTGGGACATCGCCGCCCCGCCGCTGGCCACCTTCGCGGCCGGGGTGCTGTGCCTGCTGGCGTTGGAGGGGGTGCGGCGCTGCGCGGGCCTGCCGCTGCTGATCATCTGCAGCGTGTTTTTCGCCTATCCGCTGTATGCCGACTACATGCCGGGCTTTCTGTGGGGCACGTCCTACAGCTTCCTGGAAACCCTGCGCGCCCATGCCATGGGCGTGGAGAGCATCATCGGCGTGCCCATGCGCGTGGTGGCGGACCTGGTGGTGGGGTATCTGGTGTTCGGCACGGCGCTCACCGTCACGGGCGGCGGGGAGTTCTTCATGGATTTCGCCACGGCGCTGATGGGCAAGTCCCGCGGCGGGCCGGCCAAGGTATCGGTGGTCTCCAGCGGCTTCTTCGGCAGCCTGAGCGGCAGCGTGATCTCCAATGTGCTCACCACCGGCTCGATGACCATTCCCACCATGAAGCGCGCGGGCTACTCGGCGGAGTATGCCGGGGCGGTGGAAGCCTGCGCCTCCACCGGCGGGGCGCTGATGCCGCCCGTGATGGGCACGGTGGCCTTCATCATGGCCTCGTTTCTCAACGTGCCCTACGCGACGATCATGGTGGCGGCCTTCCTGCCCGCGCTGCTGTTCTACGTGGCGCTGCTGTTCCAGGTGGACAACCACGCCGCGCGGCGGGGGTTGAAGGGTCTGCCGCCGGAAGAGATTCCCGATCTGGGGCGCACCCTGATGGACGGCTGGCCCTACCTGTTCAGCCTGGCCATGCTGGTCTACATGCTGCTGTTCATGCGCATCGAGTCCTTTGCCCCCTACTACGCCACGGCCGTGCTGCTGGTGGTGGCGTTGCTCAAGCCGCGCAAGCGGCTGCGCCTGAACGGACTGCTGCTCATGCTGGTGGAGACGGCGCGCAACATCGGCAACCTGGTGGCGATCCTGGCCGGTGTGGGGCTGATCGTGGGCGGCCTTTCGTACACGGGCGTGGGCGGCGCCTTTTCCCGCGAGCTGATCCAATATGCCGAGGGCAGCGTGCCGCTGATGCTGCTGTTCGGCGCCGCGACCAGCTTCGTGCTGGGCATGGGGATGACCGTCAGCGCGTGCTACATTTTCCTCGCCATCCTGCTGGCGCCCATGCTGGTGGACAGCGGGCTCAATCCGCTGGCCAGCCACCTGTTCATCCTGTACTGGGGCATGATGTCCTATATCACCCCGCCGGTGGCCCTGGCGGCCGTGACGGCCTCGGGGATCAGCGGAGCCAATGCGCTGGCCACGGGCCTGCGCTCCATGCGCCTGGGCTCGATCCTGTTCGTGCTGCCCTTCCTATTCGTGACCAACCCCAACCTGATCCTGCAGGGCCGGCCCGTGGACATCTTCATCGCGACGGTGACGGCACTCATCGCCGTGTGGCTGCTGGCCTCTGCCTTCGAGGGCTATCTGTATCGCGTGGGGCCCCTGGGCTGGGGCTTCCGCGCCGTGGTGCTGGTGGCGGCGGGCATGCTGCTGTTTCCGGAAACGAATACGGACGGGCTGGGGTTGGCGCTGCTGGTGGCCATGTACGGCTACTGGTACCTGGTGGGGCGGCGACGCCTCAAGGCGCACCCGGCGCCCGAATCGGCCGCCTGAGCGCGACCGGCGACCAACCGCGGCGAGTGCGGGCGACCGCCGCGGGGCACCGCGCCTGGAGCGGATGGAACGAGGCCGGCGACGCGCTGGTCGACTCGCCGCGCCCCCGCCCGATAGCGCTGGCTCCGCCCGTGCCGGGCTGCTAGGATGCGCACGCGAACCGGGGGTGCTGGGGAGTCCCCTTCCGCCGCAGAGGCCGACACGCGCGGCTCGCCGGCACCAGGGGCATGCAACGCCACACGACGACGAGGATACGCCATGATCAAACGCATCAGCCATATCGGGATTGTAGTGGGCGACATGGATGCCGCCATCGAATTGTGGACCAAAACCTTCGGGCTCAAGAAGGTGCGGGAAATGGAGGTCGCCGTGGAGGGCATCCGCAGCGTGTTCCTCTCCGCGAACGGGAAGCCTGACGAGATGGCCATCGAGCTCATGCTGCCATTGAACAAGTCGGACATGAACAATGCCGTCTCGCGTCGGCTGGCCAAGACGGGCGGAGGCTTCTACCACCTGGCCGTTTACGTGGACAATGTGGAATCCAGCGGCAAGAAGCTCAAGGCCAAGGGCCTGCACACCATCGACCGGCCGGCCGCCACGGGGATGAGCGTGGGACGCTGGCTGACCCATCCCAAGGAGACCAGCGGCGTGATGGTGGAAGGCATGCAGATCGAATAGGCCCCCCGCCCCGCGGCGCCCCACGCCGCGTGCGGGGCGCATCCCCGCGATGGGGCGCCGCGCCGCCAGCGCGCTGGGGTGCGGACAAAGGGATGTCGGCCATAACACGCGCCCGTCGGCTCACTTCTCCGCACGCATGCGGTATTCCTTGAGCACGTGGCGGTCGATGTCGAGGCCCAGCCCCGGTGCGTCCGGAAGCGTATAGACCGTCCCGTCGAACGCCAGCGGCGCGCTGAACACGGAGGTCTCCAGCTCCAGGTACAACTTCTCGATCCATTGCGCCTGGCGGGTGTGGGCCAGCAGATGCAGCGAGGCCAGGAATCCCGGCCCGAAATAGGGCGAATGGGGCGCCAGGGCCACATTGTAGCTTTCGGCAAGGGTGGCCACCTTGAGAAACTCGCCGATGCCCCCCACCTTGGTGACGCTGGGCTGTGCGAAGGCCACAGCGCCGGCATCGAGCATCAGCTTGAACTGGTGAGCCGTGCAGGCATTCTCCCCGCTGGCCAGGGGCACGCCCGTGCTGGCCATCACCTCGGCCAGGCCCGCAAAGTCCTCCGGTGGCCACACCGGTTCTTCCAGCCACAACAGGTCGTATTCGTCCATGGCCTCGGCCATCTGCCCCGCCTCCAGCGGGGTCCATTCGCAGTTGATGTCCACGGTGAGCGCCACCCCGTCGCCCATGGCTTGGCGGCCGCGCGCCACGGCCGCCACGTCGGTCTGGTGCAGCTTGATCATCTCATAGCCCTCCGCCACGGCGCGGGCGGCATGCTCGGCCATCTGCTCCAGGTCGGCATAGCGCACCAGGCTGGCATAGGCCGGCACCTCGCGCGAGGCGGCTCCGCCCAGCAGGCGATACAGGGGCTGCCCGGCGCGCTGGCCGGCCAGATCCCACAGCGCGATCTCCACTCCGCTGATCGCGAACGTGGTCACGCCGTAGCGGCCCAGCAGGTGCGTGCGGCGCAGCATGGTGTCCGTCAGGCCGCGGATGTCGGCCTCGTCGTGGCCGAGCAGCAACGGGCCCACCGTGTAATCGATCATGGCCGCCACCGCCAGGGGCTGACCGTAGCCGAAGGCTTCGCCCCAGCCGACCAGGCCATCGGTGGTGCGCACTTCCACCAGCACCTGGTTGAACGCGTCCCAGAACCAGGGGATCTTGGCGTCGGTGGGCGGGATGGCAAGGGCATGGGCGGTCACGCTGGCGATGGTCATGGCGGGCACTCCTGGGAAAGGTCGATGAGGCCGGCGGCCGCTGCAAGCCGCCAAGGCGCACGGCTGGCCCATGCATGGGGCCATCGGCCCGTCGATGTCAAGGCGATGACACTGCGGCGGGCGCGGGAGCGGTACGAGGCTGCAAGCAGGGCCGTCAAGGCAGCATGCGTCCCGACCGCGTGCCTGGGCGCGGCGGCATGGGGGCGGGACGGCGAGGCTGCACCCGGGGCAGGTCAAAATCACGCGACGCTCTGCCGGGCAATGTGCAGGCCCAGCTTCATGTCCTCGTGCAGGATGTGGGTGGTCAGCCAGTCGATGAGAAATTCGCCCAGCTCCACGGGCTCCAGCTCATTGGCGCGATACAGCCGCTGGAAGCGCAGCACTTGGCGGATCAGCGAGTTGTGTTGCGCGCGGTGGGCCTCCAACTCCGGAAAACGGTGCTGCTCCATGACGCGCTCTTCGCGGTCGAAATGGTAGCCGGTATATTCGATCAGCCGCGAGAGTGCGTCATTCATGATGGCGCGCCCGCGGTGCTCCTGGATGCCCGTGACAACTTCGTTGACCAGCGCGATCAGCACCTTGTGGTCTTCGTCCACCGAGGGCACGTTGACGCTGAAGGTATCGAGCCATTCGAAATATGCGCTCATGCGACTGCTCCAGGTCCCCCCTGGATGATATCGGCGCCCGCTGCGCTGGGTCACGACCGCGCCAGGAGCCCCTGGCTGCGGCGACACCGGTCCGGTTGACGACGGGCCAGCGGCTGCACGTTTGCTGGTCGGACGGCGATGAACATGGCGGGGGCGGATGAGGGCGACAAAACCTTAATCTAGTATAACTAGCTGAAATAACTGCACATAGTTTACGGCTCGCAGCGCCGGGTGTCCACACCGAACGACCCCGCGGCGGCGGGTATTTGCGACGCCCAGCACTGGAAAACGGGTCGGTCAGGAGCCGGCAGGGCGACCGCAGGACTGCCCCTGCCGCCGTCCGCTGGGCCCGCTGCGTGCGGCGCAGGGCTCAGCCCAGCAGCGGCACAACGTCCTCGGTGAAGCGCCGGATCTGACTGGTCTGGTCATAGGAGACGAAGCGGATGTTGAGCAGGTCCACGCCCGCCTCGGCGAAGGCCAGCATCTTGTCCGCGCACTCTTCCGGCGGGCCATAGGCGCCCCAGCGGTCCACGACCTCCCGCGAATACTCCTGGCCGTAGTAATCGCGCAGGAAGCGCTGGGTCTCCTCGTAGCCGCGCTCGCGGTCGTCGTTGAGGCACAGATTGAAGTAGAGGCCGGACTCCAGGTGTTGCGCATCGCGGCCATGGGCGCGCGCCGCATCGCGAATGGCGTCCCAACTGCCGCGGAACTCCTGCGGCGTGGCGTTGAAGGTCATCCACCCGTCGGCCAGGCGCCCCACGCGCTCCACGGTGCGTTGGACGACATCCGGGCGGGCGCCGAAGACATGGGGATTGTTGGCGATCCAGATGGGCGGCGTGGGCTTGTGCACCGGCGCCGGCCGCACGGCGATGCCCTCGAAATCGTAGAAGCGCCCGTGGAAAGTGGCCGGGTCCTGGGTCCACAGGGTGCGCAGCACCTGGATGCCCTCCTCCATGCGCGCGGCCCGCTCGCTGGGCTTGACGCCGAAGGCCGCGAACTCACGCTGGAAATTGCCGGAAAACTGCGCCTTGCCCGCGCCGCCGCCGATGCAGGCGATGAGGATGGTGCGCCCCTCGGCCAGGTTGTCCAGCGCGCCCCATTGCGCGGCCAGCACGATGGGGTTGCGCAGGGGAAAGCTGGCCATGCAGGCCACGCCCAGCCGTACGTGGCGCGTGCGCCCAGCCAGGGCCGCGAGCGTGGTCACCGACTCCAGGCGCGGCTTGGCCAGCAGGTTGTCGCCCACGCAGATCGCGTCGAACACGCCGGAACGGTCGGCGACCTCGCCCAGCTCCAGCAGTTCGCCCACCGTCGTGGCTCCGAACACCACGCCCTGGTTGGGCAACAGCAGGGCCAGCTTCATCGTTGTTTTGCTCATGTGCTCTCCTGGCGTTGGGCACGTTCTGCTGTTGCGGGTGCTGCGCGATTCCGCCGCCGCTCAGGGCAGATGCGGCCGCACGTCCTGCGCAAAGCGCTCCATGGTGGCCAGCGCGTTGGCCAGCGTCTCGGGCTTGAGGTCGAACGTGAAGTGCTCCACGCCCAGCTCGCCGTAACGGGACAGGGCCGCCAGCACATCCTGGGAGCGCCCCATGCAGGGTGTGGTGGGGCTGGCCGCGGGCGCGTCCTGAAACACCAGCGGCGTCTTGAGCCCGATGCCCACGGACGCCGGGTCGCGCCCGGCCTCGGCCACCAGCGCGCGCAGGCGCCCGGCCCGGGCCGCCAGATCGTCGTGAGAGAGCAGCACCGGATGCCACACGTCGCCGAAGCGCACCGTGCGGCGCAGCGCGGCCTCGCTGTTGCCTGCGATCCAGATGGGCGGATGGGGTTGGCGGGCGGGCTTGGGGCCGAAGCTTACCTCGTCGAAGCGGTAATTCGGCCCGGCGAAGCGCGGCGCGTCCTGGGTCCACAGCGCCTTGCAGATGGCCAGCCCCTCGTCGGTGCGCGCCCCGCGCTCGCGGAAGGGCCAGCCCAGCACGTCGAATTCCTCCTGGAACCAGCCCAGCCCCACGCCGAAGATGAAGCGCCCCTGGGCGAGCTGGTCCAGGTCGGCCACCTCCGCCGCCACCTCGATGGGATGGCGCATGGCCAGGATCAGCACGCTGGTGCCCAGGGCGATGCGCCGGGTGCAGGCGGCGAGATGGCTGAGCACCGTGATGGGCTCCCAGTAGCGCTCGTGCCAGGCAGGGGGGAACGTGCCGTCCGCGGAGCCCGGATAGCGCGATGTGCGCCGCGGCGGGACGATCAGGTGGTCGCTGCACCACAGGGCGTCGAAGCCCAGCGCCTCCGCGCGTTTGGCCATGGTCACGAAGGCCTCGCGGGTGGCCTCGTGTCCGCGCATGATCAGCGAAAAGCCGAACTGCATGTATCCCCCCTCCGGCTCGCCTGGGCCGCGACGCACCCCTGCCGCCGGGCCGACCGGTTACGGATCCGTGCGGTGACGTTTGGCTCTGGGCGAGCCCGGCACCGCCTTGCCTCGTTCAGACCATGACGCACGCGGCGCGGCGTGTCCAGTCCCGCCGCGCCCGGCAGGTGGGGGAACGACGCAGACGGCGCATGGGCCAAGGGGCGCGACCGGGCCGGCACGAACGGCACGCCCCGTTCATGCGCTGCGCGCAGTGCGGTCGTCCTGCGGCTGCACGGCGCCGGCCTCCGGCGGCTGGTGCCGCGCACGGGCAGTGCTCCTCCGTAGCGCGCCCATGAGGCGGAAGAAGCCAAAGGCCCCATCCAGCACGCCCGTACATTTGACGCCGCCCATCATGGCGCCTGTAATGCCCGGCGCCATCACGTCCTGCCCCGTGAGGAACAGTCCGGGGACGGGGCTGCGCGCATGCGTCCAGGGGGCGAAGAGCCGGCCCGGACGCGCCGGGAGCCCGTAGAACGATCCGCGGGGCCCCTGGGTAAAGTGCTCCAGGGTCAGCGGGGTGGACAATTCCTGGAACTCGATGAGCCCCGCAAGGCCGGGCACGCAAGTTTCGCAGCGCTCGATGAGCAGGCTGCTGATCTCGCCTTTGAAGCGTTGGTA
>JACQHH010000083.1 GCA_016199125.1 Candidatus Lambdaproteobacteria bacterium
ACGTCCATCACGCCGTAGCGCGAGATGTCGCCATGGGGCAGCTCCTGCCCGGCAAGCACCGTGAGGCCGCTGAGTTCGTGGGCCGCAATGAGCTGTTGCGAGAGAGACGGGCCGTCGATCAGCACGTCGTCCGGGTAGGCGACGACGAAGGGTTCGTCGCGCACGAATGGTTCCACCAGCAGCAGGGCGTCGCCCGTGCCGGCCATCTCCTGCTGCCGCAGGAAAAACACGTTGAGGTCCGTGGGCTTGATGCCTTGCAGCTTCTGGTGCGCGTTTTCCGCCAGGAAGGCCGATTCCAGTTCCACTTCGCGGTCGAAGTAGTCCTCCAGCGATTTCTTGCGCCGCGAGGTGACCACCAGGATGTCGCGGATGCCCGCCTGCGCCATCTCCTGCACGATATAGTCGATGGCCGGGGTATCGATCAGGGGAAACAGCTCCTTGGGGACCGTCTTGGTGCCCGGCAGGAAACGCGTGCCGTAGCCCGCGGCGAGAATCACGCCTTTCATGTGCGTTCGCTCCCATTGCAGATCCCGCGGCCGTGGCCCACCGCCACGGCCGCCTGCCGCATCGGCCGGGTGCGCTGGGGGCGGTGCCCGGAGGCGGCGAGGCGTCATCTGAAGATCAGGTACGCTATCGACAGATACACCACGATGCCCAGGATGTCGTTGAGCGTGGTCAAGAAAGGGCCGGTGGCCAGCGCCGGGTCAACGTTCATGCGCTTGAGCAGCATGGGCATGGTGGTGCCCAGGCACGCGGCCAGCAGCACCGCGGCGGAAGTGGCGATGGCCACCACCACGCCGAGCTTGATGTCGCCCATCACCGCCAGGCCCCAGGTCACCAGAATCGCGGCCAGCAGCACGCCCATGGCCAACGCCGTGACAACCTCCCGCGCCACACGGGACCAAAACTGGGCCAGGCGCAGCTCGCCCGTGGCCAGGCCGCGGATGACCAGGGTGGACGATTGCAGCCCCATGTTGCCGGCCATGGCCGCGATCAGGGGAATGAAGAACGTAAGTTGCACCATGCTGCGCAGGAAGTCGGCCTGGCTTCTCATGATCGTGGTCGAGACGAACTGGCCCGAGAGGGCGACCAGCAGCCACGGCGCGCGCAAGCGCAGCGACTGGGCGATGGAAATCTCGCGCACCTCCTCGGCCCCCGTGCCGGCCATGCGCCCGACGTCTTCCTCGTATTCTTCCTGAATCACGTCCACCACGTCGTCCACGGTGACGCGGCCGAGCAGGCGGTTGTCCTTGTCCACCACGGGGACGGTGACCAGGTCGTGGTCGCGCACCAGGTGGGCAATCTCCTCCTGGTCCGTTTCGGGCGTCACGGCCACCACGTCGGTGTCCATGATCTCGCGGATGAGCGCCTCGGGTTTGGCGATCAGCATGCGCCAGTTGGGCACCACGCCCGCCAGGCGATTGTCGCGGTCCAGCACGAACACGGAGAAGAAGTCGTCCATGTCCACGCGATACACGTAGTTGCGGATGGTGTTCAGGGCCTCGTTGACCGTCTGCCAGTCATGCACCCGCACCACGTCCGGGTCCATCAGGCCGCCGGCCGAATCCTCCGGGTAGATCAGCAGTGTTTCGATCGCCCGCCGCATCTGATCCGGCAACTGCTCCAGGATCTCGTCGGCGCGTTTGGGGTCCAGCACGCCCACCACGTCCGCCGCGTCGTCGGGCTCCATGGTGGCCACGTAGGACGCCAGCTTGTCCGGCCCCAGCGCCTCGATCAACTGGAGCTGTCCGGAGACCTCCATCTCCAGCAGGAGCGCCGCGCCGTCCTCCAGCGCCATCAGCTCCAGCAGGCGTTGCGCCTCGGGCACGGGGATGAGGTAGAAGGCGGCCGCCAGATCGAAGGGTTCCTGCTCCCCCAGCAACGTGCTCAGCGCCATGGTGTCGCCGGCTTCCAGCAGGGCCAGCAACTGGTCGCGCAGATCGGACGGCGTCTGAGATTCCATGGGGCGGCATCCGGCGATGGCGGTGACGAGGCGAGGGTCCGCGCGCGGCGCGGCCCGGAATGTGCTCGCGGCGCAGGTTGGGCCTCCGCGGCGCGGGGCCGGGTCACGACGGGCACGTGCCGCGGGGCCCATGCGCGGTGCCGGCGCCTTGCGCGGCGTCAGCGGCGGTGCAGGACAATGTTTCGGTAGAACGCTTCGGCGGAGCTTTCCGTGCTGTCCGAGTCGATCTGCACGCCGATGATCGCCTTCGCTACGGGGTCCTTGCGGAATACACGCCGGTAATCGGCGAGCATGTTCCGCCGCTCCTGGACCCAGGTACCGAACTGGCCGGACGTGCCGACGTGCAGGATCAGGTAGCGGGAATCGTCGCGCTTGGTGCTGGTGATGGGCGTATCGATGGGCCCCGTATTTTCCCAGAGGTAACACATCGACTCGAATCCCACGAGTCCCGGATTGACGATTACGCAGAGGGAACCGGCCTGGTCGTCGCGCGCCTTCACCCGCACGTCGCCGCCCGTGGGCAGCCGGGTGACCTTCCACTCCCATTCCAGCGCGGGGAAGGTGCCCAGCTCAAAGGGCAGCTCGGCCCCCACCGAAAAGGAGTTGTTGCGGCCGCTGCGCACGTGCAGGTGGCCCTGGCCGGTGTCGTCGACGACAAACTGGAAGAAGAAGTCGGCGCCGCTGCCGAACAGCGGCGCGATCTTGCGCGCGTTCCAGTTGGCGATAGGCTCGTTGGGCGGGTGGGTGCGCTGGAACACGTCCAGCCGCAGGGTATCGGGAGCAGCCGCGCCCGGCGCGGCGGCGGCGGGGGCCAGGGCCCACGCCCACAACGTCAGCATCGCGCCGGCCGCCACGCAGGATTGGCGGACCCATGCCCCAGGGGATGGCGCGCAATGAGGACGCTGTGCAGGGCTCGACGTCAAAACGATGGCTCCCGGCTCAATGATCGGGACGATGAGCGTGCGGCGGAGCGCGGACTCAGTGCGGCAGCGGTTGGCCGCGGAAGCTGCGGATCAGGTAGAACACGCCAAAGCCGACCATGAGCAATCCGCACAGCCACAGCAGCCAGCCCAACGGCATGCGCAGCAGCCAGAGCACCAACGCCACCACCAGGAAGATCAATCCCTCCTGCCAGCGGCGGTTGACAAACTGGTAAATGGCAAAGGCCAGCACGGCAAACGGTGCGGCCACCGGGAGCACCCACTTCAACAGCACCATCACGGCGCCGGCCACGAGCAGCGCGATGCCCCGGTCGCGATCCAATCCGCTCTGACTGATCAACTCGTAATTCATGCCCCTACCACCGAAACGGCCGACAGCGCTGGCTCAGCCTCAGGCACGCACGGGCTGCGGCGCTCGGACGATGGCAATGCATTGCCGGCCCGGTCCGCCAGGGACGTGCCCCGGGCCTGCCCAGGCGGATGTTCGCTCCGCCGGGCGTGACACAACAACCTTCACCTTGCGGCAGCGGGCCGCACGGGATCGCAGCGGGCGCAGCCGCGCGTGGCTTGTCGGGCGCACGGCCCCCCTGGCGCGCGCGCCGAGCGTCGGAGAATATTCCGGCGCATCGTCGGGCGCCTTGCCATTTCCATCCAGCGGTGGCTTAGGTAATTGCTGGTGCGCGTTGCCGATGCTCGCCGCGTGACGATCCGTAAACCGCTTGCATATTAGCATAGTCCCCCGTGGATTCACAAAATGCCGCGGCTGCGGCCGCCGAGACGTTGACCCCAGAGGAACGGGCCGTGCTGGCGCCCTACGTGACCAACACCGAGGGCGACGTGTTCGTGCTCACGAACCTGCCGGAGGTGGTCAAGGGGGCGCTGTTTTCGCGCTACTCGCGCTCGGCCCTGGGGCTGCGCCGGCTGCTGCTCAAGGAGTTCCTGCAGGATCCCGCCGCGGCCCTGCGGGAGCTGGGGGCGGCCGCGCCGCAAGCTGGCGCCGCGGCGGCACGCTTGGCGGTGGGGCGGGCGCAGGAGTTTTACGACCGCATCCTGGATGGCTACGGCGACGATTCCATCGGCGAGCTGGGCGGGGCGCACTTGGCCATGGAAAACGTGTCCATGATCGCCACCAAGGTGCTGGAGGATGCGCGCATCGGCGGCTCGCCCCTGGAAAAGTCCACGCGCTACGTCTCCTTCGGGCGCAAGCGGGGCGGGGAGTATCTGTTCCACCAGGAGCCGGCGCTGCTGGCCTCGCGCCACCGCGAACGCTACCTGCAGACGTGCCGCGGGCTGTTCGAGACATATCTGGCGCTGATGCCCCCGCTCACCGCCCACGTGGAAGCGTTATCTCCGCGCTCCGCGCAGACCAGCGAGGCGGCGTGGAGGCGCTCGGTGAACGCGCGGGTCTACGATGCGCTGCGGGGGCTGTTGCCGGCATCGACCCTGACCAACATGGGCATCTTCGGCAACGGGCGTTTCTTCGAAGCACTGCTGGTGCGCCTGCGGCTTTCGAACCTGGGCGAGCTGCGCACCCTGGCCGAGGCCATGAGCGCGGAGCTGGGCAAGGTCATCCCCTCGTTCATCCGCCGGGCCGATCCGGGCCACCGCCATTTCCAGGGCTTCGCGGCCTACCAGCGGCAGCGTGGGGAGACCGTGCGCACCCTGGCGGCGCAGGTGCCCCATGTTGACGCCGAGCCGCGCGCGGCCACGGTGGCCCTGGTGGATCACGACCCGGAGGCCGAGGTGCGCGTGCTGGCGGCGCTCGTCTACCCGGACTCCGGTGCGTCCCTGGCGGAGGCGCGCCGCTGGGCCGCCAGTCTCAGCGTCCCGGCGCGCCTGGAGATCTTCCAGCGGCTGGCCGGGCAGCGCGACAACCGGCGCCACAAGCTGCCACGGGCTCTGGAGACCGTGTTCTACACCTTCGATCTGGTGGGGGACTTCGGCATGTACCGCGACCTGCACCGGCACCGCATGTTGACCCAGCAGCGCCAGCCGCTCTCCACGCGCCACGGCTTCGCCCTCCCCGAGGAGGTGGCCCTGGCCGGCGAGGCGGGACGCTACACCGAGGCCATGCACGGCGCGACGGAAGCCTACGAGGCCATGCGCGGGGACTTCCCCGAGCAGGCGCAGTACGTAGTGCCCATGGCGTGTCACATCCGCTGGATGGTGCACGTGAACCTGCGCGCGCTGATGTGGCTGGTGGAGCTGCGCAGCACGCCCCAGGGGCATCCGGCCTACCGGCACATGGCCCAGGAGATGTTCCGCCGCGTGCAGGAGGTGCATCCGGCCCTGGCGGCCCTGCTGCGCTTTGTGGATCTGCGCGACTACGCCCTGGGCCGCCTGGACGCCGAGCAGCGCCAGGAGGACAAGGCCCGATAACGCGCACGGCGGCCGCGGCCTGCGCCCAGGTTCCGCAGACCCGCCTGGGCCGCTTGCCGGGGCCTTCTACGTCGCCGGAAACAGCACCGGCGGTTCCGGGCGCAGGGTGACCATGGCGCGGTCGCCCGGACGCAAGGGTTGGGGTGTGGCCAGCAGGGCCTGCACCTGCGCACCCGAGGGCAGGGCCAGGGTGTACAGCGGGTAGCCGTGCAGATACTGCACGTCACGCACGCTCGCCGCCGCCCCGTGCTCATTGCCCGCCAGCACCACCTGTCCCGGGCGCACCAGCACCTCCACGCGCTCGCCGGGGGCCCCCTCGGCGGGCAGGGGCAGATCGCCCAGCTCCGTGCACACGTGCCCTGCCCGCACCATTCCTGCCAGGAAGCTGTTGCGGCCCAGGAACTGCGCCACGAATCGGGTCTGCGGGCGGTGCAGCAACTCCTCCGGCGTGCCGAGCTGTTCCAGGCGCCCGTTGTTCATGATGGCCAGGCGGTCGGCCACGTTCACCGCTTCCTCCTGGTCGTGGGTCACCAGGATCGAGGAGGTGCCGGCGCGGTGCAGCACGCGCCGCACGTCCTCGCGGATGCGTTGGCGCAGGGCCGTATCCTGGTTGCTGAAGGGCTCGTCCAACAGAATCACGTGGGGCCGCGTGGCCAGGGCGCGCGCCAGGGCCACGCGCTGCTGCTGCCCGCCGGAAAGCTCGTGGGGGTAGCGCTCGGCCAGCTCGCTC
>JACQHH010000067.1 GCA_016199125.1 Candidatus Lambdaproteobacteria bacterium
CTGGTGGGATTGACCGTCACGCCCACCACATCGTTGTCGGCGTTGCTGCCGCTCACGTCGGCCGGGTTCACGCCGTCGTAGCCGTTGGTATCCGTGGTCCCCACGGGATCAGTGGTCAACGCGATGGTGAAGGCTTGATTGCCGTCGGTCGCAAAGTCGTTCACGCCGCTCACCGTGACCGTCTGGGCCACGTTCCAGTTGCCCGTCGTAAAGGTGAGCGTGGCCTTGTCCACCGTGGCCTCGCCCGAGTCGCTGCTGGCCACATCGATGACCACGTTGCCGTCGGGCAGCGCATCGAGCACGACGGTGAAGCTGTCGCTGCCGCCGGCCTCGGTGGTGCTGAGCCCGCTGGTGGGATTGACCGTCACGCCCACCACATCGTTGTCGGCATTGGTCACGGCCACGTCCGGCGGATCGACGCCGTCGTAGCCGGTGGCGTCGGTGGTGCCGGCAGTGTCCGTGGTGAGGGCAATCGTGACGGACTGGTTGCCGTCGGGCGCAAAGTCGTTTACACCCGTGACGGTGACCGTCTGCGCCGCGTTCCAGTTGCCGGTGGTGAAGGTCAGCGTCGCCTTGTCCACCGTGACCTCGCCCGTGTCGCCGCTGGCCACGTTGAGCACCACGTTGCCGTCGGGCAGGCTGTTGAGCACCACCGTAAAGCTGTCGCTGCCGCCAGCCTCGGTGGTGCCGAGCCCGCTGGTGGGATTGACCGTGATGCCCACCGCATCGTTGTCGGCATTGGTGACCGACACATCGGCCGGATCCACGCCGTCATAGCCGGTCGTGTCGGTGGTGCCCGTCGTATCGGTGGTCAGGGCGATGCTGACGGGTTGGTCTCCGTCGGGCGAGAAGTCGTTGACGCCCGTGACCGTGACCGTCTGCGCCACGTTCCAGTTGCCCGGCGCGAAGGTCAGCGTGACTTTGTCCAGCGTGGCCTCGCCCGTGTCGCCACTGGCCACATTGAGCACCACGTTGCCGTCGGGCAGCGAGTTCAGCACGACCGTGAAGGCCGCCGTGCCGCCCGCCTCGGTGGTCGTCAGCCCACTGGTGGGGTTCACCGTCACGCCCACCGCGTCGTCGTCGGCGTTGGTCAGGCTGACATCGGGTGGATTCACACCGTCATAGCCAGTGGTGTCCGTCGTGCCGGCGGTATCGGTGGTCAGGGCGACGGCGACGGGCTGATTTCCGTCCGGGGTGAAGTCGTTCACGCCCGTGACGGTGACCGTCTGCGCCACGTTCCAATTGCCCGTGGTGAAGGTGAGCGTGGCCTTGTCCACCGTGGCCTCGCCCGTGTCGCCGCTGGCCACGTTGAGCACGACGTTGCCGTCGGGCAACGTGTCGAGCACGACGGTAAAGCTGTCGCTGCCGCCGGCTTCGGTGGTGTTGAGCCCGCTGGTCGGCGACACGGTAACGCCCACCACGTCGTCATCGGCGTTGGTCAGGCTGACATCGGCCGGATTCACGCCGTCATAGCCGGTGGTGTCCGTCGTGCCGGCGGTATCGGTGGTCAGGGCGACGCTGACCGACTGGTTCCCGTCGGGCAGGAAGTCGTCGACGCCCGTGACCGTGACCGTCTGCGCCACGTTCCAGTTGCCCGGCGCGAAGGTCAGCGTGGCTTTGTCCACCGTGGCCTCGCCCGTGTCCCCGCTGACCACATTGAGCACGACATTGCCGTCCGGCTGGCTGTTGAGCACCACGGTGAAGCTGTCCGCGAGCCCGCCCTCGCTGGTCGCCAGCCCGCTGGTGGGATTCACCGTCACGCCTGCGGTGTCGTTGTCGTTGTTGGTCGCGGCCACGTCGTCCGGATTCACGCCGTCGTAGCCGGTGGTATCCGTGGTGGCCGTAGTGTCCGTGCTCAGGACGATGGCGACGGCGCGGTTGCCATCATCCACAAAATCATTGACCCCGGTGAGAGTGACCGTCTGCGGCACATTCCAGTTGGCAGTGGTGAAGGTCAGCGTGGACTTGTCCACGGCGATCTCCGCCGGGGTGCCGCTGGACACGGAAATGACCACATCGTTGTTCGGCAAGGTGTCCAACACGACGGTAAAGGCATCCGTGCCACCTGCTTCGCTGGTCACCAGGCCGCTGATCGGCGTGACCGTGACGCCCACCACGTCATCGTCGGTGTTGGTCACCAGGACGTCGTCGGGATCGATCGTGTCGTAGGCGGCGTCGGCCGTACTGCCCATGTCCGTGGACAACGTGATGGTGACCAGCGCATTGCCATCCGGCGAGGAGTCGTTCGCGCCCGTCAACGTGACCGTTTGCGGCGTGGCCCACGTCGTGCCGTCAAACGTCAGCGAAGACTGGTCCACGGTGACTTCCGAGGTCTGCCCACTGACCAGGTCGATCACCACGTTACCGCTGGGCTGGGTGTTCAACACCACGGTGAAGCTGGCCGTGCCGCCGGCCTCCGTGGTCACCAGGCCGCTGGTGGGGGTGACCGTGACGCCGGCCAGGTCGTTGTCGCTGTTGACCCCGGTCACCGTGAACGGTCCCTGCCCGTCGTAGCCCGTAGTGTCCGTGGTATTCGTCTGGTCCACGGTCACTGTCACCAGCAGGGGCTGGTTGCCGTCGTAGGCATCGTCGTTGACGCCCGTGACCGTGACCGTCTGCGCGCTCGACCAGTTGCCGTTGGTGAAGGTCAGCGTGGCCTTGTCCACACCGGCCTCGAGGGGCGTGCCGCTGGCGACGTTGAACACCACGTTGTTGTCGGGCTGAGTCTTCAGCACCACCGTGAAAGGGGCCGTCCCGCCGCCCTCGCTGGTGCTCAGACCGCTGGTCGGGGTGATGGTCACGCCCACCACGTCGTCATCGGCGTTGGTCAGGCTGACATCGTCCACGGCCGCGGCCGACAGGCTGGCGTAGCCCGTGCTGTCCGTGGTGCCGGCTGCGATGGCCAGGGCGATGGTCACGGACTGCGCGCCATCCGGGACAAAATCGTTCACGCCGGTGACCGTAACGGTCTGCGCGCTCGACCAGTTGCCGTTGGTGAACGTCAGGCTGGACTTGTCCACCGTGGCTTCGCCCGGCGTGCCGCTGCTCACGCTGATCACCACGTCGCCATCGGGTTGGGTATCCAGCACCACGGAGAAGCTGTCGCTGCCGCCTGCTTCGCTGGTCACCAGGCCGCTGGTCGGGCCGACCGTGACGCCGGCCACGTCGTTGTCGGCGTTCGTGACGCCCACGGTTTTCTGCAACACCCCGTCATAACCGGTGCTGTCGGTGGTTCCGACGGTGTCGACGTCCAGGGTTATCAGCAGGGCCTGATTGCCGTCGGACATGAGGTCGTTGACCCCCGTGACCGTGACCGTCTGGACGACATTCCAGTTGGCGCCGGTGAAGGTCAGTGTGGCCTTGTCCACCGTGGCCTCGCCGGGCGTGTTGCTGGCCACGTCGATCGCGACGGGATTGTCGGGCTGGGTGTCCAGGCGCACCGTGAACGAGGCCGTGCTGCCGGCCTCCGTGGTCAGCAGCCCACTCGTCGGATTGACCGTGATGCCGACCACGTCGTTGTCCGTGTTGGTGACGCTCACGTCGGCGGGATTGACGTTGTCGTAGCCCGAGGTGTCGGTGGTGGAGGTGGCGTCCATGCTGAGCCCGATGGTGACGAGCTGGCTGCCGTCGGGCACGAAGTCGTTCACGCCCGTGACCGTGACCGTCTGCGCGCTGTCCCAGTTGCCCGCATTGAACGTCAGCGTCGCCGGGTCCACACTGACCTCGCCGGGCGTGCCGCTGGCCACGTCGATGACCACGTCGTCGTTGGGCTGGCTGTCCAGGCGCACCGTGAACGAGGAAGTGCCTCCCGCCTCGGTGGTGACCAGGCCGCCGGTGGGATTGACGGTGACTCCCGTCACGTCGTCGTCGAGATTGGTCAGGCTCACATCGTCGGCATTCACCGCGTCGTAACCCGTGGCGTCCGTCGTAGCGGCCGCGTCGGTACCCAGCACGATGCTGGCGGGCTGGTCGCCATCGTCCACATCGTCGTCCACGCCGGTGACGGTGACCGTCTGGGCGGTGGCCCAGTTGCCGGCGTTGAAGATGAGCGTCGCCTTGTCCACGGCCGCTTCGGCCGGCGTGCCGCTGGCCACGGTCAGCACCACATCCCCCGTGGGCGCGCTGTCCAGGCGCACGGTGAAGGTGTCGCTGCCCCCCGCTTCACTGGTGACCAGCCCGGCAGCGGGGCTCACCGTCACCCCCGCCAGATCGTTGTCCGCGTTGGTCAGGGCCACATCGGCCGGATTCACGGCGTCGTAGCCCGTGGTGTCCGTCGTGGCGGCGGTGTCGGTGCCCAGGGCGATGATCACGGCCTGATCCCCGTCGGCCACGTCGTCGTCCACGCCCGTGATGGTGACCGTCTGCGCGGCCGTCCAGTTGCCGGCGTTGAAGGTCAGGCTGGCCTTGTCCACGCTGGCTTCGGCCGGCGTGCCGCTGGTCACGGTCAGCACCACGTCGCCGTCGGGCTGCGAATTGAGCCGCGCCGTGAACGCCGCGCTGCCGCCGGCCTCGCCGGTCACCAGACCGCCGGTGGGATTCACGGTCACGCCCGGCAAGTCGTCGTCGGTATTCGTCACCGTCACATCGGCCGGGTTCAGCGCGGCATAGCCCGTCGTGTCGGTGGTGCCGCCGTCCATGGTCAGGGTTATCGTCACCGCCTGGTTGCCGTCGGCCTGGGTGTCGTTCAAGCCCGTGACGGTGACGGTCTGGGGCAGGGCCCAGTTGCCCGCGTTGAAGGTCAGCGCGGATTGGTCCACGGTCACTTCGCCCGGATCGCCGCTGGCGACGGCAATCACCACATCGCCGTCAGGCTGGGCTTCCAGCCGCACGGTAAACGCCGCGCTGCCGCCCGCCTCGCTGGTGAGCAACCCAACCGTGGGATTCACCGTCACCCCCGGGGCGTCGTCGTCGGCGTTGGTCACCGCCACGTCGGGCGGGTCCAGCGCCTTGTAGCCCGCGGTGTCGGTGGTGCCGGCCACGTCGATGGCCAGGGCGATGGAGAGGGCCTGATTGCCGTCCGGCGCCGCATCGTCCACGCCCGCAAGGATCACGGTCTGGGCGGTGTCCCAGTTGCCCGAGTTGAAGGTCAGCACGGACGTGCTCGGCAGGACTTCAGTCGGATCGCCGCTGGTCACGTTGATCTTCACGATGCCCGCGGGCCGCGTGTCCAGCACGACCGTAAACGCCGCGGTGCCGCCGGATTCGCTGGTGACCAGGCCCGCGGTGGGGTTCACCGTGATGCCCACCGCGTCGTCGTCGGTGTTGGTCACGGCCACGCCGCGGGGTGCGATTGTCGCGTAGCCGGTGGTGTCGCCGGTGCCGGCGGCGTTGACGGCCAGCACCAGGCTCACCGCCTGGTCGCCGTCGACGACGGGATCGTCCACGCCCGTCAACGTGACGGTCTGAGCGACGCTCCAGTTGCCGGGCGTGAACATCAGCGAGGGCTTGTCCGCCGCCACCTCGCCGGTGCCGCCGCTCACATCGATTTGCACGATCCCGTTGGGCGCGCTGTCCAGCACCACCGTGAACGCGGCCGTGCCGCCCTGCTCGCTGGTGGTCAACCCAACCACGGGGTTTGCCGTGATGCCCACCTGGTCATTGTCGTCGTTGATGACCGTGACGCCGACGGGCGCCAGCGTGCCATAACCCGTGCTGTCCGTGGTGGCGCCGGTGTTGACGGCAATGTCGATGGTCACGGTCTGGTCCCCGTCGGCCACATCGTCGTCCACGCCGTTCAGGGTGACCGTCTGCGCGGTGTTCCAATTGGCCGCATCGAACGACAGGGTGGCCTTGTCCGCCAGCACCTCGCCGCTGTTGCCGCTGATCACATCGAGGAGCACGGCGCCGTCGGGCGCCGTGTTCAGCGCCACGGTAAAGGCCGCGCTGCCGCCGGCCTCACTGGTGCTCAGGCCGCTGGCGGGGTTGACGGTGATGCCCGGCGGCGTGGTGCGGATCACGGCGCCATAGGTGCTGAAGCCGGCCAGGTTGCCGACCAGGGTGTGGGTCGAGGGGTCCATGCTGCTGGCTCGCTCGCTCCAGGCGTCCCCCACCACCTTGTGCAGCCGCAGCTCGCCTTCCGTCATGCCGGCCAGGATCGACGGATCGAAGATGAGGAAGAGCTGGGCGTCGCTGGAGAAGGCCAGGCCGGTCGGGCCGAAGTCGAACACCGACTCCTCCACCACGCCGCTGTTCGCCGGATACGTGTCCGCCGGCAGGATGGTGATCGTCTGGTCCCCGCTCAGGGCGCCGCTGGGAATGACCAGTTGCAGCGTGATCAGGCTTGTGGCGCTGGGATTGAACGTCAGCGTGCCTCCGGCGCTGCCCATCAGCACCTTCACCGCTGCGCCGTTGAACGTGCAGGTCGGCGGGCAGCGGGCAGGCGGACCCTGGTAGGCCGGCACGTCCCCCGTGCGGTTTTCCGCGGCCGGGCCGCAGGCGGCCAGGGCGATCAGCATGAGTGCGGCCAGCAGGCGCCATGCGGCACCGACGGCGGCAGGCTTGAACAGGCTCACCATGTCACCGTCAGTTGGATGCGCGCCGAGCCCCCGTGGGCAGGGCTGAATGAAAGCAGCGGCGGCGGGGGCTGTCCGCCGGGCGGGTGGTAATAGACCCACGCGGCGGTCCCCAGCAACCCCAGCGCGAGCAGGTAGCCCAGGTCGGAGTTCTGCTTGTGCTCGCCGGCCTCGGCGGCCTTGGAGGCAATCTGGCTTTTCAGGCTGTCGTAGGTGGAGCGGGAAATGCCCGTCGTATCGCCGATCCTGGACAGCAGGCTGTTCTGGGTGTCGTTGCTCTGCTGCACCGCCTGACCCTCGGTGAACCCATAGAGCATGAACAGCGCACCCCCGCCCGCGGCGGAGATCCACATCAGGCGCCAGGTATCGTGCTCCTCCAGGGTCATGGGCCGCGTGCCGTCGGGGCCGGGCGCGGTGGCGCCCGCTGCGGGTGGCGGGGTGGGTACAGCGGTTGCCGTGCCCGGTGCCGTCTGCCGGTCGCCAGCGGTCGATTCCGCGTCAGCCTGCCCGGCGGGCGCGCCGAAGGGGAGCGGCGCGGCCGCACCGCCTGCGCGGGGAGAGTCGGCGTCGGCGGCCGGCGGCCCTCCGCTTACCGTTTCCGTGGCAGGTGCGGCGGGTGTGGCGGGACCGGTCGGCTGTGGCGTTTCCGGGGGGGCCTGCCCGGCAGGAGCAGACTCCGGCGGCGTAGCGCCGAGCACCGGCTCGTCGGCAGGCGTGGGCGCTGGCAAAGCCGCGGATGCGGAGGCGGGTGTCGCTTCCGCCCCGCTGGATTGCTCGCTGGGCGCCTGCCCGTTGGGCAGCGCATCCGTGGTGCCGGCCGGCTGCTCCTGGGCCGGCAGCACGGCGGGCAGCAGCCACAGCAGCACGCACAAGACGGCGCTTGCACGACCGGCGTTCCCCCAGCGCAAAAAACGACGCGTTATTCGGCGTTTGGTCATCGCGTTACGCGTGAATTTGCTCCTTGATATCAGCCGCCAAGCTATTCAACAGGTAACACGCATTGTGAAAAGAAAATACCGCTTTTCCATGCCTTCACAATCTCTTCACAACCTCTGCAAAGTCTTTCCAAATTGCGACACCGACATGTCTCTGGACGAATTCAAGCACAAATCGTACAAATCTCGCCGCAGAGGCGCGGGCGGGCTCGGATTTGCGACGCCCGGCGCGCCGCCGTCATGCCGGTGGGGAAACCGGCGCACTGGGCTTGGCGCAGTCGAAACGGCAAACGGTCAGGTCAACGCGACGGCCGGCAGGGCGGCACGGGCTGGAAAATCGAGGGAGGGGCGGGTGGACGCATGACAGCAGGCCGAGCACGCCGGGTGGGCGCGGGACTACAGCAGCGGGCGGAGCACGCCGGACGGACGCGACGGGCAGCTTCCCTCCGTCTCCCGTCACGGAGAGCGGGCGCGCCATGCCGCGGCCATGGGGGTCACTGGCGGCCTGACGGGCGGCCTAGAGGACCTTGCAGTAGATGAGCTTGTCGTCGCCGTCCCGGTAGAAGCCGCTCAGGCAGGCGGCCACCTTGTAGCCCGCGGAGAGATAAAAGCCGCGCGTCGGCTCGTACTTGGGCTGGGACGAGGTCTCGATGTACACGCGCACGCCGCCCTCACGCCGAATGGCCGCCTCGGATTCCAGCAGCAGCCGCCGTCCGATGCCGCCGCGCTGAATGGCCGGCGACACCGCGATCCAGTACAGATCGTAGCGGCCGTCGGTGGCGGGAATCTGCCCGAAGCACGTGTAGCCGACCAGCGCCGGGGTGTCGGCAAAGACGAATTGGTAGCCGGCGGCCGCACCCTGGGTGAGCGTCGTGTCCACCAGTTCGCGGGCGATGGCCACCTCGTCAGGGGTGAAAAAGCCCGTGGCGGCAACAATCTGCTCCACATGCGCGGAGTCCTGGGGACGCACTT
Organism: Candidatus Lambdaproteobacteria bacterium; assembly: GCA_016199125.1. GTDB lineage: Bacteria > SAR324 > SAR324 > SAR324 > JACQKK01 > JACQHH01. Next base: position 8,420 of record JACQHH010000067.1, read on the forward strand.
CGTGGCGGATCGTGATCTGCGGGGCGGCGTGCATAGAGTGGACGACTCCAGTGAATGGTTGCGGCGGGACTCATTTGGCGCAGATTCCCCCGCCTTGGGCCGCTCCGCCGGACATGCTGAGTGTGGAAGGCCCTGGCGGACTTGTCCCGCCGCGGGGGGTGCTTTGAGCGGGCTGCGTCTGGGGGTGCACGATGCTCAGCACCTCCGCGAGGGCCTTGCGCTCCGTGGGAAAGGCGTCGTCGTGGATGTTCCCGATGCCGAACATGGTTTCAGGGCGTAGCGCGCTTTCGACGTGGCGAACGGCGAGTGTGGGCTGCATCTCCGGCGGATTGCGTCGGGGTGTCCCCCTGGGGTTGCGCGACGGAACTCCGCGGAAGTGCGCCCGCGCGGCCCAGGGCCGCCTCGACAATGTGCCGGATCAGCCAGCCGTGGATCAGGCCCGCCTGCGCTGCTGCGGCGGCAAAGCCGGCGTCGGCCGCCAAGCAGGGATTGGCGTTGACCTCCAACACCCAGGGTCGGCCCTGCGGGTCCACGCGGAAATCCACCCGCGCATAGCCGCGCAGGCCGAAAACCTCCCAGCAGCGCCGCGCCACGTGACCCAGGCGCTCCAGCAGGGGCGCATCGCCCGCCGCGAAGGCAAAGCTGCGCGGAGTGGCCCGGTATTCCGCGGAGTCCGTGTGCCACTTGGCGGCGTAGCCCACGATGTGGGGCTTGTCGGCCGCGAACCCCTGGAACAGGATTTCCGCGGGAGGCAGCACGGCCACGCCGCCGGCCACTTCCAGCAGGGACAGATTGAATTCGCGCCCCGGCAGGAAGCGCTCGGCGAACCATTGCCCGCCGTACGTGCGCCGGCGTTCGGCCAGGCGCAGGGCCACCTGCGCCGGATCGTCCACCACGCTGTCGTCGGCCAGGCCCAGGGAAGCATGACACCACACGGACTTGACGATCCAGCGCGTGGCGGGGGCGTCGCCTGCGGATCGCCGTTGCGGCGGCCAGTTCTCGGGGGTGGCAATACCGGCCCGGGCCAGGGCGGCCTTGGCCTCCGGCTTGTTGCTGCTGGCCACCAGGGCGCCCACGGGAGCGCCGGTGTAAGGAATGCCCATGGCCTCCAGCAACAGCGGCCCCAGCGGCAGCAGCGCATCGCTGCCGTCCACGGATTCCACCAGGTTGAACACAGCGCGGGGCGCCAGCTCGAGCAGGCGCTCGCGCAGCGCGTCCAGGCGCAGGGTCATGGCCAAGGGCCGGGCGTCGTACCCCTGGGCCTGCAGGCTGTCGGTGATTTCCTGCACCTGACGCAGCGTGTCCTGGTCGTCCGGCGCGCGGGTGTCGGCCGACGCGCCGTGCAGGACGACGATGCGGGGGGCGTCAGAGGCGCCCGGCATGGGCCGTCTCCGGCAGAGACACGGCACGGCTCGGGTCGGCGAAGGGCGCGTGCTCCAGGCGCTCCAGCGCCGAGGCCATGATGCGGCCGATCAGACCGGTGTAGTCCAGGCCCACCTTGCGCGCCAGGATCACCAGGTCCGAGCGCACCGGGTGCAGCCCAGCCAGCGGATTGACCTCGATGAAGTTCGGGCGCCCCTGGGCGTCGAGGCGGATGTCCACCCGGCCCGCATCGCGGCATTCCAGGACGCGCCAGGCGGCCAGGGCCACCTCGCTCACTTCGTCGGCCACCGGCTCGCGCACCAGGTGATACTCCACCAGGGACTCGTAGTGTTCCTTGTTGTGGAAGGAATACATGCCCTGCTCCGCGGCGTCCGCCAGGCGCACCTCAAGCACACCCAGACGCTCCGCGGCCTGGCCGCTGCCCAGGATGCCCACGGTGAATTCGCGGCCGGGCATGAAGGTTTCCACCAGCACCGGCTGCCGGAAGCGCTCCAGCAGCGTGGCGCAGGTGGCGATGAGCTGATCGCGGTCGTTGACCCGCGAATTCCGCGTGATGCCCTTGCTGGTGCCCTCGGCAACCGGCTTGGCGAACAGGGGATAGGGCAGGTTGACCGCGGCGGCTTCCTGCACGGAATTCACCACGGCGAAATCGGGGGTGGCCACGCCGGCGTCGCGCACGAGGCGCTTGGTCAGGCCCTTGTGCAACGCCAACGCCAGCACCACGGGATCGGAAAACACACAGGGAATATCGTAGGCCTCCAGCAGCGCCGGGACCTGCGCTTCGCGGGCAAACCCGCGCAGGCCCTCGGCGATGTTGAACACCAGCTCCCAGCGCTGGCCCGCGGCGAGCCGCGGCACCAGCGCCCGGATGTTGCCGATGCGCTCCGGCTGATGACCCAGCTCCCGCAGGGCCGTTTCCAACGCCGCGATGGTTTCTGGGGCGTCGAACTCGGCGGTATCCTCCAGGGAGTAGCCCTGCGCCAGGTAGTCCTGTTGCAGGTCGTAGGTCAGCCCTATGCGCATGGCATGCGACCTCCCGTGCGGCCCTGCGAGGCAGGTGCGGCGCCCGCTGCGTCGGACGTCTTGGGCTTTGTCGGCGCCGCGTCCGAATACTCCGGTTTGCCCAGAGGATCGGGATAGCGGAACTGACGGCCCTCGAAGTTGACGAGCAGCAGATCGTCGCCGTCGCGCCCGGCCACATAGTCGGGCAACAGCGGAATCTTGCCTCCACCGCCGGGAGCGTCGATGACATACGCGGGCACCGCGTAGCCGGTGGTATGACCGCGCAAGCCGCGTATGATGTCCAGCCCCGTCTGCACCGGTGTGCGGAAATGCCCCGACCCCGTGATGGGGTCGCACTGGTACAGATAATAGGGCTTGACGCGGATCTTGAGCAGGTTGTGCACCAGCTGCTTCATGACCGGCACGTTGTCGTTGACGTCCTTGAGCAGTACGGTCTGGCTGCCCAACGGGATGCCCGCATCGGCCAAGCGCTCACAGGCCTCCACCACCTCCGGCGTGATCTCGTCGGGATGCAGGAAGTGAATGCTCATCCACAGGGGATGAAAGCGCTTGAGCATGCGGGTCAGGGCCGGTGTGATGCGCTGGGGCATCACCACGGGCACCTTGGTGCCGATGCGCAGGAACTCCACGTGCGGAATGTGCCGCAACCGGGTCAGCAGCCACTCCAGCCGCTCGTCGGAGAGGCTCAAGGGGTCGCCGCCGGAAATCAGCACGTCGCGCACTTCGGGGTGCGCTGCGATGTAGGCAATGGACTGCTCCCACTGGGAGCGGGTCACGGCCCGGTCGGCATCGCTGGAGCCGACCATGCGCGACCGCGTGCAGTAGCGGCAGTACGTGGTGCAGAAGTTGGACACCAGGAACAGCACCCGGTCCGGATAGCGGTGTACCAGGCCCGGTACTGGGGAATGTCCGTCCTCGCCCAGCGGATCGTCCGCCTCGCCGGGCATGCGCTTGAACTCGGCGAGTGTGGGAACCACGGTGCGACGCAGCGGCTGCATCGCATTGCGCGGATCCAGCAGGCTCGCGTAGTAGGGCGTGATGCCCACGGGGAGCGAGCCGCGGTGCGCCTGCAAGGCTTGGCGCTCGTCGTCGGTCAGCTCCAGCACGCGTGCCAGCGCGCTCAGAGACGTGAACCGATGCCGGTTTTGCCAGCGCCAATCGTTCCACTCTCGGGTGGACACATTCGGAAAATGCTGCTTGATGAAGGTGCGACTACGATCACTGATGGTGAGGCGGGGAACTTTCTGAGCAACGGATGCTGCGCCTTGGGAAACCGTTTTCCCCGAGGGAACGTCCTGCGTTGGGAAGAACAGCCCCAGTTGACTCGAAAGGGCTTGATGCAACGATGAGCTTGGAGGCTCCTCGGGTTCCTCGGCAATTTTGCTCTCTGTCATCTCGGTTTAGTTTGAATCCTCCTGGTTGACGATCGCCAGAACGAACTCGAGTACCCGCGGTTCCGGCGATACGAGATGGTTTGCACTGGTTTAACCGCCCTCGTGTGAAGCGGGCTTCGGCGCCACGGCGGCGCGTCCGCATGCTCTCCATGCAAGCCGCGCGCAATGTACGCGTGACGTGTCCTCCCTCTTCACGCAAGGGGATTTTATCAGTTTTCAAAAAATGCAATAGGGGTTTTTTTGAGGAAAGTGCATTTTTTCTCCCGGAGCAAAACGGCCCCCAGCGGGCACCCCAGCAAGATGCGCCGTGCGCGGCACAGAGGCGCGCCGCGGCTGGCTGCGGCTCCCAGCGCGCCTTACAGCGGCGGCGCGTCCGCAACACTAGGGCCCCAGGGCCTCGCGCGATGCCGCGGCGCAAATCGTTTTCCGTAGCGGGCGCCGGCGATGACCTCCTTGCGAGACGGCTCCCCACGGGGCATTGCGCGGCGACCCTGCGGCTGGATTCCCGTTGGCGGGGCAGGTATTCTCGTCCCTGCGGCGCGGAGCCCCGGCGCCCGCACGCGACACGCGTTGACGGCGGGTGAGCATGGACGACCAACGGAGACCAAGCGTGGACCCACAGACCGGCCGCTCCGCGGAGGCACTGGATCTGCGCGCGCTGCCCCCGCCGGAGCCCATGCTGGCCATCCAGGCCGCCTTGGCGGGAATGGCCGTGGGGGAAACCCTGGAGGCGCTGCTGGCACGCCGGCCGGTATACTTCCTGCCGCACCTGGAGCGCGCCGGGCATGCCTGCACCCTGGAACAGCTTGACCCGGACACCTGGAAGCTGACGGTGACCAAGGCCTGAAGGCAGAAGTCCGGGGGCGCCGCCGGCCGTGAGCGGTGCGGGGGGCGTGAGCCGCGGCGCGTGCTGGCGCGGGGATCGTTCCGCACCCGCTGAACCGGCAACTGTCCATCGCGCAGGGGGGAGCCAACGCGCTCAGCGTGCGCCCGGCGGCGCCGTTTCCCCCGCACGATCCCGCGCAGGCGTCCGGGCGGCGGGGGGCAGCTTCATGCGCGCCGCGCGGAAGAGCAGCAGCGCCAGGGCGCCGAAGGCCACCACCAGCGCCAAGCCGGCGAGACGCGCCAACACGTCGAGCCCGCTGCCCGCCGCGGCTGTCGCCAGCACCAGCATGAGCGCATAGGCGCGCCACTGCCACTGCATGTGCCGCGGGGCGATGATGTCCTTCAACAGGGGCATCTCGGCGCTGCCGGCGTGCCTGCTGAAGCGGTGCAGCCACACCAGGAAGGGCACGATCTTGTACAGCATGCCGTTGATGGCGGCCCCGGCGAAGCCGAGCAGGTACAACGTGCCGAACACCAGCGACCAGCGGGGAAGCTGACCCAGCACGTGCACGGCCAGGGCCGCCAGTGCCAGCGGCAGCGCCAGCATCCCCACCTGCCAGAAGCGCAGGGTGGCATCGGAGATTCGGCGCCGCCGGGCATGCAGCATGCGCCACACCATGCCCGTGAACACGGTCACGGCCAAAGCCGCCAACCCGAGCGGCAGCAGGTGCCACCAGCGCGAGGGGGCCACCCAGGCCAGCAGCGGGCCCGTGAGCAGCATCAGGCCCTGGCAGGCCAGCACGAGCCAGGCGATGCCGCGCGGAAAGGGCGTGCTCAGGTAGAACATGGGAATCAGGGCATACCCCACGCCCGTGATCAGCGTGCCCACCCAGCCGCCCAGCGCCAGGTAGAGGTGCACGGCGGTCAGCGTGGCGCGGTCCGGCGGCAGCCAGCCGTAGACCAGCTCCCAGGCGAACAGCAGGCCCAGTGACACGGCCAGCAGCAGCGACGACGCCGCCACGGCGATGGAAGCCACCGTGACCGTGACCGACGGGGCCCGCGCCAGGGCCAGCGTCAGTTGACCCAGGAACACCGCCCAGGCGATTCCCAGTGCCGCCAGGGCCACGGGCAGCAGCCATTGCCAGCCGCTGAGCAGCCCGCCAGCCAGCGCCGGCACGCCCACGCACAGGCCCCCGTGCACGACAGCGGCCAACCGCAGCCGTGGCACGGCGGAGCCGACCAGCACGGGCACGATCTGGTACAGCGCCCCGCACATGACCATGCTGATGAAGCCCAACGTCAGCAGGTGCGTCAGCGCGACCGTGTGGGGGGACCAGGTGGTTTGCAGCAGCGCCGAGCCGCGCCACAACAGCACCAGCCCCGCCGCCACGGCGAACAGGGGCGCGGTGAGGAAAAAGCGCAAGGGCAGGTGCAGCGGGGGGGCTTGGTCGAGATGCAGTCCTTGGCGTCGCATGCCGGATCGGGTGCCTAAAAAAGGACCAGACGCCGCAGCAGCTCGTCCCTGTCCGCGCTGAAGGCGTCGTCGGCCATGGCGTAGAGCATCTGCTCCTCTTTCATGTTGTGCTGTTCCATGAGGTAGAGCATGGTCTCGCAGGCTCCCAGAAACTCCTCCAGGTTGCCCTGCTCCACGGAGCCGGCCATGCGCCGCAGCATGCCGCGCATCTGCTGGTGCTCCTCGCGCATGACCATGGTGGGCCCTCCGCCCATGAAGCCCATGCGCTTGTCCAGCTCGGGGAAGATGCCCTCCTCCTCCATACGGAAATGGCGCTGCAGTCCCAGCTCGTAGCGGGCAAACAGGTCGGCCGCCAGGGCCGCATCGCCTTGCTGTGCGGCGGATTCGGCATTGGCGAACAGTTCGTCGCAACGGCGGTGATCGTCGCCGAACATGTCCAGGATGCTGTGCGGGCCCTGCTGCTTGCGCTTGCTGAGCTGGGACAGGTGCCGCCCATCGCCGGCGCGCAGGGGCGCCCAGTCGAAGTGACCCCATTGCTTGGCCACGAAGTCGCGCACGAGCTTGCGGGGATCGCCAGGCGTGGCAAAGGTCAGCGATCCTCCAGGCGCCAGGGCCACGAATGCAGCGCCCAGCCGCTGCGCCCGTTCTGCTTCCGGGGCCGCGCTGAGATCAAGGGTGGGTTCGGTCATCGCTCTCCAGTCACCGGCTGCGGTCGGCGCGCGGGTGCATCGCGCCGGGTGTGCATGCAGAGGCCCCCGGGGCCCCTGGGCCCGACACGTCGCGTGAATGCACGCCATTGGGCCACCGCATGGTAGCGCCACCGGCACCATGACGCCAGACCCGCCAGGACGTCCGCGCGGCGCCGGCCCTGCCCGGGTGCCGGCGCCGCTGCACCGGCGGCCGCGTGGCGCTTGGCGCCCCGCAGGTTTGCTCTGTACCGGGTTCCGCGCCGGAGATAAAATTGATGCAGGTGCGTGTTCGCATATGCCGGCGGCGGCCAGCCAATGACGGCAGGCCGCGGAGCGCCGGGATCCGCTCGTATTTCCGGGAAATAAGCAATGAGGAAGACTCAGGGGACGGTGACGCTGCTCGTCGCCGCACTCGCTATACTGGCCGTGGCCTGCGCGGCCACCGAAGAGAAGAAAGACGACACCACGGGCGGCGACACCGGCCCGACCGCCGGGTTCACCCTCTATGCGTCCTTTGCGAACGGACTCAATCAGCACAAGTGGAACGCCTGCGAGGTGGACCGCGACATCGTGTCCTCGGCCCTGCGACTGGCCATGACCTGCGGCAATATGCAGGCCAACGCCACCCACGACCTCAACCTGGAAAGCACCGGCGTCCGCGATGCCACCAAGGTCACGGCCACCCTGAAGTTCCCCGGCAGCGGCGTGTCCATTCCCTCCGGCGGCAACGTGCGCTCGGCGGTGGGCCTGGCCTACCAGCCCGTTGCGTATCGCGGCGTGTCCTCCCAGGACTTCGTCGAGGCGCGGGTGGAGTTCTTTCAGATGGATGGCGGCTCGCCGGTGGCCATTGGACGGGTATTCCGGTGCACCGATGCGGCCTGCACTCCGGGTGCCAGGATCGACGGCAGCAGAACCGACGGAGGTGATGCCAATGGCGTCATCACCGGCTCCCTGGCCGCCGATACGCCCTACACCGCGTCGGTGGAGTATGACGGGAGCCAGTTCATCCTCACCTTCAACGGCGTGGCAGGTACATGGGCTCCGCCCACCGGTTTCGACGCGGCCAATTTCAGCCACGTGCGCCTGCGCAACCGCATCGTCAGTGGGAGCACGGACGGCCAGAGCGGGTCATTCACGGCCACCTTCGACGATGTCGTTGCGACCAATGCCAGCGCGGCCGAAGTGCTGAACGACAACTTCGATGCCTCGGCGAATATCGATACCGTCAAATGGGCCGACGGCGACGGATCGCGGCACGTGGTGAATGAGGCGCTGGTCGTGCACCAGTTGCAGGCCAATCTCGAACGCACCTTCAATACGGTGCTGGCGAATTCGGCCAGCATCCAGGGATTGCAGGCCGACGTGACCGTCACCTCCCATTTCGAAGAATCGTCGACCAATGCGGCTGTCGCCCGTATCCAGAAATCCCTCTTCAACGACGGCACTATGGGCGACGGCTATGGCGGGCGCAACGGCGACGTGTTCGCGCAGGTGTTCGTGAGGGAGCAGGCTGTGATGTACAGCCTGTTCCGCTGCATCGACGCGGCCTGTTCCGATGGCGCGGCTTTGCACCAGGCCTCCCTGGGCACGCTGGGAGGGTTGAACGAGCTGGCGAAACTGATGCTCTTCTGGGACGGCGCCAAGCTCTACGTGCGTCTGAACAGCGACCCGGTGGTGACCTACGACCCCGTGGCGGAAGGAGGCATGACCATGGCCAACGCCACCCCGGCCGGGGGACATCTCGCGTCCATCGGAACGCGCGTCTCCAACGTGAGTACCGTCGAACCGGGCCTGCCCATTCCAGCGGGGGAGTACGGCGAAGTGACGGCCACCTTCGACAATATCTATGTGAAGTAGGCGCGGCATCGAAGTGCAGCAGGCGCCGCGGCGGCCGTTCGCCAGGCGCGGGCGGGACCCTGCCCAGCGCGACGGCGGCAACTTCACCTGAAATCAGGTGGGA
>JACQHH010000066.1 GCA_016199125.1 Candidatus Lambdaproteobacteria bacterium
GAGCACGCTCGCCGCGCGCAGCATGGTGTTGTGCGTGTGCATCACCCCCTTGGGCGCGCCGGTGGTGCCGGACGTGTAGAGCAGCAGTGTCACGTCTTCGGGGCTGGGGCGCCGCTGGGCAAAGATGGCCCCGGCGTCCAGCTCGTCCTCCCAGCGGCGCCGGAGCAGACAGTGCTCGAAGTCGTTGCCTGCGTCGCCGCCCCCGATCACCAGCACGCTCTGCAGGGCAGGAAGCTCCGGGCGCAGTTGGTCCAGCAGCCCCTGGTGATCGAAGCCCCGGAAGGTGCGCGGAATCACCATGACCTTGGCCGCGCAGAAGCCCAGCATGTAGGCCAGTTCGCGGCGGCGAAAGATGGGCATCAGCGGATTGATCACCGCTCCGATGCGCGCGCAGGCCAGGTACAAGGCGCCGAATTGCCACCAGTTGGGCAACTGGCACGAGACGATGTCGCCGGGCCCCACGCCCAGTTGCACCAGGCCCAGGGCGATGCGCGTGGAGAGGCGATGCAACTGGCGGTAGGACACGGTGGTGCTGCGGCCGGTGGCCGTGTTGTGATCTACGATAGCCACCTTGTCGGACACCTGCGACACCGCCCGCTCGAGATCGTCCGTGAGCAGCCGATCGGGCCACCAGCCCCGGGCGCGGATCTGGGCCACCCGCGAGCGGGAGATCGATTGCTCGAACATCAGGTGCTCTCCTGTCTTGGCGCATGCAGCCGCCCCAGGGGCGCTGGTGCCGCGTCCATGGCGCCAAAGCGCGGCGCAGGGATCAATCTAGCATCCGGGCGGCCGCCGGGGGAATGCGCCCCGCCTGGTTCCGGCGACCCTTCCGGGCAGGGCGGAACCGGAGCATCGTGGCATTGTGCGGTCGCGAACGCTCGTGTCAGGTGCATACTGTTTGTGGCATCATGGGGCGTGTTGCCGAAGCGGGCGGTGTGGCCGCTCCACGGACATCCGGGCGGTTATCCGCCCAACCCATCCGTTCCCAATGCACACTGTGTCGCAGCCCGGTCGATGATCCACTTCAACATGCATCCCAGCAGCGATTCCGCGGGAAGCCCTTCACGCCAAGCACTCCCCGCGCGCCAAGTGGGCGTGTACGTCTCCCGCCACTCCGCGCCATGGCACGGACCAGGGTCGGAATCCCGCGGCACCGCAGGCAGTCCGGGGCGCCGGCTGTGGCGCCGCCTCCCAGGGCCAATGCGGCCAGCAACCGGTCGAGGTGCATTCCCCGGCAGAAGGGCGGGCCGAGGCGCGGAACCGCTGGCGTTTCGATGGGTTCGCTGTATGATTCGCTATAATCAGTAAACAATCTGCACCACGGGGATCGACCGACGCAGCACGCCATGTGCCTCGGCCGCGGATTCGGCAGCTTGCACCTTGCTCGTGCGGATCGTGGCGCACACCGTGCCGCCGAACGGCTCGGCGCACGTGGCCGTTGCCCGTGCCACAGCGTCAGGCTGAACTGTCATCCCCGACCAACGCGTAGCATTCCATGAAGATTCCGATCGTCACCTCCGATCCGCAGATCTTCACCCAGATCGCGCACTCCGTGGCCGAACTGCGCCGTACCGTCACGGTCGACCGCGCGCTGGGCCGCAAGAACTACCAGGCCATCCACATCCCCAATCCGCAGGCGGCCATCGAGTACATCATCTACGAGATGCCGCAGTTGATCGTACTCAGCTTCTCCGATGACCAACTGGACGGCTTCGACATTCTCGAGCGCATCGTGGCCGATCCTTGGCTCAACAACGCGGGCATCATCGCCCTGGCCGGCGATTCGTCGGTGGCCGAGCGCATCGGGGAGCTGCAGAACACGAACATCGTCTTCACCATGTCCCTGCGTGACATTCCGCGCCAGATGATCAAGGTGCTCGACGTCATCCACCATAACGAGCAGATTCTCTTCCAGCGCGCCATTCAGCGCGACTTCATCTCGCGCATCAGCGGCGAGTACGTGCTGGACCTGGACCTGCTGATCATTCCGCTCTATGCCAACCTGATCGCCAACTACCTTTACAACATCGGGTTCGTGGACGGGGAAAAGAAGTACCATGTGAGTCTGATCCTCACCGAGATGCTGGCCAACGCCATCGAGCACGGCAACTGTGGCGTCACCTACGAGGAAAAGAGCCGCGCGCTGGAAAACGGGGGCAGCATGCAGGCCATCATCGAGCAGAGGGCCAAGGATCCCCACATCGGCAAGCGCAAGGTGTATTTCAGCTACGAGATCGAGGAGGAGCATTCCCGCTACGTGATCCGCGACGAGGGCCAGGGCTTCGCCTGGCAAAAGTACGTGGATCCCGACCGCGAGATCGACCACATGGCGCCCCACGGGCGGGGCATCCTGATGACTGTGCTCCAGGCCCACGCGTTGACCTACAACGACAAGGGCAACGAGGCCACCATCGCCTTCCGGCACAACGTAAACACCAGCAATACCGTGCCCGGCGCTTTCCGCGACAGCGAGATCGTGAACATCGCGCCGGAGCAGATCGTTTTCACCGAAGGCGAGGAGAGCGACTTCGTGTACTATGTCGCCGATGGGGAATACCGTGTGGTGGTGGGCGAAAAGATCGTGGCCAAGGTCACGCCCGCTGACATCCTGATCGGTGAAATGTCGTTTTTGCTGCAGGACACGCGCAGCGCCACGGTCATCGCCGATACCCCGGGCAAGCTGATCAGGATTTCCCGGGAGAACTTCGTCAACGGCATCAAGCGCCATCCGTACTACGGTCTGTTCCTGGCCAAGCTGCTGGCCCAGCGCCTGGACCGCGCCAGCCGGCGCTTTGAGCAGCTCAGCCTCAAGGAGTAGGTGCTGTGGCGGTCCGCCGGAGACGCGTCCCCCCGGTCGGCGGGGAATGAGGATCGGTCGCGGACGGCCATGCACCGGGCATGGTCAGAACCATGATCGGCGCGACCCGCACCTTGCGAGAATGGCGGAATGGGCAGACGCGCCAGACTTAGGATCTGGTACCGAAAGGTGTGGGGGTTCGAATCCCCCTTCTCGCACTGGCGGTGAAGATTCAAGGAAGATCTCCCAGCAACGGATATCTCTCGTATCCATGGGTCGTCGAATCGGGCCACTGGGGCCGCAGCCGTTGTCACTTCCGTACGGCGGGTGGTAAACCAGCGCTGAAAGCATTGGCACCGTACCTTGGCCAAGCGGGGGGCCGCACCTGTTCGGAATACCTAGACAGCCCACCAGCCAGGAGGCATCCGCATGCGGACCGCGGAATCCAGCGTTGCCCAGCCGGGATCGGCGCGCGACAAGCGCTACGACGATTCCGGACTGATCGCCCCGGATTGCCGGGGCATGAACTTCTACCAGGCCGACCGGGCCTTTCGCGACCTGCTTCCGCTCTACTTGCCGGCGGACCTGCTGGCGCATCTGCAGCCGCACCTGGAGCGGCTGGGCGGGCTGGCCGGGGGGCGACTGGACGAGCTGGCCGAGCTGGCGGACAAGCATCCGCCGGTGATTCAGCCGCGCGACCGCTTTGGCCGCGACGAGGACTGGATCGACTACCACCCCGCCTATCGCGAAATGGAGCGCTTGGCCTATGGCGAGTTCGGCATTCACGCCATGAGCCACCGGGCCGGGGTGCTGGGATGGCCCGCGCCCATGCCCACGCTGGCCAAGTACGCCTTTCAGTACCTGTTCGTGCAGGCCGAGTTCGGGCTGATGTGCCCGGTGAGCGCCACGGACACCTCCGCGCACCTCATCATCAAGTTCGGCGACGAGGCGCTCAAGGCGCGGTTTGTACCGCGCATGCTCTCCCAGGACATGGAGCAGATCCTCAAAGGAACGCAGTTCATGACGGAAAAATCCGGCGGCTCGGACGTGGCCAACTTCGATACGGTGGCCACGCCCAGCGGCGACCATTGGCTGCTCACCGGCGAGAAGTGGTTTTGCTCGCACATCGACGGCGATGTGGTCATGCTGCTGGCCCGGCCTGAGGGCGCCCCCGACGGCTCCCGCGGCCTGGCCCTCTTTGCCATGCCCCGGCGCCTGGCCGACGGGCGGCGCAACAACTATCGCTACGTGCGGTTGAAAGACAAGTTGGGCACGCGCTCCATGGCCACGGGTGAAATCGTACTGGAAGGCGCGCTGGCCTACCTGGTGGGCGACCAGACCAAGGGCCTCAAACAGATGATGGATCAGGTCAACCTGTCCCGCCTGTCCCATGGCGTACGGGCCGCGGCCATGATGCGCCGCTGCCTGAACGAGTCGGTGGTGGTGGCTCGCAATCGCGTGGCCTTTGACAAGACGCTGGTGCACCTGCCGCTCATGCGCCGGCAGCTCACCAAGATCATGCTGCCCACGGAACAGGCGCTGTCCTTCTTCCTGTTCACCGCGTCCACCATGGACCAGGAGCGCGCCGGCCATGCCCAGGCCGGGCAGGTGTTGCGCATCCTTACCCCGCTGCTCAAGTTCCGTTCGGCCCGCGACAACATCACGGTGGCCACGGCAGCGATGGAGGTGCGCGGCGGCAACGGCTTTGTAGAGGACTGGGTCAACGCGCGCCTGGTGCGCGACGCGCACACGGGCGTGCTGTGGGAGGGCACAAGCAGCATCAATGCCCTGGACGTGGTCACGCGCGCGGTGCGCAAACAGAAGGCCCATCAGGCGCTGGGGTCCGCGCTGCAGCGCCTGCTGGCCGAAGCCAGCGCCGCGCCGGCTGCATTTCGCGCCACGGTGGGCGACCGGGTGCGACAGGCCATCTCGTTTGCCCAGGCCGTGGCTGACGACGAGACGCGCGAGCGCCACAGCCGCACGGCGGCCAGCGCCCTGTACCATGCCACCTGCGCCGCACTGATGACCTGGGAAGGTGCCCGCGTGGGGGCCCAGGGCGGCGATGCCCGGAGGCTACTGCTGGCGCGCCTGCTGCTGGCTCACCGGCTCTCGCCCCGCGACCCGTTGGCGCTGCAAGAGGACACCTGGGAGGAGCAGGCCATCGACCTGCTGCTGCGCGACGATCCGGTCCCTCTGCAGCAGGCTGCGGAGCTGGTCACGCGGGCCTAGGCGAAGCGTGCCAACGCGTCGATTCCCGACAAACGTTTTTGCGTTTTTGTGCTGCGCGATACCGCCGGGGAGGTGGACGCGCGGCATGTGGCTTGACGTGATACCGAGCGGCATGCGCCACGACGTGCGGCCGTGCTTGCCGCACAGTGACGTCACCAGCCCGTGGAGACCCTGAACAGCGCCGCATGGAAATACCACACCAGCCCCCACAGGATGCTGCCTATGGCCACGACCATGACGTCGAATTTCCACGCCACTTCGCCGCCGCCCAGCCGCTTGCCCCGCCGCTCCGCGGAGACGATCGACGCCACGGCATAGACGGCGAAGGGCGCGAACAGCCACAGCGTGGCCCGTTCGCCGTTGGCGAGCAGGTGCATCGCCGACCACACCAGCACCCCCAGCATCATGGGGTGCTTCACGGTGCGCCGGATGTGGGTCGGCGTATAGGCGGAAGCCAGCAGCACGAATGCCACCCACATCGCCACCGGTGCCAGGCTGCGCGCCCAGGCCGGCGGCACCCACAACACGGCCACCTCGCTGCGGGCGAAGCCCACGCCCATCAGCACCAGCCCGGCCAGGGAACACAGCGCAAAGACGCCCTTGTACGCGTTCGCGCCCCAGCGGCCCACCAGCGCCACGCGCAGCGGTACGCTCATGGGCACGGTGTGCGCGCCGAAAAACAGAATCGCACCGAGAATCAGCATCGTCATGCGTCACCTCTTAACACATCGCCCCCCTGCGATCTGGCGCCGTCCCGCCGGCGCGCGGCGGCTTACGGAAACCAGACGCCGCCATTGGGACTGATGATCTGGCCGGTCATGTAGCGCCCGCTTTCGGCACAGAGATACGCCACCGCCGCGGCGATGTCCTCGGGCTGGCCCTGGCGTTTCATGGGAATGCTGGCTTCCACCTGGGAGACGGCGTCTTCGCCTACCGCGCGAAACATGGCCGTGTCTATGAAGCCCGGGGCCACGGCATTGACCGTGATGCCCTTGGTCGCATATTCCAGCGCCAGGGAACGCACAAAGCCCAGCAGCGCGCCCTTGGCCGCCGAATAGGCCACGGTGCCCCTGATGCCCATGGTGGCGGCGACGCTGGAGGTGCACACGATACGCCCCCAGCGCGCCTGCACCATCGCCGGCAGGCAGCCGTGCACCGTGTGAAAGGTGCCGTCCACGTGCACCGCAAAGTGCCGCCGCCAGCCCTCGTAGGTCTCATGCTCGAACAGCGCCGGCGGCGTGCCGATGCCCGCATTGGAAAACACCACCAGGGGCGCCCCCAGCCGCTCGCGTACCTGGGCCAGGGCCATTGCCATGGCGGCCCCGTCGGAGACGTCCACGGCCACCGCCAGGGAGCGCACGCCCACCCGGGCCACCAGGCCGGCGCTTTCCTCGGCGGCGGCGCCGTTGATGTCCAGCAGGGCTACATCCGCGCCTTCACGCGCCAGGGCCAGCGCCGAGGCGCGGCCCAGTCCCGCCCCCCCGCCGGTGACCAGGGCCGTACGGCCCCGCAGAGACTGTCCACTCATGCCAACTCCCGGTTGCGAAGCAGAGAGGCGCCGGGGCGGGCCGCGGCGCGTGGATTTTACCGGTTATACACGCATCGCGGTGCCCGCAACACCGCGTCGCGCGTCGATGCGGGTGCTCGGGCGGGCGAGCCCGGCGCAGTTTCCTTTTGCCGGTGCATCTAGTATGAGCAACACGAATCTTGCGCGCGGGCGCGCGAGCAACCCCCGACCAGGAGCAGAAGCGAGATGGAATTGACGGATCAGGTGGCTGTCATCACCGGCGCCGGCAAGGGCATCGGCGCCGCCACGGCCAAGCTGTTCGCCGAGCAGGGTGCCCACGTCATCGTCGCCGACCTGGATCTGGAAAGCGCCCAGGCGACGGCCAAGGGCATTACGGCACACGGCGGCCGGGCCACGGCCATGCTCTGCGACGTGACCCGGCGCGCGCAGATGGATCAGGTGGTGGACGAGACGGTGGCCCGCCTGGGCAAGCTGGACGTGATGGTCAACAACGCCGGCATCGCCCGCGACGCCACCGCCATGAACACCACCGAAGACATGTGGGAAGGTGTGATTGCCGTGAACCTGACCGGTGTGTTCAACGGGTGCCGCGCCGCCATCCGCCACATGCGGCAAAAAGGCTATGGGCGCATCCTCAACACCTCGTCCATCTCCAGCTTCGGCAACTTCGGGCAGTCCACCTACTCGGCGACGAAGGCGGGAGTGACCGCGCTCACGCGCACGTTGGCCATCGAATGCGGCCGCTTCGGCATCACGGTCAACGCCGTGGCGCCCGGCCTGATCGAAACGCCCCTTTCCCACACCATGGCCGAGGTGCTGCGCGACCAGCAGGTGGGGCGCACGCCCATGAAGCGTATCGGCTATCCCTACGACATCGCGCGGGCCTTCCTGTTCCTCGCTTCTCCCGAGGCCAGCTTCATCACCGGACACGTGCTGGTGGTCGACGGCGGGCAGTCGCTGCCCAATACCATGGTGCGCGCGTAGCGCGGCCCATCCGTTTGGCCAGGCGCAGTCAGACGGGACTCGCGCAATGCCAAGAAACGGGGGTGCGGCAGGGGCGGGCGAGGGTGCGCCCGCAAAGTGGAAGGGAAATAGGCCGGCTGGCACGCGCGGCGGGTCAGGCGATGTCGCGCACGGCGTCGGCCAGGGCCTCGATATCGTCCAGGTCTTCCGCGGTGATCTCTTCGAAGTCGATCGCGCCGTAATCCGGACCCTGGATGATGCGCTGCTTGATGTCACCGGGCAACCCGTCCACGAAGTCGCGGATGCGCTCCATTTCCGCCGTGTCCTTGGCCTGCAGCGCATCGCCGATACGGCGGTACAGCGCGCACTCGCCCAGCGTGGAACCCACGGAAAGATAAAGCAGCATCATCTCCCCCACCAGGTTCATGTCGATGGCGTCGTCAGCCTGCGCCTGGGGTTCGTTCATGGTATCGTCCCTGAAAGTGAGTGATCGGCCGTGCAGCGACATGCCGCATGTCTGCTGGCCATGCCAGGATCGCGGCGGGTTCCCATTGGTTCTATCGACCGAAACGGGCCACTCTTGAGCGTGCATCCTCTCTGGAACCGGTGCATGGCGCCGGGCGCGGTTGCGCTCGCTCGGGTCTCCTGACCAGGACATGCCAATCCGGTGCCACGGGGCGGCTCCGGGCGGGCGCCGCGCACCCCGCCGTGCGTAGCCTGCTGATCTGGCAGGAGAAGCGCGGCCGACGTGACCGTGCAGGGAAGCCGGGCCCTGTGTGTCAGCGCTGCGCGCAGGGCCCGCACCCAGCGGGCTGCGGTGCGCGAACGATAGCGTCGGCGCGGGTCCGCGTGTCGTGTGTCAACGGGAAGCCTCATGTCTGACGAGACCTTGCCGGCATTCCGCGACTATCTGGCCCGCGACGAGGGCCCGGCGCTGTTGGAGGGGGCCCTGCTGATCGCCGAGGCCTTTCAGCCGCACGTGGATCGGGCTGCCTGTCATGCGGCGCTGGACGAGTTGGCCCGCGAGTTGGCGCCGGGGCTGCCCCCAGGGGACGCGGGCGATGCGGCCGGGACCGCGCGTGCGCTGGCGGCCTACCTGCACGACGTGGCGGGTTTTTCCGGCAATGCCGTGGACTACTACGACGCGCGCAACAGCTTCATCGACCAGGTGCTGCGGCGCCGCACGGGCATCCCCATCTCCCTGGCGCTGGTGTACATGGAGGCGGGCCGCCGCTGCGGGCTGCCGCTTCACGGGGTGGGCTTTCCGGGGCATTTCCTGGTGCGCCTGGAGGCGCATCCCCCCGTGCTGGTGGATCCCTTTGCCGGCGCGGTGCTGGACGAGGAGGGCCTGCAAGTCCTGCTGCGACAGGCACTGGGTGCGGCCGCCCGTCTGGAGCCCGGTCACCTGCAACCGGCTGCCCCGCGCGAGATGCTGTTCCGCATGCTGACCAACCTCAAGCACATCTACCTGCGCCAGAGCGACCTGCCGCATGCACTGGCGTGCAGCCACCGGCTGCTGGCCCTGGCGCCGGGCGCCGTGCCGGAATACCGCGACCGGGGCCTGATTCAGCGCGAGCTGGGCCTGGCCGCCGAGGCCCTGGCCGATCTGCAGCACTACCTGGCCCACGCCCCCCGCGACGTGCACGTGGAGACCCTTGAGCGCACCGTGCGCGAGCTGGAGGGTCAACTCCGGCGTTTCAATTGAGCGGCGCACCCGCCAGCCCCACCAGGGTGGCCCGGCGCACCGGGCCGTTTGCGCTCCAATTACGGCAGAACAGCGCCTGCGCGAGCCATTTGCCGCCGCGGTCATCGCCCTGGCCGACGGTCGCCAGTGCCGGGGGCTGGGGGCGCGCTGCTCGTGCATGGAGGCGTCGGGGGTCCTGGCCCGGAATCGGGCGTTACCTGAAGAGAGCAGATGCGTCAGATGCGGGATTCCAAGGCTGGCAAGGCATGCACCGTACAGCGACCATGAGCCAGCGTCCCCAGCGCTCGCGTCTCCCCGCCGTCGCACCCCATTGCGCGCCGCTGCGTGCGCTGGCCTGGGCCCTGACGGGGGCGCTGGTGCGGGCCACGGTGCTGGTGCTGGCCGCGGCGGAGCCGGCAGGGGCGGCGCCGGACATCACGGGCACGTGGAGCGTGCAGACCGGCGAGGTGTCCTATCGTGTGCGGCACATCATGCACGGCGCCGAGGGCATCTCCCGCGAGGTGCGCGGACAGGCCACCTGCGCGGGCGGCGTGTGTATGCTGGCCCTGTCGGTGCCCGTGGCGTCGTTCGTCACCCGGGATCCCGACCGGGACCGCGACATGCGCGCCGTCACGCGCGCCGCGCAACACCCCATGGTGC
>JACQHH010000075.1 GCA_016199125.1 Candidatus Lambdaproteobacteria bacterium
CCCATCGCCCGCGACGACCGCGGCACGTGCCTGCTGATCGATCTCAAGCAGGGGCACACGGCCAAAGTGGACATTCTGTCGCTGAACGCGCCGGCCATGACCAGCGTGGCCTGACCCGCCTCGGGCCGGGGAGCACCGTCCGCATGGCGCGGCGACCAGATGCAGCCCGCCGCTAATACATCTCGTGTGACAGGTACAGGTCCCAGTCCAGGTAGGACGCCTTGTGCACGCCGTAGTGGTAGGCGCGGTGGCGGAACTCGTCCGCATCGTAGGGGGCGTGCCGGGCGATGGCCTTGCGGTAAACGCCGCGGATATCGTCCAGCAGCGGCGGGACGATCGCGCGATGCTGCTCCAGGTGCGGCGACAGGTTGCGCTCCACGAAGCCCACGGCCACGCCCAGCAGCGCCAGACGCAGGAATTCGGCCAGGGGCTCCTCGTCCTTTCCCAGCAGGCCGGCCAGCGCCGCGAAGCACGCACGGACGTCGGGCCGGTCGTTGACCCGGCGCACCAGCGCGTGAATCTCCTCGACCGGTTCGGCGTCGATGCCGCGCTCGTCCGGGTCGCGCAGGGAGTCGTAGAGCGCGTGCTGATCGCGTTGCGGGGGCATGACCTGGACTGAGCGTGGAGATGGCGTTGCGGGCCGTGCACCGTGCACGGCCTGCCTTGTCGGCACCCTAGCAGATTTCCGCTCCCCGCACTGCGCGGGGCGCGCGCGTGCCGGTGCTGAATCGGGGGATGCGGAGAGACCCGCCGGGCGCCGTGTGGCCGCCGCGGCCGGGAGACCCGCGCGGCACGACCGGCGCACACTCCTGCACCGCCGGACGCGCGCCAGGGATGGCCCCCGGCTCGGGCAAAGGCATTGAGCTTGACTTGATGCGGATCAGACCGCCGCGGCCTTTTGCAGGGCGGGCAGGGTCACCACGTCCCAGCAGTCGTGGTGGCGGACCAGGGCCTGCAACAGCTTCAGGTGCAGGGCATGGCCCGATTTCACGCCGCGGTATTCGCCCAGCAGCGGCATGCCGGCCAGGTACAGGTCGCCCATGGCGTCCAGGATCTTGTGGCGCACGAATTCGTCCGGGAAGCGCAGGCCCTCCGGATTGAGAATGGCGCCGTCGCGGCCCAGGCCCACGGCATTGTCCAGCCCCGCGCCGCGCGCCAGGCCGTTGGCCTGCAGCGCCTGCAGCTCCTCCTCGAAGCCGAAGGTGCGCGACGCCGCCACTTCCTCGACGAAGGTCTGCGGCGTCAGCTCCAGCGAAAGCTGCTGGTGGCCGATGGCCGGATGCGGATAGTCGATGGTGAAGGTAAAGATGCTGCGGTCGGCGGGGACGAGACCGGCGCTGCGGTCCTCATCGGTGACGGCGATGGGTTGCAGGATGCGCAGGTAGCTGCGCAGCGCGGGCAGCACCTTGACGCCTACGGCGCGCAGCCGCTCGACGAAGGGCATGGCGCTGCCGTCCATCACCGGGATTTCAGTGCCCGCCAGCTCGATGATGGCGTTGTCGATCTCCAGGCCCGCCAGGGCGGCCATCAGGTGCTCCACCGTGCACACCTCCGACCCGGCATACCCCAGCGACGTGCTGAGCGTGGTGCGCGTGACGTAGGGCGTGCGGGCCGGAATATCGACCCAGCGCAGCAGCTTGCGTGTGCGGAACACCACGCCGTGATTGGCCGGCGCGGGCAGGATGCGCAGCCGGGCTTCCTTGCCGGAATGCAGGCCGATGCCGCTGATGTCGCAGGCGGCCCGCAACGTTTTCTGGTGCATGTCGTTCCCGAGCAGTTCGGTGGGCCACGCCGTCAGGGCGCCTTGTGGCGCGCGGTTTGTTGTAATGACGTCGACCACGCTGGATTTTCCGTAGATGGGGCTGTTGCACCGCCGCGGGGATGCGATCCGCGTCCGCGCTCGTCAGCCTGCTTGATGCCTGGCGCGGCCGCGTCCATGCAGCGTCAATGTCCATGCAGCGTCAATGCCGCGTTCATGCAGCATTGGGACCTCCCGCAGCCGGATGGGCCGCCGCACCTCCATGGCATCCCCCATCGTATCCTTCTGCAATTAACAGGCCATCGAGTAATTCCATATCATTACAATGAGATAAATCATTCCCGCTTTCCGCGGTGCGCGGGCCTGTTGCTGTGGTCCACAGCGGATTGTTGTGAATTTTCACAGGTTTGGGTCGCTTACCGGGCGCGCGGCGGCGGTGTTTTTGCGACAGAACGGCTGCGACCCGTGTCGCCGCTGCCACAGGTCGCCACTGCGCCGGGGCACGCGGGGCCGGTCAGCGGCCGACCGCCACCCGGTGCGCTCCACCCACTGCGTCTGCACCAAGGGCGCGGGCGGCACTAGCGAAAAAGCCCGGCCGCGGAGCGTGGAGCGTCGGCGGCGCGACCCCCGGCGTGGTGCCGGCGCAAGAACCGCCACACCTGACCGGCTTGCCGTCCCGGCCGTCCGCATCCCCATCCACCGGTTGCGGTGTGCACCGTGCCTGCCGCGTGCTTGGCGCTGCGAATTCCGTACCGTCGGCGATTGTTGCGGGCACCCCGCAACGTCCCGTTCCCGGTCGCGTCCTGGCGCTGAATCCTCGCGCCGGAAGCGCGCCGTGGCCTTGCTCCCGCACGGCCCGAGCCCCGGCGAATGAGCGTTTGCTTGGCACGCGGGAAGGCGGCCCTGGGCGAGGCGTTGCGGCGTGGCCGCCGTGGCGGCCCGCCGCCCGTGGGCCCCGGCGGCCTGGCGCGGTGCGGGCGCCAACCGCGGGCCCGGCCGCGGGCGCGGCGATCTCCGGGGCCGCCTGCGGCCGCCCGGCACACCGCCCAGGCTCTGCTCGGAAAAACATACCGTGTGCCTGAGGAAGCCGCCGCAGGCGGCTGTCTCGAAGGCCAAGGTGCCAGCAATGCGGGTTGGCGCCCTTCGAGACGGGGCTTCCGCCCCTCCTCAGGGCCGCGGATCGGAATTCCGAACAGAACCCAGGGGCGCGTGGCGGCATTCCGCGCCCAGCAGCCCACAGCGCGGCCACGCGGATGTTGGATTAAAATTCCAGCATGTGCTTTTCATATACGATTTTTCCGATCCGCGCCGCCGCCGGCGCTTCTGTCTGCCCCCCGGGCATATCATTAATAGATACTTACTTTTCAGGACGCTAGCGCCCCGGCGCGTATTGATTGAAATGGAATGGCAACTTCCCGCGCGTTTCTTGCGGCGGATTGCTCAACACTTGCGTCCTGACCATGCGCCAGAGGACATAGCCTGCATCCGCGTACGTTGTGGCGAGGCTTTCTTTTTTTCTTGCCATACAGGGAGAAATGTGGCTACATCACGGGAGCAGTTGCAGTGGCACACCCCGTCGTCGCCGCTAAAGGAGGCGTGGACCGCGCGGGCCGAATAGCCGGTTGTTTTCAATGGCGTTTCAATGGCGAATGTCCGCGAGGAGTCCGACCGGCCGGTATGAAGCGTTCCCTGTGCAGATGCTCCCTTGCAGCCTCCGTCGACCTGCGTCACGGAGCGCGCCCCGCTGGGGCCGCCTTGGCGCACTGTGTCCGGAGGGGGAACTTCTGCTTGCATCCTGTGACGGCGATGTGGGATGGTGGGTGAATTGTGCAGTCGCGCCGGCCGGACGCGGCGCCAAGATCAGCGGCGCGCACCCTGGCCGGAGCACGATTTTTTTTATTGTGTTTTGATTTTGGTCGAATTATAAGACAGCCAACGGTTCCAGTCCCGGGCTTCACCGCAGAACGTGCTTCCGGACGGGAACATGGGCGGACCGTGAATGTGCTGGTTGGGCGCAAGCTCATGGCGTGGGCGGGCCTCGGATGACGCCCGCTTTGTTTCATTGTCGTTTCAGGAGGACTTATCCGGGGGTTCGTTCTGGGCCCTAGTGCTTCCTAGCTGATTCCGAAACGTCATTAATCTGGAGGTTTAAATGCTGGGTAAATTAACGAGAATAGCACTTCTGGGTGGCCTGGTGCTGCTGGGATCCACGGTGCTTGCCGCATCCGCCTACGCGCAGACGACGGCCTATGGGACGGCCAACTTCACGGCCATTTACAGCCTGAACAACATGGCCAACGGCAACGGCGACCTGGGTGTCGACGCGACTCCGCCGGTGAAGGACTCGGGTCCCGACGAAATCGGTGGCGGAACGTTCCTGTTCCATGCCGCGGCCTCGAAGTTCGGGGTGAAGTCGTCCATGGACAGCGACATGGGCAAAATCACCGCCGTGGTCGAAGTTGACGCGGCCGGCCGGCCGGGTGGCTCGGCAATCGGCAGCGACTCTTCGGCTCCGGCGATCCGCCTGCGGCACGCCTACGGAACGGTGGGCAACCTGCTGCTGGGCCGCACCTGGGGTGGATTGGCCACGGACTTCTCGTGGTTCCCGACGACCATCGACCCGGCGGGCCCCTATGGCGCCTCGGTGGTGTTCACCGATCCGCGCATGGCGCAGGTGCGCTACACCATGCCCCTGGGCGACAACAAGTTCGTGATCTCCGCGGAAGCCAACTGCGGTATCCGCAGCATCCTCTGCGGTGAAAACGCCTCCACGCTGCCCCGGCTGGTGCCGGCCTTCTACATGAACCTGGGCATGGCCAAGGTGCAGGTGGTGGCCGCAATGACCAGCATCCGTGTGAACGAAGCGCGCATTGGCGCCGACCTGGATGGCAGCGGTGAAACGAAGGACGACATTACCGGTTCCGGCACGGCCTTCGGTGTGAACGCGGCGATTGGCGTCGGCGCGGGCACCATCAAGATCCACTTCCTGACGGGTGGTGGTGGCTGGCAGCAGAACGCCGCGTTCCTGGGCGCCCCCTGGTACATGGAAGCCGACAGCGCCGGCAAGGTCACGGGCATCAAGTTCAACACCCTGACCGACATGACCCTCAGCTACAGCCACAAGCTGGACGACAAATCGAACGTCAACGTGACCTACGGTTCGATCACGGCGGGCGACGATGTGGCGGACAGCGGCGGTACGGCCAGCGGGGCCAACTCGATCCACCTGAACTACCGGTGGAACGTGGCGCCGAGCGTGATCATGGGCGTGGAATATGCGACCAAGACCATGACCTACGAGCCCTCCGGCGACACGGGCACGACGTCGGCCTTGGTGTTCGGCACGGACTTCAACTTCTAGTTCCTGGCTTCAGGCAGTTCCGATTGCCCGGCTCCGGCCGGGAGGTCGGGTAGGACTTAAGGGATGTGGCCTCCGGGCCGCATCCCTTTTTTTCTTTCGTGAGGTGCACGCGACCTTCGGTAGGGGATGGCATGCCATGCCATGCCCTTACTTGGGTTTTTCCAGGGGGGTGGGCTTGAGGCGGGATTCGCGGACGGCTTCGAGCGGCACGATCTTGATTTCGCTTTCGCGGGAATCGGAAATCTCGTCGATGCGCACAATGGCGTGGTAGGGAATCCAGGTGCGCTGGATGCCTTCGAACTCGCGCCGGATGCGCTCCTCGCCCGGGTTGTAGACCAGCTTGTTCTGGGGGAAGATGAAATCGCCAATTTCGATCAGGCCCAACAGGTCGGAGGTGGACACGTTGCGTGCGCAGACCTGGTACAGCTCATTCTCGCTGGAGAACGTGACCTTGTAATAGGTGGCGTTGCGTTTGTTCGGCGGCATGAGGCGGAGCGTCCCTGGACCGGCGTCGGCGTGAAAAAAACATCCATCAGTTCAATTAATTCTACGCACCAGGATAGCCCAGGGGCGCGCGCCTTGTAAATGCGCCCGCGGCTTCGCCCTGGGCCTCACCCCCGCGCGGCTGACGCCGCGCCGCCCCCTCTCCGGAAGAGAGGGGGCGGGATCCACCGCGGCCGGCGTCAGTGCAAAGTTCCGCCGAGCTGTGTCCTTCGAGACACTCGCTCCGCTCGTTCCTCAGGAACACGGTCCCGCGTCCGCGTCCCTGAGGAAGGACGGCGACGCCGTCCTGTCTCGAAGGGCGCGGCCCGGCTGGGGAAAGAGACTTTGCGAATGTCCGGAACATGCGGCTCTGCGCGAGGTGCGCGCGGTTGGCCGAAACCGCACGAATCCGGTAGGGTGCTGCTTTGAACGCTCCCCGGCCTGGACCGAGCCGGCGCAACCCGCCCCGTGCTCCAGGATGCGCCGGCGCGCCGCAGCGCCACCCCCACGACGCCGCCACGATGAGTGCCGATCAGCCGTATGGCGACAAGGCCATGGTGCCCGAGGGCCTGCAGCGGCGGCCCACGATCCTGATGGTCGATGCGGATGCCAGACTGCGCAAGCTGCTGCGCTATCATCTGCGCCGCCACGGCTGCGACGTTGACGAGGCGGAGAGCGCCGATGGCGCGGCCACGGTGCTCGCCGCCGCCCCGGCGGATGTGGTGCTGTTCGATCTGGGGCTGGTGGGCGATGCGGGCATGGACGCCTTGCGGCGCATCGTGGAGCTGCAGCGCGCCGGCTGCGTCATCGTCACGGCTTCCCATGCCAGGCTGGAAGATGCCGTGCGCTCGCTGCGCGCCGGCGCCTACGACTTCGTGGACAAGGCCAACGGGTTCGAGGACCTGCGCCTGGCCATCCGCAACGCCCTGGAATCCGTGGACCTGCGGCAGGCGGTGCAACAGTTGCGCGCACAGCTCCATGAGCGCGACGAGGAGCGCTTCGAGCACATCATCGGCCGCAGCGTGGAAATGGCGCGGGTGATGAAGCTGGCGCGCAAGGTCATGGACAGCGACATCACCGTGCTGCTGGAAGGCGAAAGCGGCTCGGGCAAGGAGCTGGTGGCTCGCGCGATCCACTTCCACGGCCGCAAGCGCGAACGCCCTTTCGTGACCATCAACTGCGCGGCCATCCCCGAAACCCTGCTGGAGACGGAGCTGTTCGGCCATGCCAAAGGCGCCTTCACCGGGGCCATCGCCCAGCGCGTCGGCAAGTTTGTCGAGGCCCACGAAGGAACGCTGTTTCTGGACGAGATCGGCGAGCTGAGCCTGGGGCTGCAGGCCAAGCTGCTGCGCGTGCTGCAGACCGGAGAAATCGAGCCGGTGGGTGGGCGCACCGCCAGCGTCAACGTGCGGGTGATCTCGGCCACCAACCTGGATCTGGGCAGCGCGGTGCAGTCCGGGCGCTTCCGGGCGGACCTGTATTACCGCCTGGCGGTGTTTCCCATCCGCCTGCCGCCCCTGCGCACCCGGCGCGACGACATTCCGCCGCTCGTGGATTTTTTCATCGCCAAGTTCGCCCGGCAGGAGGGCAAGGCCATCCGGGGGATGGCGGGAAACGTGCTGCCGCGCCTGCTGCACTATGACTGGCCGGGCAACGTGCGCGAGCTGGAAAACATGATCTACCGCGCCGTCGTGCTCACCGACGATCGCATCCTCACCCTGCGCGACTTTCCCATGTTTGCCGTGACGGCTCCGCAGGTGGGCGCGGACAACGACCCCGTCGCGCCGCCGCAACCGTCGCTGCCCCGGGCCGCCGTGCCCCCGGCTCCGCCGGCCACGCCGCCGCTCAGCCTGGAGGAAATGGAATCGCAGGCCATCCGGCAGGCGCTGGCGGCCACGGGCGGCAATTACACCCGCGCCGCCGCGCTGCTCAAGATCGGCCGCGCCACGCTCTATCGCAAGTCCAAGAAGTTCGGGTTGCAGTCCTGACCTCCCCCGCGCGCAGTGCCGCAATTCCTCTTCGCAGAGTGCAACGGGATGCGCTAAAGTGATAAAAACGCAGGGTCAAGCCGGCGGAGCGCAGGCTGTGAGCCGCCACGGCAGCGGGCCACACGGCCGGCAGCCGCAAGCCCGGCAGCCGAGGAGCGACGGGGTGAGGCCAACCCCGGGCCGGCGCCCGCGGGACCGGCACCCAACACCCATCGATCGACGACACAGGAACAACACCCATGAATCAGCCCATTGAAAAAATGTCGGTGCACGAGCTGCTCAAGGAATGGCAGAGCGAAGTGGGAGCGCTGCAAGCCATCGAAAAGAGCAACCCCACCTGGAGCTGGAAACCCCTCCAGCTCAGCCTGGAACGCCTGCACGCGCTGGCCCGCGAAATCCATTCCAAGAAGGCCCAGGAGCGGGCCAAATGGCAACCCTGAGCGGTCGCGCCGCATTCCCGCCACGGGCCACGCCGGGAGGGGACGCGGGCTGAAGGGATCCCGTCCGCGGATGGCCGCTCCCGCCGACACGCGGGTCATGCGCCGGGCCGCCGCGGAGGCGCGGGGCCATTTGCGCACGGTGCCGGCCGGTGCAGCGAGCGAGCGATCCGCATGTGGTTCATCTATGCCTTGGCCAGCGCGCTGTTCCAGGTACTGCGCAACATGGTCATGAAGCGTCTGGGCCATGCCCTGGACGAGACCATCAATGTGTGGGGCCGCTTCGTCTTCATCCTGCCCTTCACGGGTACGGCCGTGCTGATCGTGGGCCTGCCCACGATCGATCCGCACATCTGGATCGTCTGCGTGCTGTTTGCCATCACGCAGATCATCGCCACGCAGACTCTCTCCTACGGCCTCAAGCTCTCGGACATTTCCCTGGTGACGGCGCTGTGGAAGCTCTCGGTGATCTTCCTGCTGCCCTGGGGACTGGTGACCCTGGGCGAGCGGCCGGCGGCGCTGGGCGTGGTGGGCGTGGTGGTCTCCGTGTGCGGCCTGTATCTGCTCAACGTGCGCCGCAGCCAGCTCTCGCTCTGGTCGCCGCTGGTGGCGCTGGTCAAGGATCCGGGCCAACGCTTCACGCTGGTCTCGGCATTCTTCTTCGCGCCGTCGGTGGTGCTGATGAAGAAGATCGTGCTCATGTCCGACCCGTTCTTCGCCACGTTCATCGCCTATGTGTTCACTTCGGCCCTGATCACGCCGTACGCCATCTACAAGTCCGGCCGGCACTTCCGCCATGTGCTGCGCTATTGGCGCGGCTTTGTCAGCCTGGGCGCCTTCGCCGCCGTCTCCACGGTGTTCGGCTCGCTGGCTTACGAGCTCACGTTCAGCACCTACGTGGAGTCCATCAAGCAGGTGGAAATCCTGTTCGCGCTGGGCATCGGCTATTTCATTTTCCATGAGCGCTCGCGCGTGCAGGCCATCTGGCCCGGCGCCCTGATCATGCTGGCGGGCCTGGTCATGCTCAAGCTGTGGGGCTGAGCGCCGCCCGCGCCGCTGGAACGGGCGTCCGGCGCCCACGACGGCCCGCGTCGAAGTATTCCTCTGTTGGATCAAAGCACAACGTCGGTCCGGGACTTGCGCCAGCGGGCGCCGTGCCCTGATGCCATGCAGGCGGAGAATTTGCATGCACGGGAAGGGGTATTGACATGGCAACTGTCACAATGTAATGGGATACTATACCGGCGCACGCGGCATGGGCCGCGGCGTCCGGCCTGCGCGCCGGCGCACGCACGCCAAACGCCCTCATCAGCAGGCGACCATGAAACCCAGCGACTCCGCAGCCGCCTTGGCCTGGAACGCACCCGCCGCGACCGATCCGCCCCCGGCGGAAGGCGCCAGCTACCGCGAGATCACGCCCGCGGAGCTGCGGAGCATGCCCTCGCTGCTGGTCGTGGCCTTGAAGGTGCCGCGGGCCGAGGACATCTTCCGGGGCTTCCGCGCGGTGCTGTCCCTGGGTTGCAGCCGCGAGATGGAGCAGCACGTGGAGGGGCTCGATCCCGCCGCGCCGCTGGCCGTGGTCTGCCCCGACGGCGAGCACAGCGGCCGCCTGGCCCTGCGCCTGGCCGCCCGCGGCTACACGGTGTACCACGTGGCCGGCGGCCTGCGCGAATGGCACTTCTGCAACCGGCAGGCGTGCAGCGCCTGAGCTTGGCTTCCCACTCCCCGCGGGCTATGCTCATCACAGGAGCGCTGGAGCCCGAAACGCGGCCGCCGCCGCCCCCTTGCGGGGCGGGGGAGGAAAGTCCGGGCTCCACAGAGCAGGATGCTGGCTAACGGCCAGTGGGGGCAACCCCAAGGAAAGTGCCACAGAAAACATACCGCCGATGGCCCGTCCGGCTTGCCGGGCGCGCACAGGCAAGGGTGAAAAGGTGGGGGCGCAAGCCTTAATGTAAGAGCCCACCGCGGCCGTGGCGACACGGCCGGCAGGGTAAACCCCATCCGGAGCAAGTCCAAGCATGGTGGCCACGGGATCGCTCGTCCCGCCACCGGGTAGGACGCTGGAGGATGCCGGCAACGGCATTCCTAGAGTGATGGTCGCGACGCCCTTCGCGGGCGCACAGAACCCGGCTTATTGAAGGCTCCGGCGCTCCCCCCTTCCTTCTCGCTGTGCAATTGCCGAAAAACGAACTCCAGCCGAACGTGGGGCGTGGTTTGCCCGCGTATGCCGGGGCGAAGCTGTGCGGCCGGCTGCGGCGCCGGTCGGTACGGAATGGGCATGTGCGCGGAGATGCGCGGCGCCGGTCGGTACGGAATGGGCATGTGCGCGGAGATGCGCGGCGCCGGGCAATGAACGGCGGAGGCGCCCGAGGGCTGGGGGCGCGGGATGCGGTCGTGCCCTGCGGGTGGGGCACAGGGCCCCAGAGGCAGCGGGTTGCCATCCTTGGCATGTATATCAGCTTCCCTGATATTACCCGTTGCCCTTTGCGAGAAGAGAGTTGCTACCCCTGGTATCGGGGCGCCGCGGGATTTCTTGAGCCGTTGCCGGCATCCCCGCGGTGCCCCGGGCCGGGCCCCCTTGCCCGACCTTGTCCGGATTAGAGCATTGTTCGCGGGCCGGGTCCAGCTTTTTTTTTTAATGCCTATGGCTTGAGCTCAATGGGAGTGCCGGCGCGACAGCCTCACCCCCCGCGCGGCTGACGCCGCGCCGCCCCCTCTCCGGATGAGAGGGGGCCGGGTCTACCGCAGCCGGTGCCAAGTCCCTCTCCCCCTGGAAAGGGGCAGGCCCGCGCAACGCGGGCCGGGGTGAGGCCCCAAGTGCCGCTGGCTTTCGTGAAACGGATTCGTGTCGATCCGATGTCGCTGGGCCAATGCGATAGGCTTTTTTTCCCTGGGGCGGCGGGGAGGAACAGGAGCGCGTGGCGCGGCTAATCGGACGCATCCGCCGCGGGCGTCACCGTGAGGGTCAGCTCGGCGTCGCCGCGCAAAATGGCCATGGGCACGGGCTGGCCGGGCGCCAGCCGTTCCCAGGCCAGCCGCAGCGGCACCTCGGCGCCGACCGGCCGGCCCGCGAGGCTCACGATCACATCGCCGCTGCGCAGGCCTGCCGGCACGTGCGGATTGAAGCGCGAGAGCGATTCCACCAGCACGCCGCGGGGATGGGGCGCCAGCTTGAGCGCCCCCAGCGTCGGGTGCCGCGGCGCGTGCTCGTCATGCGGATAGACGCGCACCCAGTCGCCCAGGCCCAGCGGCACGGCGTAGTGGCCCTGGGCGTCCCGCGCGGCGGCGTCGACCACGTCGTCCACCACGGAAAGCTGCGCCACGCGGCTGGCGCGCGCGGCCTGCAGGTTGGCCCCCAGCTTGTAGGCCAGATGCCCCGAGCCCACCAGCACCACCACGATGCCCCCGGGTTCCTGGGCTTCGGCCAAGCGAGCGGCGCGCAGGCCGATCAGGCGATCCCACATGGTCTGCACGCGGCGATACGGCGCAAGCCGCGGATCGTCGCGCGCCTGGCCGACGTTGTGTCCGGCGCGGTTCAGCGCCCACCGCAGATAGTCCGTGTGCGGCGCCGGGGCATCGAGCCCCGCCAGCTCCGCCGCCACATCCGGCGGCAGTTGCGCCAACTTGTCCAGGTGCACGGCCTCGCGCGTCTCGGGCGCGGCGTTGAGCCCGCGCACGGTGAGCCGCGCATCGCGGAAGGCCAGGAACAACGGCCGGTACACGTCCCAGGGAAAGCCCCAATGGCGATACCAGCCGGATTGCTCCAGGAACGCGGTCTCCTCCAGCTTCCCGTCGCGCCAGGCGTCCAGGGCCTTGTCCGCGCTGGGCGGCAGCATCTCCAGCCCCACGGTCACCCGCCGCCCGGCCTCCGCCAGGGCGCGGATCAGGGCGAGCTGGAAGGCATGGCTGCGCGCCTCGTTGTGGTGTTCGCCCAGGAACAGCAGGCGCACGTCGGCCAGCCGCGCCGCCAGCGCGGCGTCGGGCAGCGTCTGTGCAGTGGCCAGGTCGTAGGTCACCTCCGGCGGCACGGGAAAGCTCAACGTCGGGCGCTGGGGCACGGAGCCCGCGCATGCGGCGAGCAGCGACACGGCCAGCGCCAGGGCCGCCGGTGTCGGAGACCACCGCTGGCGCAGGGCAGGCGGGCGGCGCAGGCACCACGCCCGCCGCGCGTGTCGGGCGGGAGGCTGTGCGGCCGCCGGAACATGCCGCGCGGCGATGCGGGGGCGCGGCTTACCGTGTGCAAGCAGGCGATGACTGGAAGACGGTTGCGGCGGGCTCACGCGCGGGGCGCTCCCAGATCGGTGGCCACGGGCGCCAACACGATGGCCGCCTCGCCGTCGGGGGCGGCCGCCAGGCGCGGACGCTCCTGGGTCACCTGGTAGCGCAGCAGGCCGATGCCCGCGCGCTGCCCCCGGCGCTCCAGCCGGGACAGGCTGGTGATGCGGCCCACGGACTGCCCCTCGGCGTAAAGCGTCGCGCCGGCCGCCAGCCCCTGCGCCAGGGTCGCCGGCAGCCGCAGGGCCACCAGCTTGCGGTTGGGGTGCCCGCGGAAATGCAGGCGCGCGTGGATCTCCTGCCCCACGTAGCAGCCCTTGTTGTGCGAGAGGTGCGATTCCAGGCCCGCTTCGGCCGGCAGGAAATCCGTATCGAAGTCCACGCCCAGCCGCGGCACTCCGGCCCAGGTGCGCGCCTCGTCATAGGCCTCCAGCCCCACCAGGCGCGCCGCGGGTTGGGCGGCCAGCAGCGCCTCGGTCAGGGCGGGCGCCAGGGCCGCCGGCAGCAGCACCGTGCGCCGCGGCAGCGGCCCCAGGGCATGGGCGGGATACAGCAGCGGCGCCTCGCGGAACTGTCCGCGGTCGGCGCGGGGATCGAGCCCCAGGGCCGCCATGGCATCGCCGGCCAGGGGTCCGCAGAGGTCGAGCCGGGTCAGGTTGACCATGCCCAGCTCCACCGCTTCGCGCACCCGGTAGGCCTCCATGTGCACGGCCACGGCGTCGCCGGCGTCTTCCTCGGTGAGCACCAGGAATTCCTCGGGCTTGCTGCGCACCACGAGCACCGGGTGCACGATCTTGCCCTTGGTGGCGCAGAGCAGATTGGGCTGCAGGGCCCCCACGGCCAGGGTGACGACGTTGTTCGTGGTCAGCCCGTTGAGGAACACTCCCGCGTCCGGGCCGCGCACCAGAATGGCGCCGCCGGCGCCCAGATGCAGAATGCCCACGCCGCTGAAGATCGCCTCCGCCTCCGC
>JACQHH010000076.1 GCA_016199125.1 Candidatus Lambdaproteobacteria bacterium
AGGCCCAGGCGATCAATCCGCAATCGCCCGAGGCCGCGGCCTGGCTCGCGCGCCTGGATGCCGACCAGGCCCAGATGCAGAAGCTGGACTCAGCCCCCGGGGCGGAGCAGGGGGACGCCGCCCAGACCCCCGCCCAGGGGCCGCCCGCATCTCCCGACCCGGGAAACAGCGACGCCGCGCCCGCACCCGGCGACTGAACGCCGGCAATGACACAATTTTTGCTAGGAACGTACTAAGATGGGGATGGCGTTGCGCCGGGCGCTCCGCACGGGGAAGCGTTTTCCCCAACAGAGCCCTGCCGCGGCGTCAGGCCGGTCGCGGGCGACTTGCCGCGCGCATCAACAAGTCGAAAAATTTTCCACATCATTGCGCGGAATTTGCCGCGCAACCGGTTCCGACCATGGGCGACAGCTTCGGACAGGTTTTCCGCATCACGACGTGGGGCGAGTCCCACGGCGGCGGGGTGGGGGTCGTCATCGACGGCTGCCCGGCCGGCCTGGAGCTGGACGTGGCCGACATCCAGGCGGAGCTGGACCGCCGGCGCCCCGGGCAGAGCAGCATCACCACGCAACGCAAGGAGGCCGACACGGCCCACGTCCTCTCGGGCGTGTTCGAAGGGCGCACCATGGGCACGGCCATTTCCATCATGGTCTGGAACGAGGACGCGCGTCCGGCCGCCTATGACCATCTCAAGGACGTCTATCGCCCCAGCCACGCCGACTTTACCTACGAGCGCAAATACGGCATGCGCGACTGGCAGGGCGGGGGCCGCTCCAGCGCCCGCGAGACCGTGGGCCGCGTGGCCGGCGGCGCCGTGGCCCGCAAGCTGCTGGCCACCCTGGCCGGCATCGAGACGCTGGCCTGGGTGAGCCGGGTGCACCACATCGTGGCGCACATCGAGCCCGCGGACGTGACCGCCCGGGCGGTGGAGGCCAACATCGTGCGCTGCCCCGATGCGCTGGCGGCCCAGGCCATGATCGAGCGCGTGGAGCAGGCGCGCAAGGCGGGCGACAGCGTGGGCGGGGTGGTCAGCGCCGTGGTGCGCCATTGCCCGGTGGGCCTGGGCGAGCCGGTGTTCGACAAGCTCACCGCCGACCTGGCCAAGGGCCTCATGTCCCTGCCCGCCACGCGGGGGGTGGAATTCGGCCTGGGGTTCGCCGCCGTGGAGCTGACCGGGGCGCAGCACAACGATGCGTTCGAGTGCGTCGGGGGACAGATCCGCCCGGCCAGCAACCGCTCCGGCGGCATCCAGGGCGGCATCTCCAACGGGCAGGACATCGTGCTGCGCGTGGCCTTCAAGCCCACCGCCACGATCAACCACCCCCAGCAGACGGTCACGCGGGACGGCACGCCCGTCGAGCTCCAGGCCAAGGGCCGGCACGACCCCTGCGTGCTGCCGCGGGCCGTGCCCATGGTGGAAGCGATGATCAACCTGGTGCTGGCCGACCACCTGCTGCGCACGGTGACCCACCGCGATCTGGAGCACCTGGCCGATCACTACCGCAAGCACCGGGCATGACGGGCCGCCGCGCATGATGAACTACTACGACACGCTGGGCGTCTCGCCCCAGGCTACGCAGACGGAGATCAAGGCCTCCTTCCGCCAGTTGGCCAAGGTGTACCACCCGGACATGTCCGGGGGGGATGCGCTGCGCTTCGCGTCGATCAAGGAGGCCTACGAGGTGCTCTCCACGCCGCACCGGCGGCAGTGGTACGACCGGCAGGCGAACGCGGCCCAGGCCCGGGCCCCGCGGCGTTCGTCCCGGCGCAACGGAGCGCGCCCGTTCCGCCCGCAGGCCAGCAGCCGGTACACACGCATCATGTCCATCGCCATCTCGCGGGCGGGCCTGTTCTCCATCGAGCGGCTGACGGGCTCCATCGCCATCCAGCCCACGACTCCGGACAACCTGTGGCAGAGCACGCTGGACAAGTTCGGCGAGGACGACCCCCGGCGCCTGTCGCGGCACATTATCCAGATCAAGGTCACCGGCGACCGCGACCATGTGCGGGCCGTGTACCCCGTGGCCACCGAGGTGGGCATCGCCGTGGAGCGCCAGGATACGGACGGCGAGGCGGAAATGTTCGGGCGCAACCCGGCGGGCGCGCGGCAGAGCGGCGAGGGCATCTCCATGCGCGGGGGCATCGACGGGCACATGGGCACCCTGGGCAAGCCCTTGCACATCCAGGCCACGGTGCCCAAGGGCATCGCGTTGCAGTTCGACGACATCCAGGGCCCCATCGACCTGGGAGACCAGGAAGCGGAGCTGGTGGCGCGCCTGCACAAGGCCAACCTCCTGCGGGCGGGGCGCCTGGCCCACGCCAGCCTGATTCTGCGCGACCATAGCCGCGCCCACGTGGCCCACGTGGAGGGCAACGCGGACGTGATGTCCCTGGACCGCAGCCGCGCCCTGCTGGGCGGGCGCTTCGAGCGCTTCCGCTGCGTGATCGAGCAGCAGGGCCTGGTGGAAATCCTGGGGCCCGTGGAGGCGCTGCTCGCCGAGGTGCACGGGATGGGCTATCTTAATGCCCGCAACAAGGTGGCCGATGCGCATCTGGACATCGGCGACAACGGGCTGGTGCAGATCGCCCGGCTGCTGGACTCGCTGCAGGGCACCCGCTCCGGCAACGGCCGGGTCAAGGTGCTCTCGCGGCAGTTCCGCATTCCGTTCCTGCATCGCTTCGCCACGCGGGGCTATGAGGCCTAGCCGCTCCGGCGGGGCCGCCCGGTTCCACGAGCGGAGCCCAGCGAACCGCCGGGCGGGCCGCAGCATCCATCAGCCGTGAATCCGCCTGCCCGCGGGGCCGCCAACTTGATTCCTCTGCACGCCGCGACGATGCATCCCATGCGCCACGCCACCCGCCCCTCGCCCGCCGCACGACCCGCCTTGGCCGTGCTGGGCCTGGCGTTGCTGGGCCTGGCGCTGCTGGGGGGCTGTGCCGACACGTCCCTGGAACTGCAGGATCCGGCGCGCATCCTGTATTTCGAGGCCGAAGCCCTGGAGAACCAGGGGCTGCACAGCGATGCGATTGCCAAGCTGCAGAACATCACGGCCCAGTATCCCGGCACGCGCCTGGCCGCCTTTGCCTTCCTCAAGCTGGCGGATATCTACGCCCTGCAGGAGAGCTGGGCCGACGCGGAGGCTCATTACCGGCAGTACCTGGCGGCCAACCCGGGCTCGCACCTGACGTCCTACACGCTGTTCCGGCTGCTGGACGTCAACGACCGCAACACCTATACCGGCTTGTTCTTCAAGGAGCGGGAGGTGGACCGCGGCACGTCGCCCAACAAGAAGATCATTCTGGACTACAAGCGCTTCCTGCTGCTCTATCCCAACAGCGTGTACCTGCCCCAGATCGAGCACATCTACCTCGATGCCCGGGCCACGCTGGCCAGTCATGAGCTGCAGGTGGGCGATTTCTACTACAAGCGCGGTCAGTACAACGCGGCGGTGGGGCGCTACTGGTACCTGCTGCGCACCTACCCGGAATATCCGTATCCCGAGGCGGTGCTGAGCCGGCTGATCCGGGCCTATCGCCGCAATCAGCAGCCCGAGCAGGCCCAGGAAATGTTCTCCATCTATCGGACGCTCTTCGGCGAGCGCGGGAATGCCGTGGACCCGGTGGAAAACTGACGGCCCGCTGAGCGGCCGGCCCGGCGGCGCGGGCTGCCGACGTGTTCCCGGTCAGGAGCAGCAATGGACGCACAGGAGGAGAACTGGCTGGCGCTGTCCCTGGTGGAGGGCCTGGGGGCCAAGCTCACCGGCGCGCTGGTGTCGCACTTCGGCGGCGTGGCCGAGGTGCTGTCCGCGTCGCCGGAGGCGCTCTGCCGCGCCACGGGCATCGCCCCGGCGCTGGCCCGGCGCATCGCCGAGGCCCGCCAGGTGCAGGCGTTCCAGACGGAGCGGCGGCTCATCGCGCAGCACGGCGTGCGCCTGCTGACCCTGGACGCGCCGGACTATCCCGTGCTGCTGCGGCAGACCATGGTGCCCCCGCCGGTGCTGTACGTGCGGGGCGACCTGTCGCCTCCCGAAGGGTTGCACCTGGCCATCGTGGGCACGCGGCGCTTCACCCGCTACGGCGAGCAGACCACGCGGCGGCTGGTGGGCGAGCTGGCCCAGGCCGTGCCCGAGCTGACCGTCGTCAGCGGGCTGGCGCGGGGGATCGACACCATCGCCCACGTGCAGGCGTTGGAAAGCGGTCTGCGCACCCTGGCCGTGCTGGGCGGGGGCCTGGCGAGCATCTATCCGCCGGAAAACGCCGAGCTGGCCGAGCGCATCGCGACCCAGGGCGCGCTGCTCAGCGAGTTCCACATGGCCCAGGCGCCGCTTGCAAAAAACTTTCCGATCCGTAACCGTATTATCAGCGGGCTGTGTGCGGGACTGCTGGTGGTGGAGGCCGGCGAACGCAGCGGCGCCTTGATCACCGCCGGATTTGCTCTCAATCACAACCGTGAAGTCTTCGCGGTGCCGGGCAACGTGGACGTGTACACGGCCCAGGGCACCAACCGCCTCATTCAGCGCGGCCACGCCAAGCTGGTGCGGGACGCGGGGGATATCCTGGAAGAGTTGCGCGGATTCCGGCGCAGCCGCACGGTGCAACTGGACTGGCTCGCCGAGGGAACGGCCGGTGCGCAAGGCACCCCCGGCGGCCAGGGGGAGCAGGGCCGCATCTTCGACGCCTTGGCGCGCGGTCCGCTGCACGCGGACGACCTGTCCCAGGAGCTGGAGCTGCCCGTGGAGCGCCTGCTGGGGCTGCTCCTGGAGCTGGAGCTTTCCGGCGTCATCCACCAGACGGCCGACAACCTGTACGCCCTGAGCTGACCGCCGCCCGCCCCGCGGGCCACGCCTGCCATAAGTGCCCCAAGTGAGGAGACCCCTGAT
Organism: Candidatus Lambdaproteobacteria bacterium; assembly: GCA_016199125.1. GTDB lineage: Bacteria > SAR324 > SAR324 > SAR324 > JACQKK01 > JACQHH01. The sequence goes on from JACQHH010000076.1 coordinate 4,881, forward strand.
GCCCAAATCCTTGGTGATTGTAGAGTCGCCCACCAAGGCCCGCACGATCGCCCGCTTCCTGGACGACGATTTCGTCGTGGAATCGAGCATCGGACACATCCGCGACCTGCCGGATTCGGCCGGAGACATTCCGGACGAGCTGCGCGGCGAGTCCTGGTCGCGCCTGGGCATCGACGTGGAGCACGACTTCAAGCCGCTCTACGTCGTGCCCAGCGACAAGAAGAAGCAGGTCTCCAAGCTCAAGGCGCTGCTCAAGGGCGCCGACGTGCTGTACCTGGCCACCGACGAGGACCGCGAGGGCGAATCCATCAGTTGGCACTTGCAGGAGGTGCTCCAGCCGCGGGTGCCCACCCACCGGCTGGTCTTTCACGAGATCACCCGCGAGGCCATCCGCGCGGCACTGGCCTCGCCGCGCGACATCGACACGCGCCTGGTGACGGCCCAGGAAACCCGGCGCCTGCTGGACCGGCTCTTCGGCTACGAGGTGTCCCCGGTGCTGTGGCGCAAGATCGCCCCGTCGCTGTCCGCCGGACGGGTGCAGAGCGTGGCCATCCGCATGGTGGTGCAGCGCGAGCGGGAGCGCATGGCCTTCCGCGTGGCGCACTATTGGGATCTGGCGGGCACCTTCAGCCGCGACGGCAAGCAGCCCTTCACGGCCACGCTGATCAACGTCGACGGCATGCGCCTGGCCACGGGCCGCGACTTCGAGGACACCACGGGCCAGCTCCCGCCCGGGCATCACCTGGTGCACCTGGACGAGGCCGGGGCCGCCCGGCTGCGCGCGGCGCTGCAAAACGAGCGCTGGCGGGTGGTCAAGTCGGAGCGCAAGCCCTATGCGGACAAGCCCCCGGCGCCCTTCACCACCAGCACCTTGCAGCAGGAGGCCAACCGCAAGCTGGGGCTCACCTCGCGCAACAGCATGCGCGTGGCCCAGGCGCTGTACGAGCGCGGCTACATCACCTACATGCGCACCGATTCCACCACGCTCTCGGACCAGGCGCTGTCCGCGGCGCGCAATCACATCCGCAGCCATTACGGGGCCGACTACCTGCCCCCTGCGCCGCGCGTGTACAAGTCGCAGGTGAAGAACGCCCAGGAAGCCCACGAGGCCATCCGCCCGGCGGGCGATGCGTTTCAGGTGCCCGAATCGTTGCGCGGCGAGCTCAACGTAGACGAGTTCCGGCTCTATGAGATGATCTGGAAGCGTACCGTGGCCAGCCAGATGCCCAATGCCACCGGCCAGCGCATGACGCTGCAGGTGCAGGGGGGCGGAGCGCTGTTCCAGGCCACGGGCAAGACCATCGAGTTTCCGGGCTATCTGCGCGCCTACGTGGAAGGCAGCGACGACCCCGACGGCGAGCTGGGCGACCAGGAGAAGCTGCTCCCGGACGTGGCCGTGGGCGACGCGTTGACCTGCGAGCGCCTGGAGCCCGCGGAGCACAGCACCCAGCCCCCCGCGCGCTATTCGGAAGCCTCGCTGATCAAGGAGCTGGAAAAGAACGGCATCGGCCGGCCCAGCACGTATGCCTCGATCATCGACACCATCATCCGCCGCGCCTACGTGGTGAAGAAGGGCAACGCCCTGGTGCCCACGTTCGTGGCTTTTGCGGTCGTGCAGTTGCTGGAGCAGTTCTTCGAGCGCCTGGTGGACCAGCACTTCACGGCGGAAATGGAGGATGCCCTGGATGCCATCTCCACCGGCGAGGGCGAATCGCTGCGCTACCTGCGGCACTTCTACTACGGCAGCGGGGAGTCGCCCGGACTGGCCGAGCTGCTCAAGGCCGAGATCGACGCGCGGCAGGCCTGCACCATTCCCCTGGGCACAGGCAGCGACGGGCAGGCCATCAACATCCGCGTGGGGCGCTACGGCCCCTACCTGGAGCGCAACAGCGACCGCGCCTCGCTGCCCGAGGACCTGGCCCCGGACGAGCTGACCCTCGCGCGGGCCGAGGAGCTGCTGGCCGCGGGCAATCAGCCCCAGGTGCTGGGCACGCACCCCCAGACCGGGCAGAACGTCTACGTCAAGTCCGGCCGCTACGGGCCTTACGTGCAGCTCGGCGAGACGGGCGAAAGTCCCCGCAACAAGGGCCTGCTGCCGGGGCAGAGCCCGGAGCGGCTGACCCTGGACGATGCCCTGGGTCTGCTCTCCCTGCCCCGCAACGTGGGGCGCGACCCGGACACCGGCGAGGACATCGAGGTAGACCTGGGCCGCTACGGACCCTATGCCAAGCGCGGCAAGGACACGCGCAGCCTGCCCGGCGCCGAGGCGCTGTTCAGCTTCACACTGGACGAGGCCGTGGCCCTGTTCAAGCAGGAAAAGCGCGCCCGCTTCGGCCAGGCCGCCACGCTGCGCGAGCTGGGCAAAGCCCCGCAAAGCGGCGCGGACATCTCCCTCAAGTCCGGGCGCTATGGGCCCTATGTGACCGACGGGCAGCTCAATGCCTCCCTGCCGCGCTCCGCGGATCCCGACGCCCTCACCCTGGAGGCGGCGCTGGAGCTGCTCCAGGCCCGCGCGGCCCGCGGGCCGGTGACGCGGGGTCGCCGCACTGGCGCCAAGGCCGGGGCGAAGGCCAAGCCGCCCGCCAAAGTCGCCAAGCCCAAGGCCGCCCGCAAGGCGAAATCCGCGGACCAGCCCAAGCCGGCCGCCAAA
>JACQHH010000085.1 GCA_016199125.1 Candidatus Lambdaproteobacteria bacterium
AGCATGGTCCACGCAAGCCACGCGGCGCTCCGCCGCCGGGAGCGGGATGATGTGCATGCAACCATGGCTCCGCCTCCAGCGAACGTGACCCTGCGCTCATGCGCCGGGGCGCCCCTCCATTCTAGCACCGCATGCCGCGGGGACGCAGGGCTCAGGACGCCATGTGCGAGCCGCCGTTGGGGCTCAGGTGCTGGCCCGTGATATAGGATGCCGCGTCGGAAAGCAGGAAGCACACGGGCTGGGCCACCTCCGCGGGCGTGGAAATGCGCCCCAGCGGAATGCGCGCCATGGTGGTCTCGATGAAGCGCGGGCTGCGGATGACCTCGGTCATTTCCGTCTCCACGGTGCCGAAGGCCACGGAATTCACGGTCACGCCGTAGCGCGCCCATTCCTGCGCGGCGGACATGGTGATGCCCAGCACGCCGCTCTTGGCCGCGCCGTAGTTGATCTGGCCCGTGGTGCCGCGCAGCCCGGCCGTGGAGGAGATGTTCACGATGCGCCCCGGCGTGGCCACGCCTTGCTTGGACTTCTGGATGAAATAGCGCCCCACGGCTTGCAGGCAGATGAACACGCCGGTGAGGTTGACGGCGATGACCTCGTTCCACTGCTCCAGGGTCATCTTGTGGATCATGGCCGTGCGCGTGATGCCGGCGTTGTTGACCAGCCCGTGCAGGTCGCCGAAGTCCTTGACGATGGCCTCCACGGTGGCCTGGATGAACGCCGGATCGGTGACGCTTCCCACATAGGCGCGCGCATGGTCGGCCCCCAAGGCCCCGGCCGCGGCCCGCACGGCGTCGCCCTGCATGTCCAGCATGGCCACGCGCGCCCCCAGGCCCACCGCCAGCTCGGCGATGGCCTGGCCGATGCCCCGCCCCGCGCCGGTGACCAGGATGGTCTTGCCCTGCAGACTCATGGGATTGATCATGTGCGCCCTTTCGCTCGATCGGTGCCGGTGTGGTGGCGTACGCGGCGCATGGCCCGGGTGCGGGCCGCCGCGCGCCGGCGCTTTCCGCGCCGGGGAATTTCCGCTTGCACGAACCATTGCCAATGCGCCGCGGAAACACAAGCCGCCGCGACGGCGCGGGCGGTTGCCAAAGGGCCATGGCTGCGCATAGGGTGGTGCCGGCGGCCGGGCCGCGCGCCGCCGCGCGGAAAAGCCGCACGGTGCCGGGCCGCGGGCCACGCCGGGCGGCGACACGGGCTCCTGCGGCGGACCGCCGCGGCGGCTTGCGAGGACCAATCCCCTTCACACAGGTGAGCATGCAATTCGGAATCTTCGACTATGCCACGGATCGCACCATGCACCCGGCGGAGCTGGCCGTGGAGGTGGAGCGGCGCGGGTTCGATTCGCTGTTCGTGCCCGACCACACGCACATTCCCGTCTCGCGCCAGAGTCCCTGGCCCGGCGGGGCGGAGCTGCCGGAGCACTACAAGCGCATGATGGATCCCTTCGCGTGGCTGGGCGTGGCGGCGGCGGTGACCCAGCGCATCAAGCTGGGCACGGGCATCTGCCTGATCGTCGAGCGCGACCCCATCGTCACGGCCAAGGAGGTGGCCACGCTGGATCACCTCTCCCACGGACGGGTGCTGTTCGGCATCGGCGCCGGCTGGAACCGGGAGGAGATGGAGAATCACGGCACGGACTACACGCGCCGCTTCAAGCTCATGCGCGAGCGCACCGAGGCCATGCAGGCCATCTGGCACCACGAGGTGGCGGAGTACCACGGCGAGTTCGTGAACTTCGACAAGCTCTGGGCCTGGCCCAAGCCCGCGCAGCGGCCCCATCCGCCGATCTTCATGGGGGGCGAGGGCCTGCGCACCCTCAAGCGCACGGTGGCCTACGCCGACGTGTGGCTGCCGCTGGACCCGGGCGTGGAGCACCTCACCCCGGACGGCATGACCTTCGCGCAGCAGGTGAGCGCGCTGCAACGCCTGGCGGCCGAGGCGGGCCGGGGGCGCATCCCCATCCACCTGTTCTTCGCCGCGCGCAAGCCGGAGGTGCTCAAGCGGCACCGGGACAGCGGGATCGACGGCGTGATCTGGCCCCTGCCCCCCACCGGGCGCGATGCGGCGCTGGCGCGGCTGGACGAGCTGGCCACCCTGCGCGATCGGCTGTAGCTCGCCGGCACGGCAGACCGGCATGACCGACTACGTCGACAGCTATTCCGCGCGCGAGGCCCAACGCCTGCACGACCAGGCCCACACGCTCAGCGCGCTGCTGCACGACGACACGCGCTATGCGCCGGGCAGCCGCGTGCTGGAGGTGGCCTGCGGCGTGGGCGCGCAAACGGCGATCCTGCTGCGCAACAGCCCGGGCGTGCGGCTGACCAGCATCGACATCGCCCACGGCTCGCTGGTGCAGGCGCGGGCGCAGGCCCGCGCGCAGGGCGCCGGGGAGCCGCGCTTCTGCCGCTGCGACCTCTACGCGCCGCCCTATGCCGACGCCGCCTTCGACCACCTGTTCCTGTGCTTCGTGCTGGAGCACCTGGCCGATCCGCCGCGGGCGCTGCGCGGGCTGCTGCGGGTGCTCAAGCCGGGCGGCACGTGCACGGTGATCGAAGGCGATCACGGCTCGTGCTATTTCCATCCCCATACCGCCGCGGCGCAGCGCGCCTGGGACTGCCTGATCCGCGTGCAGGCGGCGCTGGGCGGCGATTCCCTGATCGGGCGGCGGCTGTATCCGCTGCTGCGCGCGGCCGGGTTGCGCGAGCTGGCCGTCTCGCCGCGCAACGTCTACTGCGATGCCGGCCGCCCGGCGTGGATGGACGGCTTCGTGATGAAGACCATCATCCCCATGGTGGAGGGCGTGCGGGAGGCGGCGCTGGCCGGCGGCCTGATCGACGCGGACACCTGGGCACAGGGCATCGCCGACCTGCACGCCACCGGCAGGGCGCCGCAGGGCACCTTCTGCTACACGTTTTTCAAGGGCGTGGGACGGAAGTAGGACGGCGCCCGCGGCGTGGCAGGGAGCATTGCGCGCTCAGTTGCCCGTGCTCACCGCATAGCCCGCCCGGGTCCAGGCGATGTAGGAGCCGTCGATGAGGGAGACGTCGCGGTAGCCCATGCGCGCGAGGCTGTCGGCGGCGATCTTTGCGCGGGGGCCGGCCTGGCAATACACCAGCAGCGGCTGATCCTTGTCCGGCAGGGCCGCCGGAGCCAGGGCCTCCAGCCGCGCCAGCTCCACCAGCCGCGCGCCGGGAATGTGCCCCGCGGTGAATTCGCCGGGCGTGCGCACATCCACCAGCGCCACGGATTTGTCGGCCGCCAGGCGCTGCCGCGCCTCGCTCACGGAGATGTGCTTGACGGGCGCGGGCGCCGCCTGCTGGGCCTGCAGGGTTGCCGCGCCGGCCAACGCCAGCAGCAGGGCGCAGGCCAGCCACACACGGGAAACGGATCGCGACATGGGTCTCTTCAGCGAGGGGTGAGGCGCCGCCGCCATGACGGCGCGCAAACGGGACGCGCGGCCCTGAGTGCCGGGCTCAACGGCCGATGCCGGCCAGCTCCTGCAGGCGCCGCCAGTTGGCCAGGCGGTCGGCCTGGGACGCCAGCAGCGTCTCCGAAGGATTGCCGTCCGCATCGAAGTGCCTGGCGAAGCGGCCTTCGGTGCGCGCGAACTCCACGAACGTGAATTCCTTGCCGGTCCTGGAATCCTTGGGCCAGTCGTCCGTCATGCCCGGATTGCCTTGCAGGCGCAGCCGCTCGCGGATGCTGGCGCCGCGCCGGGGGTCGTGCACGAACAGCGGAAACGCCCGGCCGCTGACGGCCAGGCGGCTCTGGGCCTGGGACAGGTCGTCGGCCACGCCGTGCTCGGGCTGGCAGGTGGTGTACACGTTGATCAGCGCCGGGCCGGGATACTCGTTGGCCTCGCGGATGGCCTGGTAGAAGTGTGCCGTGTAGGCCGTCGACGTCTGGGCCACATAGACGTCCGGGTGCATCAGGGCGATGTTGGCCAGCTCCTTGCGGTGCTCGGTCTTGCCGTGGATCACGCGCCCGTGGGGCGACATCTTGGCCGCCTGCCCCGTGAAGGTGGAGGTGCTGGCCTGGCCGCCGGTGTTGGAATAGACCTGCGTGTCCAGCACCATGGCCTTGATGTCCATGCCCGAGGCCAGCATGCGGCTGAGGCTCTGGAAGCCGATGTCGTACATGGCCCCGTCGCCCCCCAGCACCCACACACGCTTGTCGGGCCAGCCGAGCTGGTTCCAGCGCATGCGCACACCCATGGCCACCGCCGGCGCGTTTTCGAACAGGGAGTTGGTCCAGGTCACCCGGTAGGGATTGTAGGGATAGGTGGAGCCGTAGACCGTGTTGCAGCCGGTGGCGGCCACGATCCCGATGTCCTCCTTGGCATGGGCCTCCCCCAGCGCGGCCAGCAGCATCCGGATGGCGGTGGCCTCCCCGCAGCC
>JACQHH010000074.1 GCA_016199125.1 Candidatus Lambdaproteobacteria bacterium
GACTGGCCACCGTGGTGGGTTTTCCTCCTTTTTCCCTCCACGCAGCCTGAGGCTTCCCCATCGCTTCACAGCAACCTCACGTGGCGTTCCTCTGTGAACGTCAGCCGTTCGTGCCGGGCCCGCGCGTTCCCGCCTGTGACTGTCGCAGCGGGGCACCGGGCGAGGCGGCATCATTTCACCGCCAGGGCATTAGGCGGTGAGCCCACGCCTCCGCGCAGGTTGAGCGGGCTGGAGACGAACAGGCAGGTGTAGCGGCCGTCCGCGTGGCAATCGTCGGCCAGCGCGTCCAGATCGAACATTTCGCCCAGGGTCAACCCCAGCCGGGGAATGGCCAGGTGCAGCCCGGGCGTGCCGTCCGGGATGGGCCACACCTCCACGGCCAACGAATCGGAGGCAATGGCCGCGACGCGCTGGTCCCACAGCAGGCGCCACAGGTCCTCGCCGCCGGAGACCCCCGAAAAGGTCCAGGGACGCAACAACGCATCGCGGGCGTCCCGGTCGGCTGCGGCGCGGAAGGCGCTCAGCCAGCCCTGTCGCACCAGCAGCACATCGCCCGGCAGCAGCGCCACCTTCTGCCGCTCCAGGCAAGCCCGCAGGTCGTCGGCGCTGGCGGTCTGTTGCGCCATCACATCCCAGCCCCGTCCTTCGGCGGCGAAATGCCGCACCAGGTCCACCAGCACCCCGCGTGTGACGATGCCGTGCGCGGCCAGGTGCTCGATGCCGTTGCGCGTGCCCTCGCGCTGGGTGATCTGCTCGGGCGTGACCCCGTTGTAGAACAGCCCCAGCTCGCGGTCGCCGATGTGCGTCAGCCCGTCCCATTGCGTGGAGCCCTGCAGGAAGAATCCGTCCAGTTTGTCGTCGCGGATCAGCACGTGCCCGCGTTCGTAGGCGAACAGGGTCTGGGTGGGCGCCCCGCGCCGCACGTGGGCCTGGGGATGGATCTCGCCGAAGGGCACGTGCAGCGGCAGATTCAGGTTGAAACGCGCCCCGCGGCGCACCAGGGCGGCCGCCGCGCGGGCCGTCTCGTCGGTGATGTGATTGAGCGTGCCGAGCTGGTCGCCTTCGCCGAATACGCCCCAGGATACGGGCAGGTTGGCCTCGCCCCGCCGTTCCAGTTGGTCGTAGGTGGGAAACTTCGCCATGTGCCGTGTTCCCGTGAGCGTTCGCCCGCTGTGCCATGCCCCAGCCAGCACATGACACGAGCCGGAGGGGCCGGGCAAGCCAAAACGTGTGGGAAAGTGCGGCACGGGCCGCAGCGGGAGCGCCAGGCCCATGGTCCGGCGCTCCAAGGAGGCGGCCGGACGGGGCACGTCGACTGCCCTGCGCTATTGCAGGGCGATGTTGCGCAGCAGGTTGATCTGGTCCAGCGCCGCGCCAGTGCCCAGGGCCACGCAGGAGAGCGGGTCCTCGGCCTGGATGATGGGCAGGCCCGTGCGGTCGCGCAGCAGCATGTCCAGACCGCGCAGCAGCGAGCCGCCACCGGCCAGCACGATGCCCTTGTCCACGATGTCCGCGGCCAGCTCCGGCGGAGTGCGCTCGAGGGCGTTCTTCACGGTCTGCACGATACCGTCGTAAACCTCCGACAGCGCGCTGCGGATCTCGGAATCGTTGAGCATGAGCGTCTTGGGGATGCCCGTGACCAGGTCGCGGCCCTTGACCTCGTGGGTCATGGGCGCGCCGTTCTCGAACGCCGAGCCGATCTGGATCTTGATTTCCTCGGACGTGCGCTCGCCGATGAGCATGTTGTACTGGCGCTTGATGTACTGGGCGATGGCCTCGTCCATGCGGTCGCCGCCGATGCGCGCCGAGTCGCTGTAGACGATGCCCGCCAGGGAGATCACTGCCACCTCGGTGGTGCCGCCCCCGATGTCCACGATCATGTTGCCATTGGGCTCGGTGATGGGCAGGCCCGCGCCGATGGCCGCGGCCATGGGCTCGACGATCAGGTAGACCTCCTTGGCCCCGGCCGATTCGGCCGATTCGCGCACCGCGCGCTTTTCCACCTGGGTGATGCCCGAGGGCACGCCGATGATGATGCGCGGCTTGAACTTGATGAACGAGTTCTGGCGCTGCACCTGCTTGATGAAGTGGCGCAGCATCTCCTCGGCGATCTCGAAGTCGGCGATGACGCCGTCCTTCATGGGCCGGATGGCAAAGATGCTGCCGGGAGTGCGCCCCAGCATGATCTTCGCTTCCTTGCCCACGGCGAGCACCTTGTGCCCGCCCTTGTTGTCCCGCTTGACGGCAACGACCGACGGCTCGCGAATGACGATGCCCTGGCCCCGCACGAACACCAGCGTGTTCGCCGTGCCCAGGTCGATCGCCATGTCGCTCGTGAAGTAGTCACGAATCTTCTTTACGATTTCCATGTGCGGACAGTTCTCGATACGTCGCTTGCTGAATGAACCCTTCGGATGCGTGATGGCGATTCAGCCGATCGCAGCATACGCCCGCAGCAGCGCACACCGCTTGTGCGCCGGCGTCTCTTGATTGGATGATGTCCTACGTTGACCGTTTACGTCCGAATTCCCGCACGCCCGCCTGCCCACGCCGGGGCCGTGCTGCCGGCCCGTCCCGCCCTCCGGCATGGCCCGCGCCTGGGGCCCGTGGCGCACGTCGATTCCCAGGCGGCTCAATGCCACCGGCCCGGGAGCGCTGCCAGGCGCTAGCTTTTCAAGAAATATTCCAGGATGTGCAGCCGGTCGTGGCCCCAGATCATCTTGTCGCCGTCCACAAAAAACGTGGGCGCGCCGAACACGCCGCGTTCCAAGGCGCGGCTGGTGTTGGTCTTCAACTGATTCTTGATGGCCTCGTCCTGGGTCTTTTCCAGCAGCGCCGCGCCGTCGAACCCAGCCTTGTCCAGCTGCTTCTGCACCTTGGCGCTGTCGCCCATGTCCAGGTCCAACACGAACGTGCCCTCGTAGAGCGCCTTCACCGCCCGGGCCCGCTCGGCGCCCTGGGGCACCGCCAGCGTGGCCCGCAGCGCCGTGATGGGGTTGAACAGAAACGTCGTGCGCTCCTTGTACGGGATGCCGTGATAAACGCTCAATGTATTGAGATCGTTCATCATATTGGCGACTTTGGCCGGGTTGTTGACCACCGGGGACTGCACGTTGAGCGCCTTGAACACGCCTCCCAGCACCATGGGTTCCCAGGCCAGCGTGGCCCCATACTGCTTGCATACGCCCTCGATCAGGTGCGTGGCGAAGTAGGAATAGGGGCTGTTGTAGTCAAAGTAAAATTCGACGCTGCGTTGGCTCATAAATCAACTTCCCAATGCCTGGTGCGTGGATACGGCCGAAGGTACAGCACCCCACACTAGCCTATTTCCCTAGTTTCAACAATGTATTTACGAAATCATGGCGGCGCGGGAGCGAGCGCGAGATCGCCCGCCTCCCACCGGCCTGCGCGGTGCCGCGCAGGAGCGCCGCGCCGATGGCGGGCTCAGGTGGTGTAGAGGGCGTTTTCGCGCACGTAGCCTTCGGTCAGGTCGCAGCCCCAGACCGTGATCTCCTCCGGGCCGTGGCCTACGGTGATGACGATGCGCAGTTCCGGCCGCCGCAGATAGGCCGAGATGCGCTCCAGCAGCGCCGCGGCGGGCACCTGGGCCGTGATGCGCATGGGCGGCCCATCCGCGCCCGGCTCGCCGAAATCGATGCACAGCTCCTCCAGCCGCAGGGGATGGGCAAACACCTTCCCCAGGGCCATCACGAAGCGGCCCCAGTTGGGGTCGGCGCCGTGAATGGCCGTTTTCACCAGTGGGGAATTGATGACCGACTTGGCCAGGGCCCGCGCGGCCTCGGGCGAAGCGGCCCCGCGCAGGTGCAGCTCGATGAGCTTGGTGGCGCCCTCGCCGTCGCGCGCGATTTCCCGGGCCAGATAGACGCACGCCTCGCGCAGGGCCGCGCCAAAGGCGGCCTCGTCCACGGGACCGGCCTGCCCGTTGGCCAGCACCACCGCGGTGTCGCTGGTGGAGGTGTCCGAGTCGATGGAGATGCGGTTGAACGACGCGTCGACCGCTGCGCGCAACTGGCGCTGCAGCACCGCCGCGGGCACCTGGGCGTCGGTGAACAGGTAGGCCAGCATCGTGGCCATGTGAGGCTCGATCATGCCCGCGCCCTTGGCCACGCCGCTCAGCGTGGCGCCGCCGCAGCGCAGCGAGATGGCCTTGGGCCGCGTGTCGGTGGTCATGATGGCGCGAGCGAAGGTCTCCAGCCCCGTCCGGTCGGCGCGCAGGTGCCGGGGCGCCTCCCCGCAGGCCGCCAGCAGCTTGCCGATGGGCAGCGGCACGCCGATGACCCCCGTGGAGCTGGGCAGCACCAGGTGCGGAGCGATGCCCAGGGCGTCGCCCAGCGCGCGGCACGTCTGGCGGGCATGCTCGACGCCGTCCAGGCCCGTGGCCACGTTGGCGTTCTTGGAGTTGACCACGATGGCCTGCAAGCGTCCCCCGGCGATGTGCTCGCGGCCCACGAGCACCGGGGCGCCGGGGAAGTTGTTGCGCGTGAACACCCCCGCGGCGGCGCAGGGCGCCTGGGCGCTGACCACGCCAAAATCGAGCCGCGTGTCCTTGATGCCGATGTTGATGCCCATGGCCGAAAAGCCGGGCACGGGCAGCAGCGGTTCGCGAATGCCGGGCATAGGGCGTTGTTAGCGGCAGATGCCGCGCGTGGAGTGCTTGACGAAGGCCACGAAGCGCTGCACCGGCGCCGAGGCGCTCAGCTCCGCGTCGATGGCCGCCAGCGCGTCGTTGGCGTTGAGCTTGCTGCGGAAGAAGAGCTTGTAGGCGCGGTGGACGGCATCCATGTCCGCCTCGGAGAAGTTGTGCCGCTGCAGGCCGATCTTGTTCACGCCGAAGAGCTGGGCGCGGTTGCCCGTGGCGATCACGAATGGCGTCACGTCCTGGGCCACCATGGTGTGCCCGCCGGTGATGGTCAGCTCGCCCACGGTGCAGAACTGGTGCACCGCCGTGAACCCGCCCAGGATCACCCCGTCCTGCACGGTCACGTGCCCGCCCAGTGTGGCGCTGTTGGCGAACACCGTATCGGAGCCGACCTGGCAGTCGTGGGCGATGTGGCAGTAGGCCATGATCCAGTTGCGGTGGGCAATGCGCGTCACCCCGCCGCCGCCCTCGGTGCCGCGGTTGACGGTGACGAATTCGCGGAACGTGTTCTCGTCGCCGATCTCCAGCGCCGACTGTCCGCTGCCGGTGTACTTCTTGTCCTGGGGGTCCTGCCCGATGGACGCGTAGGGGAAGAAGCGGTTGTTGCGTCCGATGCGCGTGGGGCCCACGATCGTCACGTGGTTGGCCAGGGTGCATCCGGGGCCGACGGACACCTGCGCGCCGATGACCGCATAGGGCCCGACCGTCACGTCATCCGCCAGGGACGCTCCGGGATCGATGATGGCCGTGGGATGGATCGATCCGCTTCGTCCCTGCATGTCATCCATGATGCAAGTGGGTCGTCTTGGCTGGGAATGGCGCTGTGGTCTGTCGCCGCGTGCCGTCGCCCGTCGCGACCCTCCGCTTGCGCGCGTCGCGGCTGCGGGACCCGCCCAGAATGCACCATTTGTCCGGGGATCGCAATTGCGCCGCCGGCCCCCCGCGCGCCCCGCAAGCCCTGCCCGCGGCGCCGGGGACCTCTCGTGCCCCCGCACCGGCCGGCCGGCAGGCTGAGTTTTCAGTTGACCCGGGGCGAATTAATTCGTATTTGTAGAGATTACGTTAGCCTGAGTGTGCAGGTAGATCAGCGCGCGCCAAAGGCATTGTTTCACAAGACGATCCGCATCGCCAGGCGCCTCCGTGGGGGCGTGGTGGATGCGCGGAACGGCCGGGGCGCGGCGGGCGCGCGCTTGGCCCACGCCCGGCCCGGGCGGGTAGAAGACCGAGGACGACATGACCGAAATGATGCTGGAAGCCGCCGAGCGTACGAGCCGGGGCAAAGGGGGCGTACGCAAGCTGCGGCAGCAGGGCATCGTGCCGGGCATCGTTTACGGGCGCGGCGAGCCCCTGCCCGTGCAGGTGGCCGCCAAACAGGCCGAGCGGCTGGTGCATGCGCTGCACGGCGGCGAGCGGCTGATCGGCGTGCGCTTCGCCAACGGCGAGACGCGCAGCGTGATCATGAAGGAAGTGCAGACCACCGCCACGGGCGGGCGCCTGCTGCATATCGATTTCCACGAGATCGACGTGACCAAGACGGTGGTGGTGACCGTGGAAGTGCGCGCCGTGGGCCATTCCGACGGGGTGCGTCTGGGAGGGATTCTCCAGACCATCACCCGCGAGGTGGACGTGGAGTGCCTGCCCACCGACATTCCGGAATATCTGGATGCCGATCTCACGCCGCTGAAGATCGGCGACAACTTTCATGTGCGCGACCTGGTGCTGCCCCAGGGGCTGCGCCTGGTGACGTCGCCGGACGAAACGCTGTTCGTGGTCTCCGCGCAGATCACCGAGGAGGAAGAGAAGGCCCGGGAAGAAGCGGCCGTGGAGGCGGAAGAGATTCGTGCGGCCGTGCCTGCCGCAGAGGGCGAGCCGGCGCCCGCTGTCGAAAAGGCCGCGGAGTAGCCTGGCGCGCGCGTCCGTGGGGTGGGCGGGCTGCGCCGCCGGCACCTTCGCACGGGGCGTCAGCCCCGTACCCTTGACGACGAGGCAGTGGAGGCAGGGTCGAAACCATGCGCGTCGTCGCGGGGCTGGGCAATCCGGGCAAGGACTACGAGGCGAGCCTGCACAACCTGGGCTTCCGGGTGGTCGAGCGGCTGGCCACGCTGGCCGGGGCGGGGCCCTGGGAGCGCAAGTTCGACGGGCTGCTGGCGGCGGTGGGGCAGGGCGATGCGCGCGTGTTGCTGCTCAAGCCGCAGACGTTCATGAACCGCAGCGGCCGCTCGGTGGCCGCGTTGCTGCGCTTCTACAAGGTGGAGCTGGCGGAGCTGCTGGTCATCGTGGATGACCTGGATCTGGAAACGGGCAAGGTGCGCCTGCGCGACGGCGGCAGCGACGGCGGGCACCGCGGGCTGCGCTCGGTGATTGGCGAATGCGGCAGCCAGAACTTCAAGC
>JACQHH010000077.1 GCA_016199125.1 Candidatus Lambdaproteobacteria bacterium
GTCCGCCCGGCATCGGTATTCCCCCCATTGTCGTATTTGGGCGCGCCCACGGCGATGTCGTCGAATCCGTCCCCATTGAAATCGGCGGTGATGATGGCGTGGCCAAAGCGGTCGCCGGCATTTTCACCGGCGATCTTTTCGTCATAGACGCAGGTCGGCCCCACCGGCGAAGCGCCGAACAGCGTCGTGACCAGCGCATTGCCCGTGGAGGCCGGGTCCAGCGTCACGCAGGTTTCGATGGTGCCCGTGTTGGAGTGGATGCTCACTCTATCGTCGGCTGCGCTGCTGGTCAGTTTGCCCTGCGCGCTCATGTAGAGCCGCAGGTCCGTGCCGCTCTGCACGGCGATGCGCAGGATTTCCTTGTTGAATGCATCGGCCAACTGAGCCGCGGTCACGGATGATTGCGCCGCGGCGGTGGTCAACTGCTGCGCAAGATCGAGCGTGCCGTTGAGCGTAGCGCCGTCCACGTCCACCTGGATGGGAATGGTGGTCTCGGCGAGTGTCGTCAGGTTCAGCGGCGTCACAAAGACGCCGGCGGGCGCAGCGGGCGAAGTGAAGATGACCTCGCTGCGCACGCCATCGTAGAAGATGTAGACGTTGCCCGCCCCATTGCCCGGCTCGCCGACGACCACGTCCGGCGCGTACTTGGCGTCGGGCGCTCCACTGCCGCCGGTGAGCAGGCAGGCCGCGTCGCAGTTGAAATTGCCTTGGGCCAGGGCATAGCCCAGTTGCAGGTCCGTGTCCGCCGGGCTGCCCAGCACCGTGCGGCCGATGGGCATATACCGCGTCAGGCTGCTGGCATTGGCGGCGGCGTCCGTGGCCGTGACGGTCACCGTGACGGGCTTGTTGTCGCCCACGCTGCTGCCCGGCTGCGGCCGCAGGAAGCTGGTGCTGGGCACCGCGACCGTCGCCTGGTTCACAGGAAGACAAGGCGGTACCGTCGCCACGGACCCGGCGCACAATTCCGCTGGGTCGGTCTTGTCCACCTTGAGCGCGAAGTTGGTGATCTGCGAGCTGCTGACCGTGTAGGCCCCGCGGTCGAACACGCTGGCCGCCACGCGCATCTGGTCGTTGTCCGTACGGTCGGGATCGGCGTAGATGATGGCGCTGGGGATGTCGCGGTCGATGATGAAATAGGCCTGCTGGGTGGCATCCAGGGTGCCGGAGCCCAGCGGATCGAGCGCGAAGCGCAGGTCGTAGACCACCGTTTCGCCGCTCACCCCCGGCAGCGTGATGGTCTCATCGTCGGTCGAGCCTACGGCGCCGAAGTCGTAGGCGTAATGGCCGCCGGTCACGGGCAGCGTCTCGGCCACGGCGCCCGGCACCAGGGTCAGCGTGTTGTCGTAGCACTCGTAGCCGCTGACCAGCTCAAACTGGCAGAGCAGCAGGTAGACCCCGCTGATGCCGTCCACGTAGTTGCTGGAAGGCGGCACGAGCTTCACGCTCTGCGCCGTCGAGTAGTATCCCGCGCTGGGCGATGTGGCGGTAAGCTCCATGAGCAGGATCACCGGCGTCGCGGCGGACAGGTTGCCCACCTCGTCTTCGGCCAGCATGGTGATGGTGCGGCTGGCGTGGGTGAACACGAATGAGCCGCTACCCACGCCGGCGACGATACTGATCTTGCTGGGCGTGTCCACGGTGGGTGTCGTGCCGTCGGTGGTGTAATAGATCGTGCCGTTGTCAGTGCCGCCGCTGAAACGCATGGTAATCGTGGGGAAGCTGCTGAAAAGCTCTTGCGGCGGACCTGCCGGATCGACCCCGTTGGCGAACAGCATGGGTGTGGGCGCGGTGGCGTCATGCGTGATGGTGATGCGGCTGCGCGCGCCAGTCACGCCGCTCAGGCTGGCATAGAAGCACACGCCGATGACGTTTGCCGTGCCGATCGCCGTGGTCTCCGTATTCGTCACGGAAAAGGCGCCCGCATAGGCGTTGTATGCGAATGCGCCGGAGGTGCTGGTGCAGTCCTGGGCGGTCGGATCGGTGACAAAGATCGAGGCGCCCACGGACGATTGCAGCGTGATCCGCGCCCCGCCTGTGCCCAGCGGAAGGGGAAAGGTGGCCGGGCCGAAGACCACCGTGTTGCCCGAGGTGACCACCTGCGTATCGGAGAGCGGGGTGGCCGAAAAGGTCGTGCTGGGTCCGATGACCGCCGCCGTGCTGCCGCCGCCGCCTCCACCGCTGGGCTTGGACCCCAGGTCACACCCGGCCAATCCCGGCACAGCCAGCACCAGCAGCGCCAGCACGCCCACGTGGCGCAGCGACCCGCGGCGCCAGCGTTGCACTATGACTTCTCGCATCCAGCAGAGCATCACTCGGTCTCCCATGGGCCTGATGTGCGGGCATGGCGCAAAGACGGCACGCCACCGGCGGCTCCTCCAGGAGCGCAGCCCGCCGCCCCATGGGCGGCGGTGTGGCCGGCGCGCTGGTCGACGCGACCTCGTGCCATGAGCCCGGACGACACATTCCTCAGCAGTTCACTTCCAAGCAAGGATGATGCCCGTGCCGTCACGGCAGGATGGATTTTTTCGTGGTGGGAACGACCCACCAAGGCAAGTGCCGCGCGGTATCTTCAGATTGCCAATCTTATCATACTAAGACTATTTTTCAACAGCGCCTGTCGAGAAGCAGCTACGCCGTGAGGGGCATGAAACTGGGCAAGCGGGGAGGATTGCGGCATTGCAGCGGCCGCGCGCACGGGGGACAACAAGCGCGGCGGGGTATGCGGTTGCGCCAAGTCTGACGGGGAACCGTACCGCAACGGGCCGGGCGCGCGGGACCCGCTGTGCGCATTGTCGGGAATCCGCGGACACAGAGGGCTACCCGACGGCGCGGTGCCGCCGTCCTATGCGGGTGCCTTGCGGTCCAGGATGGTCAGTTCGCCCTGGTCGTTGAGCCGTCCGGCGATCGCCGCCAGACGCTTCTGGGCCGCCTCGATCTCGGAAATGCGTACAGGGCCCATGGCGCCCAAAGCCTCCTGGATGGCCCGCACCGAGTCGGTGGACATGTTGCGGAAAAAATGGCGCTGCAGCGGCTCGCTGGCGGTCTTCAGCGCCAGCACGAGATCGTTGTTGGTGGTCTGCTGCAACACTTGCTGGATGCCGTAGTTGTCGATCTTGATGAAGTCCTCGAAGACGAACATGCGCCCACGGATTTTCTCGGCCAGCTCCGGATTGCGTTGCTCGATGTGGCGCAGGAGCTTGGATTCCACCGCACGCGTCGACGTTTCCAGGACGTCGGCCACCAGCTCCGTGCCGCTCTGCACGTCCGCACGCGGCGCGGGGGGCCGCTTGATCTCTTCCTGCAAGGACTGTTCAAGCTCGTCCAGCAATTCCTGGGAAATGGCCTTGTAGCGCGCCAGGCGTTGATACACATCCTGCTGCACGCCCTGCGGCAGATGGGAGATGATGCTCATGGCCAGGTTGGGATCGCCCAGGTTGGCCAGGATCACCGCAATGACCTGGGGGTGCTCGCCGCCCAGAAAATCGGCGATGGTGCTGGGAGCGTGCCAGGTCAGCCGCTGGAGGGTGCTTTCCCCGCCGCCGGCCAGCATACCGTCGACGAGCCGGGTGGCTTTTTCCTCCCCCAAGGCGCGGTTGAGCACGCCGCGCAGGTAGCCCACCTTGGTTTCCGGCGGGCCGGGGATGAAATTCTTGCGCTCGGCGACGCGGTAATATTCGTTGGCCACGCGGTCCACGTCCCGGGGAGTCACTTCCTCCAACCGGCCGATGAACTGCGCGAGATCCTGAATTTCCGCTTCGTTGAGATTCTTGAGCACTTCCGCGGCGGTTTCTTCGCCCAACGCCAGAAGCAAGATGGCCGCTTTTTGCGGCCCGCTGTATCTGGTGGCCATGGCTCCCCGCTCACCTCCCTGTTGCGCCGCGCAATGCGCACGCCGCGGCCCATCCGGCATGGCGCGGCGTTGCGGTTGGCGGTGCCCCTATGGCGCCTCCCGCGTCACATTATCCCAATATGTATCGAATTCACCACTGTTTTGCAGCACCTCGGCGCGGCTGGCCACGACGTCGCCAAAGGGCGTTGCCGGACGCGCGTAGGCCCGGAAGGCGATCCAGGAATCCTCCCGCAGCTTGCCCACCACCTGGGACTTGAACGCGGCCAGGGAATATTCGCGGCCCTCGTAGAGGATCTGCCGCTCGGGCAACACCTCGTAGCGCAGGCGCACTTCGGGGCGCTGTGCCTTGCGCAGCTCGCGAGCCGCCAGTTCGCGCCGGTGCTCGGCTTCCTGACGGCGAAAGGCCATGAATTGCATGAGCCCCGGCCCCAGGTCGGCAATGGTGGTCTTGAAGATGTCGCGCTCCTCGGAGACCTGCGCGAGCTGCTCCTGGGTCGATTCAAGCTGGGTTTCGATTTCGGTGCGCTTGGTCTCGATGAAAAAGATGACCAGCGTGAAGAATGCGATGAGCAGGAACAGCAGGTCGATGAAGGCGATCTGCGCCCCAGTGCTGCGCTTTTCCGGTCCAAGACGGCTCATCGTCGTTCATCGAACAGGCGGATGCGCGGCCCGCCGGGCGCTTTCGCCTCGTCACTCGGCTCCGCGCCCCTCTCCTCTCCGGGCGCGGCGTCGGTGTCCGGCGTGTCCTCGCCGCCCGGAGCGGAGTCGGGAAACACGCTGCTGCGGATGCCACCCTGCTCACTCAGCAGGGCCGGCTTGTGCTGGGTCACGCGGCCCATCTGCCCGGCGATCTGTTCCAGCAGGAGCAACGTGTCGTGGGTCAGCAAGCGCAACTGGGTCAGGTCGTGCTCAATGCGTTCGGAGTGCGGCGCGCCGCCCTGCCCCGCATCCAACTCCATGCGGTTCAGGCTCCTGGTCAGCCCGCGCATGGCCTCGGTGAGCTGCGCGGTGGCCTCGTCGTGCACGGCGATCTGCCGGGGCTGCACCGCCTCGGTGAGGGATCTGAGGATGGCGCGCACCTCCCCGGCCACTTGCGCCGTCTCGCGGGCCATGGCGCCGCTGTTCAGGTCCTGCTGGGCCGTCGTGAACCCGCCCAGGGCCGTGGCCAGGTCCTCCATGGCGTTGGAGAGCCGCCCTTCGTTGAAGTTGGCCGGCAGCGAGGAAGCAGGCATGGCCATCTGCCGTGCAAACACCGCGTGTGAGCGGTCGAACACCGTCTGCTGGGTGGGCAGGATGAACACGGCCATGAGCATCTGCAAGGTGCTCAGCGTCTCGTTCATGGCGCGCTCGTTCTGCATGTAGAGCGGCCGCAGCAGCAGCACGAACAGGTTGGCCAGGATGGTGGTGCCCAGCGCCGTGCCGAAGCCGGCGATGATGGCCACCTCCGGCAGCTCCGCGGCGATGTTGAACGCCAGGAACATCGTGGTCAGGCCCATCAGCGTGCCGATCAGCCCCATCTGCGGCAGCACCTCCATCAGCGTCCACACCAGCTTCATGCCGCGCTGGGAAAGCAGCGTCTCAATATCGGCGATGCTGGCGTCCTGGTTCACCCACGCGCGGCGGTTGCCCTGCTCGAAGGTGCGCAGCACGTTCTGGTAGTGGATCTGCAGCAGCTTGCTGCGGAACACCGCCTTCTTGCCCCCCACCAGCGCCTTGAGGAAGGCAAAGCGCTCCTTCTCCTTTTCCTGTCCCGGCCCCTTGGTGTGCTTGTTGATCATCGCCGCGTCGGCGCGCAGGCGCATGGCTTCCAGGTGGAAGAAGATGGCGTCGCGAAACACCACGAACAACGCCAACAGCGCCACGGTGACGATGGCGCCATAGATCAGGAAGGGCGCCTGCTCGGGAAGGGCATAGCCCAGAGTAATGGCCCCGACCGCGGCCACCAGATACAGGAAGTTGCCTTGCAGCGGAGAGCGGATATAGATGCGGTGCGGCGGCAGGTCAAAGGCCTTTTCCTCGCGCTGCTCCTCCGCCGCCTGGATCTTCTCCGCGGAAAACTCCTCCCAGGACGGGAAATTCTCGTCCACCCGGTTTTCGATTTCGCGGGACGAGAAGATGCCCGCCAGCCACGAAAACCAGCGCCGGCCGCCTCCCGAGGCGCTGCCGGCGGTTCGCTTGCGGGGTGCACGACGGGTGGCCATGTCCTGGCCTTCCTAAGGCTGGTGAACAGTGTGCTGGTGAACGGTGGCGAATTGATGCTTTCCACCGCCCGGCCGGCGGCGAAGAAAAATAATCAATCACCGATCGAAGCAAAACGGCCAGGGAAACTCAATGATGGGCTATCCCGCGCGGGCCGGCAAGGGCAGTAGACCCCGCCACCGCCCTTGCCGGCATACGGCGCCGCGCGCTGCCTGGACCCTAGTTGCCCGCGGCAAAGCGCACGCCCAGGTAGAGAAAGATGCCGCCGCAGAGCCGGTCCAGCCCGGCCTTCATGTCCCGGTAGGCGCCGGAAACCCATGGCAGCGACAACAGCGAGGCCACGCCGATGTACCAGGCGCAAGGAAAGCCCACCAAGATGGCGATGTCTGCCGCGCGCACCCAGCCCGGCGACTGGGTCGGCATCATCACGGCGATCAGGCTGCCGAAGAGCAGGGCGGCCTTGGGATTGCTGAGATTGGTCAGCAGACCCCGGCGCAGCGCACGGCGGTAGGCCCGCGGCGCTTCCGCCAGCGGCGCCGCGGCCGGAACGGGCCCTGGCGCCCGGTCGACCAGCAGCAGTACGCCCACGGCCAGCAGATAGACCGCCCCGGCCGCCTTGACACCTGCATAGACCCAGGGCCAGTGGCGAAACAGCAGGTGCAACCCGAACAGCGTCGCGGCGGTCCAGCAGGCCACGCCAAGGGTGATGCCCAGGGCGACGCAGATTCCCTCGGCGCGCGAGCGGGAGAGGGCCGTGTGCGCCGTGGCCATGAAATCCGGACCGGGAATTATCACGGCCAGCCCCCACACCCCGGCCAAAGCCAGTACTCCAGTCAGTTCATCCATGGGCCGCCTCAGCATTTTGATTTTGCGCAATTCGGCCAGTCGCGCGCGATGTGCGCCCCGCTCAGGCCAGGTAGCCCGCGCGCTCCAGGTAGAGCAGAATCTCCTGCGCTGCCTCGTCGGGCGCGGTGTTGGTGGTGTCCAGGGTGATCTCCGCGTTCTGTGGCGGCTCGTAGGGATCGCTGATGCCCGTAAATTCGGCGATCAGCCCCGCGCGGGCCTTGGCGTAAAGCCCCTTGCGGTCGCGCCCCTCGCACACCTCCAGCGGCGTGGACACGTAGACTTCCACGAAGGCGCCATAGGCGCCGATCAGTTCGCGCACCTTGTGGCGCGTCGCGGCATACGGCGCAATCGGCGCGCAGATGGCGATGCCGCGGTTCTTGGTGATCTCGCTGGCCACGTAGCCGATGCGCAGGATATTCAGGTCGCGGTGCTCCCGCGAGAACCCCAGCTCGCTGGAGAGGTTCTGGCGCACGATGTCGCCGTCCAGCAACGTCACGGGCCGTCCGCCGATCTCCAGAAACTTGCTCAACAGGACGTTGGCCACGGTGGATTTGCCGGCGCCGGAGAGCCCGGTGAAGAAGATGGTGATGCCCTGTTGGGCCTTGCCCGGATAGGCGCGGCGCAGCTCCTCCACCACGTTGGGATAGGAGAACCACTCGGGAATCTCCAGTCCCTCGCGCAGGCGGCGGCGCAACTCGGTGCCGGAGATGTTCAGCACCTCCTCGCCCGCGGGCACCTCGTTGATGGGCATGTACTGCGCGCGTTCGCGCACATAGACCATCTCCTGGAAGGGGATCATCCTGATTCCCAGCTCCTCCTCGTGCCGGGCTACCATCTCCTGGGCCGCATAGGGGCCGTAGAAGGGCTTGCCCGTGCTGTCGTTGCCGGGGCCCGCATGGTCCCGGCCGACGATGAGATGGCTGCAGCCGTGGTTCTTGCGGATGATGGCGTGCAACACGGCTTCGCGCGGGCCGCCCATGCGCATGGCCAGATCGAGCAGGGCCAGCATCATCATCTCGGGAGGATAATGCTGGGCGATGGCCTCGTAACAGCGCACGCGCGTGTAGTGGTCGATGTCGCCGGGCTTGGTCATGCCCACCACCGGATTGAGCAGCAGGTGCGCGCCCACCTCGCTGGCCGCGCGCATGGTCATTTCCTTGTGCGCCCGGTGCAGCGGGTTGCGCGTCTGGAACGCCGCCACACTGCGCCAGCCGCGCCGCGCGAATTCATGACGCAACTCCGCGGGGGTATAGCGGTGCTGGGTGAAGTCGTAGTGCGCGGGCAGTTGCAGCCCCTGCATCGGCCCGCCGACATACACGCGCTCCTCACCTTGCAGCAGGGGCCTCACAGAGGGGTGCGCGATGTCCTGCGTGCCGAAGGCCAGTTCCGCTTCGGCCTTGCGATCCGGCTCCCAGAGGTCCTCGACGTGCAGCGCGGCGAGCATGGCGCCCTCGGGCTCGCGCAGGGCCAGGGTCTGCCCCACGGCCAGCTTCTCGGCCTGCCTGGGCGTCACTGAGAGCGCGATGGGCAACGGCCACAGTGTATGGTCGGCCAAGCGCATCTCGCGCAGCACCGAGTCGTAATCGCGCCGGCCCATGAACCCTCGCAGGGGCGAAAAGGAGCCGTTGAGCAGCAGCTCCAGGTCGCACTGTGCGCGCAGGGAGAGCGCGATGGAGGGGAATTCGATAGAGGCCGCCTTGACCTCCGCGGCGGCAGCAGGTGAAAGTAACAGCTCGCTCAGTTCGCCCCCATAGGGCGGATTCAAATGATCCATGTGCTCTGTCTGCTGATGATAAGGCCCGCGGCGCCCTATGCGGCGGGGAGTCCTTGGTCGGTGTGGCGTTGGCGACGGCGGGCGAAGGCTGGTGGTCGGGCTGCCGGAGCGTCCGAATATGCCGGCCGCGGGGCAGGGACGGGTCGGGCCAATGGCACCGCGTGCGGCCGGTGCCGCGCGGGCCGGGCCGCGCTCAACAAGTCGTATCAATGTACTGGCAATCCGCCGGGAAGTGAAGCCGCATTCGCTGCCGCGGCCGTGAAGAGGGCGCCGCGTGACAAGGCCGCGCGCGGCCGTGAACCCCGCGCGTGCTCCACCCCATCCTGCCGGACCACTGCGCGGACACGCGCGAAAGGTACACCATGAGAATCGTTCCCGTGCCCTGCCTGGCCGACAACTTTGCCTATCTGCTGATCTGCGAGGAGACCGGCCAGGCTGGCGTGGTGGATCCTGCGGAGGCCGAGCCCGTACTGCATTGCGTGGCCCAGGAGGGCGTGACCCTGAGCGCCATCCTCAACACGCATCACCACTGGGATCATGTGGGTGGCAACAAGGCCCTGCTGGCCCGGCAGCCCAAGCTCAAGGTCTACGGGCACGCCTCGGATCGAGGGCGCATCGAGGGGCAGACCGAGCTGCTGGAGGCTGGCGCGCACTTCAGCGTGGGCAAGTTGGCTGTGCGTGCCCTGCACAACCCCGGTCACACCAGCGGCGCCGTGTCCTACGTGGTACAGGACGCCGTCTTCACCGGCGATACGATGTTTGCCGCGGGATGCGGAAGATTGCTCGAAGGAACGCCGGAAAACATGTATCATTCTCTGTGCAAGGTGATCGGCAGTCTTCCGCCGGAAACCCGCGTTTTTTTCGGCCACGAGTACACGGAGAAGAATCTGCGCTTTGCCGCGCAGGTGGAGCCGGACAACGCGGACGTTCAGGACAAACTGGCGGCGGTGCGGGCTTTGCGCGCCCAGGGACAATTCACCACACCTTCAACCCTGGCTGCCGAATGGAAGACCAATCCCTTCATGCGCACCGACAGCAAGTCCATCCAGCAAACGGTCAGACAATCCGATCCCGGTAACGACCTCACCCCGATTGCCGTGCTCGGCGCCATCCGGCGCATGAAAGACCAGTTCTGATCCGTGGCCTGCCGCGGCGGTTTGATTGACTTTCTGGGCATTTGGGCGGAATAATAATCTGTTTTGCCGGATTATCCCAATTTTACAGCCACTTGAGGCACCACCGCCGGCAAAACCGCACCTGCCTTCAGTACCAAGAGGAGACTTAAGCGTGGCCAAGATCAAGGTAAAAAACCCGGTCGTCGAATTGGACGGCGATGAAATGACCCGCATCATCTGGGCGTCCATCAAGGACAAGCTGATCAATCCGTTCCTGGACATCGACCTGAAATATTACGACCTGTCGATCCAGCATCGCGACGAGACGGACGACCAGGTGACGATCGACGCCGCCAAGGCGATCGCCAAGTACAACGTGGGCGTCAAGTGCGCCACGATTACCCCGGACGAGGATCGGGTCAAGGAATTCAAGCTCAAGAAGATGTGGAAGAGCCCTAACGGCACCATGCGCAACATGCTGGGCGGCACGCTGTTCCGCGCGCCCATCATCTGCAAGAACATTCCGCGGCTCGTGCCGGCCTGGACCAAGCCCATCATCGTGGGCCGTCACGCGCACGCCGATCAGTACAAGGCCACCGATGTGATCATCCCCGGCGCGGGCAGGCTGAAGCTGGTGTTCGAGCCGGCCGGCGGCGGCAAACGCACCGAATGGGAGGTGAACGACTTCAAGGGCCCTGGCATCGGCATGGGCATGTTCAACACCGACGAATCCATCCGCGACTTCGCGCGCGCCACGTTCAACTACGCGCTCGGGGTCAAGTACCCGGTCTACCTGAGCACCAAGAACACCATCCTAAAGACCTACGACGGGCGCTTCCGCGACCTGTTCGCAGAAATCTTCAAGGCGGAATTCAAGGACAAGTTCGACGCCGCGAAGCTGACCTATGAGCACCGCCTGATCGACGACATGGTGGCGCAGGTGCTGAAGTGGGAAGGCGGCATCGTGTGGGCCTGCAAGAACTACGATGGCGACGTGCAGTCCGACACCATCGCCCAGGGCTTTGGTTCGCTGGGGCTGATGACCTCGGTGCTGATGTGCCCCGACGGCAAGACCATGGCGGCCGAAGCGGCCCACGGCACGGTCACGCGCCACTATCGCCAGCACCAGCAAGGCAAGCCCACCAGCACCAATCCCATTGCCAGCATCTTCGCCTGGACGCGGGGCCTGGCCCATCGCGGCAAGCTGGACGGCACCCCGACCGTCACCAAGTTCGCCGAGACCTTGGAGGCGGTGTGCGTGAAGACGGTGGAGTCCGGCAAGATGACCAAGGACCTGGCAGCCAGCATTCACGGCACCATCAATCCCCCGGAAAGCTCCTACCTGACCACCGAGGGCTTCATGGATGCCCTGGAGAAGAACCTGCGCCAGTCCCTGCCGGCCTAGCAACGGCACACCGACAGGAATGGCCTTCGGCATGTGCCGGCGGCCATTCCGCGCGTGGTGCCACCAGCCCGGATGGTTGCAGGAGGCATTCCCCCCAAAGGGCCCGCGCCGTCCGGCGTGAGCCCCTCATGTCACAAGCGATCGATCGTCGAAACGTGCTGCGATGGCCGGTGTGGCCGGCGCTTGGGCGCGTCGCGTTCCTTACGGGGGCGGCGACCCGGCGGCTGCCGGGGGCCGGGCACACTCAGGAGGCGCTGGCGCTGGCCTCGCGCACTTCCAGGAATTGGGCCACGCGGCGATTGACCGAGGCGTAGCGCGTGATGAAGGGCGCGTGCCCCGTGGACTTGCACAGCTCCAGCGAGGCGTTGCGCATCAGCTTGCGGATCAACTCTCCTTGCCAGAGGGGCGTCACCTTGTCGTCCTCGCCCTGCACCACCAGGGCGCGGCAGCCGAAGGCACCCAGCATGTCGCGGTAGTCGTGGGAGATCATGGCGTCGAACGACATCTTGAGGAAGTCGAGCGAGTTCACCGGCATGGCGCGGGTCAGCTCCGCGGGCGGCGTCTCATCCTGTCCTGAAAAGACGAACTGGTAGAAGCCCAGCAGCATCTTGCGCGGGTTTTCGTGCAGGGCCTTGCGCATGCCGGCCACCCGCTCACGGGCGATGCCGGAAAGATAGTCATTGTCGTTGGTGAAGCGCACCAGCCCCCCGAAGAGCACCAGCGCCTCCACGGGCAGCCCGCGCTCGATGAGTTCGAAGGCCAGGAAGCTGCCGAAGCCATGGGCCATGAGCACCGCAGGAGGCTGCGAGAGCAGCGCCTCGTGCAGCTCCGTGCTCAGATCGTCCAACAGGGTTTCGTGGGAGGCGCCCGGGTGCAGCCGGTCGGCGTTGTAGTCGACCAGGATGTTGCAGTGACGGGCGCGGAAGAAATCGACCTGGTGATTCCAGGCCTGGGAGGTGAAGCCCCAGTCGTGCAGATACACCAGGGGCCGTCCTTGACCGACCTTGTCGATTTTCATGGGAGAACCCACGTCCATGTGTGCGGCGCCTGTGGTGCGCCTCTGGCACGTCGTATCCGTCTGCCGGCGCATCCCGCGCCGGGTGCCGTATCCCGCGTGTGCTGCCCGGCCTGCCGTCAACGGCGAGGCCCAGGGGCATGTGCCCCGCGCCGGCGGGTGTGCGTCGGTGCGCTCATCCGGCCATCGCATCACGTCGGCCGGGTGGGCTGCCCGCGCAAGAATGCGGCCAAGTGCTCCGCCGCGCGGCCGTAAGCGCCCGGCTCGCCCAACGACCCGGCCACCTGCGCCAGGCCGGCGCGCATTTCCTGCAGCCGCGAATCGCTGTGGGCCATCGAGAGCAATGTATCGCGCACCCGCTGCGGAGTAAAATCATTTTGCAGCAGCTCGGGCAGCAGTTCGCGACCCGCCAGGATGTTGACGATGGAAATGTGCCGCACATAGGCCAGCCATCGCGCGAGCCAATAGGTCAGCGGCGCCACGCGATAGACCACCACGCTGGGCACGCCGGCCATGGCCAACTGCAACGTGGCGGTGCCCGAGGCGGCTATCGCCAGATCCGCCAGCTTGAGCAGTGGCAGGAAGGCGCCCTCCGCAATGTCCACCCTCAGGCCACTGGCGGCCACATCGCGCTCCGCCGCGGAGCGGTCCAGCCCCGGCGCCAGCGGCAGCACGAACTGCGCATCCAGCCCGCCATCGCGGGCCATGGCCAGCCCAGCCAGCATGGTCGGCAGGTTGCGGGCCAGCTCGCTGGGACGGCTGCCGGGCATGACGGCCACGATGCGCCGCCCGGGACGCGGCGCCAGCGCCGCGCGCAGCGCCGAAACCTCGCGCTCCGATGCTTCCACGCCCACCAGGGGATGGCCCAGGAATTCCGCGTCCAGGCCCGCGGCGCGGTAGCCCTGCACCTCGAAGGGAAACAGCACGATCAGCTTGTCGACATTGTGCACCACGTGGCGCAGGCGTCCTCCCCGCCAGGCCCAGATCTGCGGGCTGCAATAGTAGAACACCGGCACGCCCAGGTCATGGGCCGCCCGCGCCAGCTTGAGATTGAACCCGGGATAGTCGATCAGCAGCACGGCAT
Organism: Candidatus Lambdaproteobacteria bacterium; assembly: GCA_016199125.1. Taxonomy (GTDB): domain Bacteria; phylum SAR324; class SAR324; order SAR324; family JACQKK01; genus JACQHH01. Next base: position 13,289 of record JACQHH010000077.1, read on the forward strand.
CGGGCCGAGCCTCGCGCAGCCGCGCGCGCAACCGCCCCAGCACGCGGTAGAGCCGCGGCAGATGGGCGATCACTTCCACCAAGCCGTGCACCTGCAGATCGGAGAGGGGAGCGAGCGGTTGCAGGCCAGCGGCCAGCATGCGTGGCCCGCCGATGCCTTCCACCTGCAGCTCAGGCATATGCCCGCGCAGGGCCGCCAGCAGCGCCCCTCCGTGGGCGTCCCCCGATGCCTCGCCCGCGACGGCCAGCAGCTTCATTGCCCGCGTCCGCACTCAGGGCAGCTCGTGCTTCACGACGCCGCCCACCAACTCGTGCCGGCTGCGGATTTCCGCCTCCACCTTGCGTTTCCACTGCTCGTCGCGGTTGGCCTTGGCCAGCTTGTGATATTTCTGGGCCTCGACCGTATGGCCCAGGCCTTCCTGCGCCTGTGCCATCAGCTCGGGGGGCTTTTCCGCCAAGGGGTCCAGAGTCATGGCCTCGCGCAGGAGCGCCGCGGCGGCCGCCCAGCGCTGGGCGTCCAGATGTGCGCGGGCGTCCCGCAGAAGCTGTTCGAGATGATGAAATTCCGTGTTGCGCTCGGGGTCCGTGGCGATCATGGGGCACCTCCCTGCCGACCGGTGGTCGCTGGCGTGCTGGCGCGGGACCGTGGATGCTGCCGCGGGTGCCGCGGCATCCGGCCGCGTCCCTCTACCCCCAGTGTAGGCCGCGGCAGGCCGAGGCGCAAATGCCGGGCCGTGCGAGCCAAGCGCCGGGCCACTGGCCGACGGCGCGGTTCCGCGTGGCTGTGCCAGGCCCGTTTCGGCCATTCAGTTCGATGTCGCGGCCGTCGCCAGCCGCGCCTGCTGCGCGCGCAGCCAGTCGCCCAACTGCTGTTGCTCGCGGTCGGAAAGCCCGTAGCGCTTTTCCACGATCAGGTGCTGCAGGCGGGGCAACAGGTAGGTGTAGTAATGATCGCGCCAGTCCGGCATGGCCTGCAACGCGGGGTCGTAGGTGATATTGCCGATGCCCACCTGCCGTTGAAAGCGGAATTCCCGCGTGAGGTAATCCGGCGCCACGAACAGGATGCTGATCGACACCACGTCGTCGGGCATGTCCACGCTGTAGGCGCCATCGGCGCCGACGACCACCACGTGCGCCGTGGGATGCGTCAGGGTCTGCCCCGCATCGAGCGCGATGAATTTGTGATGCTGCTTGAAAGCGACCATCAACGCCGGGCCGTGTTCCGGCACGAAGCGCTCCAGCCGATAGTGACCGCTGATGCGCGACGTGCCGACGCCCAGCGAAAAATCCGCCCCGGCGGGCACGCAGGCGGCCAATGCGAAGAGCAGCAACGCCGCGGCGAGCTGCCGCCCGGCCAGGGCAGGCCAGGGCAAGGGGCCCGCGGGCCGCGTGAAGCTACTCGTCTTCGTCGGCGTCGTCCGCTTCGTCCGGCAGCGCCTCCGGGAGGGCTTCCTCGCGGTATTCCAGCGCAATGGCCTGCTCCTTGATCTCCTCCAGGGCCATGTAGGGGTGCTTGTGGGTGGATGGCACCAGTTGCGCCGCCCGGCCCACATGCAGGTCCTTGGCCCGCCGGGCCGCAAGCAGCACCTTCTCAAACTGCGTCATCTCGAATTCGCGTGGATAATCTTCCACCAGGTCCAAATCGCTCATCGCGTCCCTTGAAAGTGTGTTGTCGCGTGTGCAGCATTGTGTGTGCGTCGGGCCGACCGGGAAACTTTGCATCCCGGCACGGTGTATTGCGTTGCGCCTGTTGCGCGTGGCGGCCCGCGCAGCCGCGGGCCCAGCGGCGCCCGCCTACTTGGCCGCGGCCGGCTCGGGCGTGAAGTCCAGCTCCTCCTGCGCCCAGGCGGACAAGATCGACGGGGGCTCGTGATTGACCACGGCCTGGAACTGCATCCGTGCCGCCGCGCGGTCGTTGCGTTGCAGGGCCAGGCGCCCCAGCTCCAGGGCCTTCAGATCGCCATAGCGCTCCTCGGGCAGCTCCTGGTAGAGGGCCACCGACTCGTCCAGCTTGCCGCGGGCCTCCAGCGTCTTGGCCAGCCCGACCTTGGCCTGCACGACCATGGTGGCATCGCCCCCGGCCGAGGCCAGCGCCTGCTTGAAGGCGAACTCGGCCTTGTCCCAATCCTTCTCGGCAAAGGCCAGCCGTGCCATGTACATCCAGGCCACGGGGGTCAGCCGGCCGGCGGGGAACCGCGCGATGAACCCTTCCACCGCGGCGCGGGCTTTGGGCGCCGTGTCCGCCAGCGGACCGTTCAGCTCGCCGATACGCTGCTCCAGGTCGTGAAACGCGGCCGCCTGGGTGCGCAGCACGTGCCCGGTGTATGCCCGGTAGCCCACCACGCCGCCCACGAGCGCCACCAGCGCCACGCCCAGGGCAATGTAGCGCCGCCGTTGCCGGTAGGCATGGTCGATCAGTTGAAAGCCGAAGTCCCGGAACGGGTCCTGCTTCAGCGATTTCGGGTCAATGTGGATTTTCGCCATGACGTCTGTGGAGGTTTGCTCTGCGCTGGCCAGGGCGCAGGTGCGCCGTGGCGGGGCCGTGGAACGTATTGCAGCGGGCGCACCGCGCGGCTACACTGCTTCTTCGCAGGGCACACGGCACGGTCGGCGGCGGGGCCCCGGTGGCCCGGCCGAGCTGTTCGTCGGTGTTCACTTTACTGCAAGCATATGATTATAGTTGAATCATCTTGTCTGATCAATGGCGTATCGCCAGGGGCCGCTGGACACGCCGGCGGCCGGGGCGCAGGCAACCATGCGCCGGCGGGCGGGGCACACCCCGTGAGTGCTCCGCGGCCTGAGAGGCTGCGGCATCCTGCATGGCTGCGCCGCTTGATCGCTGCAGGGACACTCGGGCCATGCCACTGAACATCCACCCGGACACCAAGGTTCACGTCTTCCGCGAGCCGTTCATCTTCGACACGCCCTACATGGGGCGCGACGAATCGATTCCGCAGCTCGAGGTGGGCTACGAGGCGTGGGGCAATCCCGCGCACCCGGCGATCCTGGTGTGCCATGCGCTCTCCGGCAATTGCCACGCGACCGATGCCAACGAACCCGACGACGCCCGCAAGTCCTGGTGGAATGCCATGGTAGGCCCGGGGCGCGTGATCGACACCCAGCGCTACTACGTGATCTGCATCAACATGCTGGGGGGCTGCGGGGGCACCAGCGGCCCGGCCACGATCAACCCGGACACGGGCCAGTCCTATGGGATGCACTTTCCCGTGGTGACCGTGCACGACATGGTGCGGTCTCAGCGCATGCTGCTGGACGTGCTGGGCGTCAAGCGCCTGCATGCGGTGATCGGCGGCAGCATGGGCGGCTTCCAGGCGTTGGTGTGGGGCATTCTCTACCCGGACTTCGTGGAGCGGATCATTCCGGTGGCCTCCACGGGCTATTCCAACCAGTTCATGATCATGACCAACCGGGTGCAGATCGACGCCATTCAACTGGATCCCAATTACCAGAACGGGCACTACACTCCGGACAAGACGCCGGAGATCGGGCTGGCCATCGCCCGCATGATCGGCTTTACGACGTTCATCTCGCCGGTGATGATGGAGCGCAAGTTCGCCAAGGCCCACCAGAGCCTGCGCGAGCCTTTCCGGGACGGCTACTTCAAGGAGCAGATGTTCCACGAGGCGGAAAATTACCTGCGCCGCCAGGCGGAGCCGTTCAGCCAGGAATTCGATGCCAACTCCATGGTCTACCTGCTGCAGACCTGGAACCACTTCGACCTGGCCCGCAAATACGGCACGCTGGCGCGGGCCGTGCAGCCCATTAAGTCCCGCATGATGCTCATCGCCGCCACGGGCGACAATCTGTTCCCGCCCTATCTGTCGGAAGATATCGTCAAGGCCATGGCGGTGCACGGCAAGTCGGTGCTCTATGAGCTGATCGAGGAAGATTACGGGCACGACTTCTTTCTCATCCCCGACATCATCGAGGAGAAGATCGCGCCGCCGCTGAAGGTGTTTCTGGAATCCTGACCGCGGGGCGCCGTCCCTGGCCGACCGGCCCAATCCCGCCGGCCGCACGCCGGCCATGCAACCCGCCCCCACCGCGCATCGCAGGCGTATGGACGACGTCGATTACATGCAGGCGGCCCTGGACGCAAGCCGGGAAGTCGTCGGCCGCACGGGCAACAATCCGGCCGTGGGTTGCGTGGTGGTGCTCAATGGGGAGATCGTGGCCACCGGCGCCACCCAGCCCCCCGGGGGCCGGCACGCGGAGGTGGTGGCCATCGCCGCCGCCGAAGCCCGCGGCACGCCCATCGACCAGTGCGAGATCTACGTGACGCTGGAACCCTGCTCGTTCCAGGGGCTCACCCCGGCCTGCTCGGGCTTCCTCGTCGGCAAGCGCCCCCGACGCATCGTCGTGGGCATCCGCGATCCCCATCCCCGCGTGCGCGGCAGCGGCATTGCCGAACTGCGGGCCGCCGGCATCGACGTGCTGGAAGGCGTGCTGGCCGACAAGGTGGCCGCGCACCTGGAACACTGGATCCGCAAGTTTTCCGAATCGGCGTAACTCCCGCCTACCCGCCCTCCGCGGCGGCCCCGCACGTGGCGCGGCTATTTGTAATCGACCGTCAGCGTGCTGCTGCCCGTGTAGACCCCGGGGGTCGTCACACCGCCCGGCGGAATCTTGTAACTGGCCCCCACCCAGATGGTAAGCATGCCGCTACCGTCCAGGCTGATATTGCCTTGCAGCGGATCGGCGTCGCTGGTGAGGGTCAGCGCGGCCCCGCCATTGTTGACCGTGAACGTGGTGCCGGGCAGGTCGACGGTCACGCGTGCATTGGCGTCGCCGCTTACCTCGAAGCGCCCGGACTGCGCGCCAGGGCAGGCGCTGGCGCCGGGCAGTTCGGCGGCCACCACCACGTAGTTGGTTCCCGGATTGTTCATGCAGTCGCCCATGTCCAGGTGACGGATCAGCGCGATGGTGATGGGCAACACCGGCGGCGGCGGCGGCGCGAGCGCAACCTGGGCGGACAATGCGCACGCCAACGCGATCAGCGGCCCCATGTGCAGCAGTTTTCGCAACATCGGCCTCCCGGTGGGCGGGCGGAGCGGGTAGACTTGGGCAGAATTCGCTGTTGCGCCTGATTGGCACTGCTCCCAGCATAGCCGGCTATCGTGCAGGAAATATGAAGCTGATTATAATAAAATGAATAAATTTCAGACGTTTCAATATCACGGTTGAACGCTGACAGCGCGCGGCGGCAGCAACGCAGCGGGAGAAAAGGGTCTGCCGGGCAGCAATACGACCGGAATCACGGGGGTGGGTGCTACTCGACAACCGGACGCCGTGCAGCCTGTCCGCGCCACTGCAGGCGCTGAGATCGCCGGGCAGACAATGCGGACGCCTGGCGGCGATGCAACCAAGTATGGCGCATGGATGTGGGATGTTGGGCGGAGTCGCGAGCCGATCCGCCCGGAGATATGGGGATATGGGAACTACTGGCCGTGGCGTTCCGTCATGTCGTCGTGAGCGGGGGCGGAGGCGTGTCGGCGTGGCATCTTGCGCAGCCAGCCGGCCATTTCGCGCATGGTGGCTTGCACGAAGATGGGCGGGAACTGGCTGCCGGGATAGCCAAAGATCTTGAACTCGAACACCAGATCTCCGGGTTTACGCACCGCCGTCATCAACATCGTCTTCATGCCTGCCCCATCCTGGTGAGATCGCCCGGCAGCCGGCCTGGAGCCGTTCGTGGGGCGAGATGCATTGCAACGCAGCCGGGCCGCACCGCACGACCCGCTCGGCTCGATGCAACGCCCATACCAGCATCCCGGCGACGCGCCGGGCCGCCGCCGCGCGGGCAGTCCTGGCGTCCCCGGCGCTCGGCCAGGACCACCCGTGCGCGCATCGACTCGACGGCGACAATGTGCTGCGGACGTGTCGGGGCTTTGCTGATTGGAATGAGAAAAGGGGCCAGAGCTCCGTTCCGACGCCGGTTCAAGAGGCAGATTCGGCGCGGAAGCGCTCTACATCGTCCAGTAGGGTCTGACAACCGGGGTCCGGATGGCCGATGGCGTGCAATTCCTGATTCACGCAGCGCAGGTACTCGTAGGCGCTGCCGCGCTCGCCCACGCCGGTGGCGATAAGCTCCACCATGCGCGGCCGCGGTTGCAGGCCGCAGTAGTTCTCCCAGGCGGGCCACGGCATGTAGGTCCAGGCCGGACGCAGCACGTCGCGGCCCAGGCCGTCGTCCGCGTCGTCGATGCGCACCGGCAGCAGCACGCGCCAGTTGGCCCTGCCGACGCCCTCGCGCTTGTCCACGGCGGCGAGGGTCTCGGCCGCCCGGCTCTGCTCGATCTCGAAGGCCACGCCCCAGCATTCGCCTCCCGGAGCCAGGCCCAACATCATGCCCGGCGCATCCTTGCTGCCGCGGGCCTTGGTGGTGAACATCACGTATGCGCGGTGGTAACCGGTCAGCAACGCCGCGCGGCGCGCCTTGTAGGCCACCTCGGGGCGCCACATCAGCGATCCGTAGCCGAAGAGATACATGGGCAATGGGTGCGGGCGATGGAGGGGCCGGAGACGGCCGGTGCACGCGGAAACGACGCTCAGGCGCCAGCCTGGCTGAGGTAATTTCCGTAGGTTTCCATGAAGCGCCCCATGTCCTGGCTGCTGCCGATGCTGAGCCGGAAGCAATGCTCGACGGGCGGGCGCATCAGCCGCACCAGGATGCCGTGCGCCTTGAGATAGTCCACGGCGTCGGGCACCGAGGCCGGCTGCACCAGCAAGAAGTTGGCGTCGCCGGGATAGTAGCGCACCCCGTGCTCGCGGAAAAAGCGCTCCACGCGCGGCTTGGCCACCTGCATCACGTCATGCACGTAGGCCTGCCAGGGTTCCGGCCGCGCCAGCAGCGCTTCGGCGGCTTTCACCGCCAGCATGTTCACGTCGTAGGGCCCGCGCACCTTGTACAGCTCCCGCACGAAGGCCGCATTGGACATGGCGTAACCCAGGCGCAGCCCGGCGATGGCGAAGGCCTTGGAAAACGTGCGCGTGATGGCAAGGTTGTCGAACTCGTCCAGCAGCGCTGCGAAGGTGCGCCCGGAAAACTCGTAGTAGGCCTCGTCCACGAGCACCGCCAGCCCGGGTCGTGCGGTGAGGATGCGCCGCAACTGGGCCCCGTCGATGGAAGTGCCCGTGGGATTGTTGGGATTGGTGACCACAATCAGACGCGTGCGTGGACCCACGGCGGCCAGGACTGCCTCCAGCGGATAGCGCAGGTCGGCGCCGTAGGGCACACCCACGACGCGCGCACCGATGGTCTGCGCCACCTGCGTGGTCATGGCAAAGGTCGGCACGGCGGTGATCATCTCGTCGCCCGCTTCCAGCAGCGCCCGTTCCACGATCTCGATGGCCTGGTCGCAGCCGTTGGTGAGGATCAGCTCTGCCGCGGGGCGGCCCGTGTAGCCGCCAAGGCGTTCCAGGATGTTGCCGTAGGCCGGATAGGCCTGCACGCGCCCGCCTTCCAGGTAGGCCCGGATGGCGGCCACCGCGTCGGCGCTGGGCGGCAGCGTGGACTCGTTGAAGTCCAGCAGCAGATAGTCGCCCTGGTTGCGCATCTCCAGCGGCGGCGAATACGCGCTCATGCGCGCGATGGCGGGTCGGACGTTCATACCGGCTCAAGAGCGGCTCGTTGCGGTTGCATCGTTTGATTTTTCAGTTTCGCACAACCCTTTGCGGAATGCCTAGAACCCCGTGGCGAAATCATTTACATTGAGCCTGTGGGCACCGCGGGCCACGTGGTCGCGCGCTGCACCCGCCGCGGCGGCGCCGGGGCGGAGCATTCGCCACACCCGATCCTGAATCTGCCCGCGCCGGCCGTCCGGCAAGTGCGGTGCCCCGAGCCCATTGCCGCATGGACAATCTCTTCAAGCAGGTGCTCACGGCGCGCGTGTACGACGTGGCCGAGCACACCGATCTGGATCTGGCAGGCAACATTAGCAAGCAGCTTGAGAACAACGTCTTCCTCAAGCGGGAGGATCTGCAGCCGGTCTTCTCGTTCAAGATCCGCGGAGCGTTCAACCGCATCTTTCATCTCACTGCGAAGCAGCAGGCGGCCGGGGTCATCTGCGCCTCGGCGGGCAACCATGCCCAGGGTGTAGCCCTTTCCGCGGCGCACCTGGGGCTCTCGGCGCTGGTGGTGATGCCCAAGACCACGCCGCGCATCAAGGTGCGGGCCGTGGAGCGGCTGGGCGCCGAAGTGGTGCTGGAGGGGGATAGCTTTTCCGAAGCGGCCGCGCACTGCGAGGCGCTCCTCCGCAAGACGGGCCGCACGTTCATCCACCCCTTCAACGACCCGTTGGTGATCGCCGGCCAGGGCACCATCGCCCACGAGCTGCTGGAGCAGTGTCCGGAGATGCAGATGGTCTTCGTGCCCATTGGCGGCGGCGGGCTGATCAGCGGCATCGGGGGCTTTCTCAAGGCCATTCAGCCCGCGGTGCGCGTGGTGGGCGTGCAGCCCGAGGACAGCAACGCCATGGCACTCTCGCTGGCCGCCGGACGACGCGTGGCGCTCAAGGACGTGGGGCTCTTCGCCGATGGCGTGGCGGTGAAGCAGGTGGGCGACCGCACCTTCGCGCTGGCGCGCCAGTGCGTGGACGACATCGTGACCGTGACCACCGACGAGACCTGCTCGGCCATCAAGGCCATCTACGAGGACACCCGCTCCATCATGGAACCGGCCGGGGCCCTGGCCGTGGCGGGGCTGCGCAAAACCGTGCAGAGGCAGGGCCTGCGGGGCCGGAACCTGGTCGCCATCAATTCCGGCGCCAACATGAACTTCGACCGCCTGGCCTTCGTGGCCGAGCGCACGCAGATCGGCGAGCGGCGCGAGGCGCTGTTTGCCGTGACCATCCCGGAGCGCCCGGGGGCCATGAAGTTCTTCTGCAAGGAGATGGTGGGCGAGCGCAACGTGACCGAGTTCAACTACCGCCTCATGGGCCGCAACGAGGCGCACATCTTTGTGGGCGTGGGCATCAACAGCGAGAGCGAGCGCCAGGCCTTCAGCCGCGCCCTGCGGGAGCACGGCTTCCCCCACGTGGACCTGACCGACAATGAGCTGGCCAAGACCCACGTGCGGCACATGGTGGGCGGCAAGTCGGAGGTCTCGGCCCATGAGGTGCTGTACCGCTTCGAATTTCCCGAACGACCCACGGCCTTGCTCGATTTCCTGATGGCCATGAGTGAGAACTGGAACATCTCCCTGTTCCACTACCGCATGCATGGCGCCGACTTCGGCCGGGTGCTGGTGGGCTTCGAGATTCCCCACGGAGAGCGCACGGCATTCAAGCGTTTCCTGGATGGGCTCAAGTATGCCTACCAGGAGGAAACGCACAACCCGGCCTACTCGCTGTTTCTCTGAGCCTTGCCTCAACACGCAGTGCGGAGTCTTTGGTGCGCGCGGCCCGCGCAGCCGTTTCACCTTGGCGAATCCGCGTCTCCGCGCCTCCGCCGGCGGTCTCAGGCAAGCCCACACGGCGCGGGTGGGCGGTTGCATGGCCGGGCGGGGAATTGTAGGCTGGAGCAGCCGCGCCGCGCTCCGCAGCCGTCGCAGGCCAAGTCTGGCCCTGCGGCCGTGGGGTCCGCGCATCCGTCGCCGCCATGCACAGAGGCTCCATGAATCTTGAAGACACCCCCCAGCAGGCCGCCTTTCGCGCCGAGGTGCGCGAATTCATCGCCACCATGGTGCCTGCGCAGCTCAAGGGCTTGCGCCAGGGCATCGTGCAGGGCCCCGGCCTGAAGGAGGCGCAGGTGCAGCCGTTCTACGACGCGCTGCGCAGCAAGGGCTGGCGCGCGCCGCATTGGCCCCGGGAATTCGGCGGGGCGGGCTTTGACGAGGCGCACATGGTGATCCTCACGGAGGAATTCACCCGCGCCGCACTGCCCGGCATGAAGGACGTGGGGCTGGACATGCTGGGGATGATTCTCATCGCTTACGGCACCAAGGCCCAGCAGGAGCGCTTCCTGGGGCCCACCCTGCGCGGGGAGCTGACCTGGGCTCAGGGCTACTCGGAGCCCCAGGCCGGCTCGGACCTGGCCAACCTGGCCCTGCGCTGCGACGTGACCGACGACGGCTTCCTGCTCAACGGGCAGAAAATCTGGACTTCCAAGGCGCACATCGCCGACTGGCTGTTCCTGCTCGTGCGCACGGACAGCACCATGAAGAAGAAGCAGGACGGCATCAGCTTCCTGCTGCTGGACATGAAAACGCCGGGCATCACCGTGCGGCCCATTCACACCATCGACGACCATCACCACTTCAACGAGACGTTCTTCGACAACGTCAAGGTGCCGCGGGCGAACCTGGTCGGCGAGCTGCACAAGGGCTGGAAGCTGGCCAAGAGCCTGCTCAGCCACGAGCGCTTCTCGCACCCCACCTCCGATCCGCTGGTGATCGGCCGGGCGCTGGACAACCTCAAGGGGTCGGCCCGCGCCTTGGCCGCCGGCGAGGGCATGGTGTGGGACGATCCGGTGCTGCGACGCCGGGTGACCCAGCTCGACATGGACGTGGATTGCCTGCGCTACACGCGCTACCGGGCCCTGACCAAGGTCATGCACGGCGACGAGCCGGGCCCGGAGACCATGATGTTCAAGATGTTCGGCGCCGAGCTCATGCAGCGCATCGTAGAGCTGCACGCCGAGGTGATGGGTCCGTTGGGCACGATCTGGGAACGATCGCCCTTCCCCGAGGAAAACGGCGAGACGGCCAAGCACGGCGCCAATATCCGCGCGGCCACCATCCGCGGCGGCACGAGCGAAGTGCAGCGCAACATCATCGCCAAGAACGTGCTCAACCTGCCATAGACGGGGGGATCCCGGCGGGGCCGCGCTGCGTGTTGCGCGCGCTCCCGGCCATCGTTTTGCTCACACCCCTTGAGATCCCATGAACATCAACGACTCCCCGGAAGAAGCCGCCTTCCGCGCCGAAGTGCGCCATTGGATCGCCGAGAAAATTCCCGCCTCCGAGCTGGGCAGGAAGCAGGGCATCGTGCAGGGCCCCGGCGTCGGCGACAAGACCATGACCCCTGTGCGCCAGGCCATGCTGGAGCAGGGCTGGCGCGCCCCCCACTGGCCCAAGGAATACGGCGGCGCGGGCTTCAACTTCGGGCAGATGATCGTCTTCAAGGAGGAGCTGACCCGCGCCGGCATTTCCGAGGACATCAACAACGGCATGGACATGCTGGCGCCGATCCTGATCGCTTACGGCAACGCGGCGCAGAAGGAGCGCTTCCTGGGCCCCACCCTGCGCGGGGAGATCGGCTGGGCCCAGGGCTATTCGGAGCCCCAGGCCGGTTCCGACCTGGCCGGCTTGGCCCTGCGCTGCGACGCCAGCGATGAGGGCTTCCTGCTCAATGGGCAAAAAATCTGGACCACCAAGGCGTACAACTCGGACTGGATCTTCCTGCTCGTGCGCAGCAAGCCGGGTACGAAAAAGAAGCAGGACGGCATCAGCTTCCTGCTGGTGGACCTCAGGTCACCTGGGGTAACCATCCGCCCCATCAGAACCATCGACGGCTTCGAGCACTTTTGCGAGACGTTCTTCGACAATGTGCGGGTGCCCCGCGAAAACCTGGTCGGGGAGCTGCACCAGGGCTGGAAGCTGGCCAAGGGCCTGCTGGGCCACGAGCGCTTTTCGCACCCCACCTCCGACCCCATGCTCATCGGCCGCGCATTGGACAACGTGAAGGCCGCCGCGCGCGAGCTGGCGGTGGGTGAGGGCGCGATGTGGGACGATCCGGTGCTGCGCCGGCGCGTGGCCGCCTTTGACATGGACGTCGATTGCCTGCGCTACACGCGCTACCGGGCGCTGACCAAGGTGCTCCAGGGCGGCGAGCCCGGCCCGGAGACGATGATGTTCAAGCTCTTCGGCGCCGAGCTGATGCAGCGCATCGTGGAGCTGCACGCCGAGGTGATCGGCCCGTTGAGTTCGGTGTGGGAGCATTCCCCGTTCCCCGAAGAGAGCGGCGAGACGGCCCGGCACGGCGCCAACATCCGCGCGGCCACCATCCGCGGCGGCACCAGCGAGGTGCAACGCAACATCATCGCCAAGAACGTGCTCAACCTGCCCTAGCGGCCGCGCCGCGTCCCGGCCGGCGACCGGCCGGGCTGCGCCCAGGCCCGGCACCTGCGCTGCGGCTGCGCGTCGCCCGCTGGCCCTGATCCGCTGGAGCAGCATGGCTTCGCCGCAACCCGCCCCGCAGGTCAAGCTCTTCGCGGCCGTGCTGCACGCCCCCGAGGCCGACCCGGCCGACTGCCTGCGGCGCCTGGAAGGGGCCTTCTCACCCTGCGAGCATCGGGGAGTCGCCCGCGCCTTCGATTGCACCGACTACTACGCCGAGGAAATGGGTCCGGCGCTGCTGCGCAGCATCGTGGGCTTTCGCGACCTGCAGCCGGCCTCCGCCCTGCCGCAGGCCAAACAGCGCGCCAATGCCATCGAGTCCGAGTTGGCCCGGCACGGGCGGCGACGCTTCAACATCGACGTGGGCTACCTGGATCTGCACAAGGTGGTGCTGGCCTCCTGCAAGGGGCGGGGCAGCAAGGTCTACCTGCACGATGGCGTGTGGGCCGACGTGACCCTGCGCTATCGCGCCGGACGCTGGGAGCCCCTGCCATGGAGTTTTCCGGATTTTCGCGACGGGCGCTACGATGTCGATTTCCTGCACCTGCGCGCGCTGCTCAAGGCACAATTGCGCCTCATCTCCGCGCCGGACGCCGATTGAATGAGTGTCGGACTCCCCGCTCGCCCACCCCGCTCCGCGCCGGACGCCGCCGGGGTGTGCGGCAGCGGCCTTGCGCGCAGGCGGTGGCCTGCGCCGTGCCGCTTGCGGCGGGGGGCGGGACTTGACAATGGTCGGGTGCTCCCACTATTAGCGAGACACGCGCCGGCCCGGCGCAGCACTGCACCGAGACACCTGCTGAACATGGAGGCTCCGCGATGACCTTACCCCTGGCTGGCCTTCGCGTGCTCGATCTGACCCAGGTCTTCGCCATGCCCGGCGCCGGCATGTACCTGGCGGATCAGGGCGCGGACGTCATCAAGATCGAGCCGCCCACCGGAGACACCGGCCGCAGCGTGTTCACCATGGCACCCATCAAGAACGAGAGCCGCGCCTTCTGGGTGCTCAACCGCAACAAGCGTTCGGTGGTGATCGACCTGCAGAAACCCGCCGGCCGGGCGCTGATTCATCGCATGGCGCGCGACGCCGACGTATTCATCCACACCCAGCGCATCGGGACGGACAAGAAGCTGGGAATCGACTACGAGACGATCCGCGGCATCAACCCCCGCATCATCTACGTGGGCTTCACGGCCTATGGCAAGCAGGGGCCGCTGGCCAAGCTGCGCGGCTATGACCTGCTGGTGCAGGGCCTGAGCGGCATGAGCGGGCGGCGGCGCATGCCCAACGGCAAGCCGCGCCTCTCCGGCATCTGGGCCATCGACCTGGCCGCCTCGGTGATCGTGCCTTATGCCATCGTGCTGGCCCTGCGTCATCGCGATGCCACGGGCGAAGGCCAGCAGATCGACAGTTCCCTGCTGCACACGGCCGTCGCCCTGCAGATGGTGGACCTGGTGCGCGTGCAGGGCCACACCGACCCGCCGGGCTCCACCGATGCCCTGGCCCAGGCCACCTACGGCAGCTACGAATGCGCCGACGGGGAATACGTGCAAGTGGCCATTGCCAGCGACGTGGAATGGCGCAACCTGTGCCGGGCCACTGGGCAGGAGCCGCTCATTGACGATCCCCGCTACAAGGACAATGCCGGACGCCTGGAGAACTCGGACGACCTGTGGGGCATCTTCACGGACATCTTCAAGAGCCGCACGGCCAAGGCCTGGAGCGAAATCTTCGTGCAGCATGACGTGCCCGGCATTCACGTGCTGCCTCCGCAGGAGGTGTTCGAGCATCCTCAGGCGCTGGCCAACGATGTGTTCCTGGACATCGATCAGCCGGGCATCGGCCGCACGCGCATGTCCAACATTCCCTTCCGCTTCGAAAAGATCGGCGGTCACCGCTTCACGCCCGCCCCGGCGTTGGGGCAGCACACCGACGAAGTTCTGCGGGAAATGGGTCTGGAGGCCGCTGAAATAGCCAGCCTGCGTGACAACGGCGTAATAAAATGATATTTTTTCGAAGCATGCTGGTCTGGTGAGCGGCAAAGGATATACTGTGACGGGCCAGCGGTCCTTGATCTCCCCCTGTGATTTTACATTTCGATTTACAGTTCCCGAATTCCACCCGCCGGGCGTTATGGCCTTCGACAATCACAGAAAATACGACCGGTACGAGTTGGTCAATAAAAAGGCTCGTTTTGTTACTGGCAAAAAGTCGGAGGAAAATTTCGTTTTGAACATTTCCTGCGGCGGCGTCTATTTTTTGTCGAACCAGGAGTACAAGGACGGCACGCTGGTGACCATGCACGTGGGAGACGACTATTCCACCAAGGTGCGCGTGGTCAGGCGGGAGGACGTCAGCGAGGCGCTCTACGCGCGTCATGCCAAGTACAAGATCGGCTCGTCGTTCGTCACCGGGCCGGTCACCCCGGATCAACTCTACGATATCCTGGAAATCTTCCTTAACGCCCGGCGCTAGCCGGGTTTCGCCAACCTGGGGCGTCACTCAGTCCCTGGTGGGTCCGTGAGGCGCAGAATCATCGCGCGGCAGCGGGGATAGCGCGCAAGCCGGCGTCGCTGCCGGCAGCGACCGCGCTGCCGGGCACCGCCTTGCCGTGCGCGGTCCCGATTTGCCTGCTCGGCGTTTCTGACTTATACACGAGGGGGTAAGTGCGTCCAGGCCCAGGGCGGCGGTGGGGAGATTCTTTCGGGAGGCGCGGGGGAGAACGATGAGAACGCTGACCATGGTGTCCTTCAGCATGTCCAAAGCCCTGCTCGAACGCCTCGAGGACATCGCGCGTTACCTCAATGTGCCCGTCGACTCGCTGGTGGAGTTTGCCGTGGAGCGCGAAGTGCGCCGCAAGGAGATCGAGCGCGTGAAGGACGAGATTTCCGAGGAGGAAATCCGTCTCAACATTCTCCCCAGAGGCGAAAGCATCGCCCCACAGCTCGACGGCGAGGCCGCCCTGGATCTGAACGCACACAATTGCGAGCTGTGCGGCACGTTCTTCTTCCACCATTTGCGGGAGGTGGAAGGCCCGATCTTTTGCGACGGCTGCCTCAAGCTGGCCAAGGGCGGCGAGTTCGAACTCATCGACAAACAGCTCGCCGAAGCCGGGCTTGTCGTGCCCATCGCCGGCGAAAGCCTGGACGCCGACGAGCGCCACTGATCCGCGCACACGCCGCGCCTCTCCGCCTGCGCGTCCCGGGCGGCGCCCCCTGCCGGGCGCCATGCTCCCGTTGGCCCGCTTCCCGCGCGCTCACGCTCCCACCACCAGCACGCCGCTGCCCTGCATGCGGTCGTGCTTAAGGTCCTGCAGGGCGATGTTGGCCTCGTGCAGGGGATACCGGCGCACGTGCGGCCGCACGGGCACCGCCGCGGCCTCGGCCAGCAGCGCCTGTCCGTCGGCGCGGGTATTGGCGGTCACCGAGCGGATGTTCTTTTCGTAGAACAGGTGCGTCTCGTAGTGCAGGGGCGGCGTGTCGGTCATATGGATACCGGCCAGCGCCAGCGTGCCGCCTTTTTGCAGATGGGTCAGCGCCACCGGCACCAGGTGCCCGACCGGCGCAAACAGGATGGCGCCGTCGACCAGCCCCGGCATGTCCGCGGCGTCCGGCCCCACCCAGTCCGCGCCCAGGCGCTTGGCCAGCGCGGCGTGCCGGGCGTCGCGACTTACCACGAGCACCCGGAGTCCGCGCGCCCGCGCGATCTGGATCACCACGTGCGCCGAACCGCCAAACCCGTACAGCGCCAGCGTGCCGCCGGGTGGCACCTCGGCCCGTTGCAGGGCGCGATAGCCGATGATCCCCGCGCAGAGCAGCGGCGCCGCGGCATTGTCTTCGAACGCGTCCGGGATGCGGTAGGCAAACGCTTCCGGCACCACGGCCAGCTCCGCATATCCTCCGTCGGCGTGGTAGCCGGTAAACGTGGCCGCCTCACAGAGGTTCTCGCGCCCGCCACGGCAGAAGGCACAGGTCCCGCAGGTGTGGCGCAACCAGGCCACGCCGACGCGATCGCCCACGCGCAACTCGGCGCAGTCCGACCCCAGCGCCTCCACGATGCCCACCACCTGATGGCCGGGAACCCGGGGCAGGCCGCGGGCCGGCAGATCGCCCTCGATCACGTGCAGGTCGGTGCGGCACACGGCGCAGCAGCGCACGCGCAGCCGCACCTCGCCCTGGCCCGGCTCAGGGTCGGGCAGATCGCGCCACACCAGCGGTGCGCTGTCGATATCGGCCTGACGTTCCAGAACCATGGCGCGCATCCGCCGGGGCTCCCATCCAGGCGCCACGCCGCCGCGGGGGCGCGACGGGGCGCGTTGCAACCGAATTGCCACCAACTCCATCGTAGTCGACCCACACCCCGACGTCATCCGCGGGTGGTGCCGCGCGGGGCCCACCGTACCGCCGCCCCGGCCAAGCCGCGGCGCCTGCGGTGGGCCGATGCATGTGCTAGCCTCGGAGCGACCCACGGAGGCATCGCCCATGGATTCCCAGTACATGGCGGCTCTGCAGGACGGGGCCACGCTGATCACGGCCAACAAGCGCCTGTCCCGCGCGCTGGTGCACGCCTATGATACGGCCCAGGCCGCCGCAGGGCGCCAGGCCTGGCCCTCGCCGGACATCCTGCCCCTGGGCGCCTGGCTGCGCCGCTGCTACGAGGAGCAGGTGCACCGCCACGGCGAGCCACGCCTGCTGCTCAACGACCCCCAACGCCGCCTGGTCTGGGAGCGGTTGATCGCGGACGATCCGGCCACTGCGGCGCTGCTCAACAGCGCGGGCCTGGCCGACACCGCCCTGGCGGCCTGGCGCCTGGCGCGCCAGTGGCGCGCGCCCCTGCCCGCGCGCGGCGGCACGGCGGAACACCGGGCCTTGCGCGCCTGGGCGGCCGCGTATCAGGCGCGCTGCGCCACCGCACAATGGCTGGATCCCGATGCGCTGCCCGACGAGCTGACGGCCTGGCTCGGTGCCGGCGCATGGACGACGCCGGCGCGTCTGCTCTTTGCCGGCTTCGACGAGTGGACGCCGCAACTCGCCGACCTGCGCAATGCGCTGCGCGCGGCAGGGTGCGGGCTCGACGACCTCGAGTTGCCCGCCACGCCGGGGCAGGCAGTGCGCGCCGCCTTTGCCGATGCCCAGGCCGAGCGCGAGGTGGCGGCCCGCTGGGCACGCGCCCTGCTGGAAGCACGCCCCGAGGCCAGCGTGGCGCTGGTGGTGCCGCAGCTCACGGCCCAGCGCGCCGAACTCCAGCGCACGCTGGAGGACGTGCTGAGCCCGGGATTCGCCCTGGCGCCGGACGACGATCCCTCGCCCCTGTTCAATATTTCCGAAGGGTTGCCCCTGGCGGCCTGGCCGCTGGCCCAGGCCGCGTTGGCCATGCTGGGTCTGGGTCTGCATCCATTGCCCCTGGAACGCATCGCCGAGGTGCTGCTTTCGCCGTTCCTGGGCGGCGGAGAAACCGAGGCCGATGCCCGCGCGTTGCTGGACGCGCGCCTGCGCCGCCACGGCGAGCTGCACCTGAGCCTGGGCGACTTGCGGCGCTGGGCCCAGGGCACGCCCGAC
>JACQHH010000080.1 GCA_016199125.1 Candidatus Lambdaproteobacteria bacterium
CCCATGGGCTTCGCCGCCGCCTCGCTGGCGCTGTGGGGCGTGCGCGTAGGGTACTTCGCGTGGTGGGCGCCGTTGCTGTTCTTCTCGCCCTTCGTGGTGGACGCCACGGTGACGCTGATCCGGCGTGCGCTGCGGCGCGAGCGTGTGTGGCAGGCCCACCGCTCCCACTTTTACCAGCGCGTGGTACTGCTGGGCTGGAGCCACCGGCGCACGGTGCTGGCGGAATATGTCCTGATGCTGGCCGCGGGCGGGACGGCAGTTGTGCTATCATCGCAAAAGCCCGGCATCAGCGGGGTCGGGGGACTCGCCCTGTGGGCCCTCATCTATCTTGTGCTGGCCCTGCTCGTGACGCGGGCGGAACGCCGGCGCCGTGCGGGGAGGTGACGATGCGGGGACTGTTGCAGCCGATCCTGATGCGCGCGGCCGTGATGTTGCACGACCTGGCCTGGTTGCCGGTATCGATCTACCTGGCCTTCGCCCTGCGCTTCAACCTGGAACCCTTGCCCAGCACGTCGCTGGACGGGCTGAAATGGATGATCGTGCTGGCGTTGCCCATTTTCGCGGCGACATTCTGGAGCTTCGGACTGCACCGGGGCACATGGCGCTTCGTGTCCGTTCCAGACCTGGTGCGCATCGTCAAGTCGGTGCTGCTGGGGGTGTTGGCCATGACGCTGGCCATCTTCATCCTGCGGCGGCTGGAGGGGGTGCCGCGCTCGGTATTCGTGCTTTTTCCGCTGATCCTGGCTCAGGGGCTATCCGTGCCGCGGCTGCTGACTCGCTGGGTCATGGACCGGCGCATCAGCCTGGGCGGGGCTGGACGCACGAAGACGCTCATCGTCGGCGCCGGCACGGCCGGAGAGGCCATGCTGCGCAATATCGTGCGCAGCGGGCGCTTCTTTCCCGTGGCGCTGGTGGACCCCAACCCGGCCATGCTGGGCCGCGAAATTCACGGTGTGCGCGTGCTGGGGGGCATCGAAAGCATCCCGGCCATTGTCCAGCGCACCGGCGCCGACCTGGTGGTGCTGGCCCTTCCGGAAATCTCCGTCGACAACCTGAACCGCGTGCTGGAGCTGAGCGCCGAGCTGGGCCTGCCCTGCCAGACCCTGCCCCGGGCGGATCAGACAGGCCGGCTGGTGGTGGACGTGAACCAGTTGCGGCCCGTGCGCATCGAGGATCTGCTCAGCCGCGACCCGGTGGTGCTGGATCGTGACGGCCAGGCGCAGCTCATCGCGGGCAAGTGCGTGCTGGTCACGGGCGGCGGCGGTTCCATCGGCTCGGAGCTGTGTCGGCAGACGGCGGCCCTGCGCCCCGGGCGGTTGATCATCCTGGACCACGGCGAGTTTGCCTTGTACCAGATCGAGCAGGAGATCGCGCAGCGCTATCCCGACGTACACTTCGAGGCCGTCTTGTGCGACGTGAAGGACCGCGCGGCGCTGGACGACGTGTTCACGCGCACAAGGCCGCAGATCGTGTTCCATGCCGCCGCCTACAAGCACGTGCCGCTGCTGGAGAACAACGCGCGGCCGGCCGTGATGAACAATGTCTTCGGCACCATCGAAGTGGCCCGGGCGGCCGATCGCCATGGCTGCGCGAAGTTCGTGCTCGTCTCCACGGACAAGGCCGTCAACCCCACCAACGTGATGGGCGCCAGCAAGCGCATCGCCGAGATCTTCTGCCAGAACTTCAACGGGCATTCCCTGACGCGCTTCATCACCACGCGCTTTGGCAACGTGCTGGGCTCCAACGGTTCGGTCGTGCCCATCTTCGAGGCGCAGATTGCCCGGGGCGGCCCGGTCACCGTGACCCATCCCGACATCGAGCGCTTCTTCATGACCATCCCCGAGGCGGTGGGGCTGATCCTGCAGAGCGCCGCGGTGGGCACGGGTGGTGAAATCTTCGTGCTGGAGATGGGGTCGCCCGTGCGCATCAAGGAGCTGGCTGAGCAGATGATCCGCCTGGCCGGGTTGCGGCCCTATAAGGACATCCCCATCGTGTTCACGGGCCTGCGCCCGGGCGAGAAGCTCTTCGAGGAAATCTTCCACCCCTCCGAGGGCCTGATCGGCACCGGCAACCGCAAGCTGCTGCTGGCCGCCTTCCGCAAGGTGGACTGGGACGGGCTGGCCAGGTCGCTGGACGAGCTGCAACGGCGCGTGTGGAGCGTGGAGACGGGCAAGCTGCTCGAACAGATCAAGTCCATCGTGCCGGAGTTCAACGTCGGCGTGGATCTCAACGGCAAGGAGAAGCCGGCGCCGCCCGGGCACATGCGGGTGGTGACCTGAGCCGTTCGCCGGAAACAGCACGGCGCGGCCGGGCCGTAACCGCACAGGGTCGCCCGAGCATTGCGGCCCCTCCAGACCATATCGTGCCCCACCCGGCTGCCTGACGCGGGGAACGCCCTGCCACCGCATTGCATCGTACATGAACCAGATTGCCGATCTGTACGTGGAGTGGCGCGGAGCCCGCGATCCCCAGCGGGAGACCGTGATCTTCCTGCACGATGGCCTGGGCGCGGTGGGCTCGTGGCAAGACATGCCCGAGCGCATCGCCGCGGCCACGGGCACCAACGCCCTGGTCTACGACCGGCGGGGCTATGGGCGCTCCGCACCGCGCGACAGCTTTCCCTACGGCTTCATCGACCAGGAGGTGCCCGTGCTGCTGGCGCTGCTGGAGCACCTCAAGCTGCCCCGCGCGCACCTGGTGGGCCACAGCGACGGGGGCAGCATCTCGCTGGTTTTCGCCGCGCAGCATCCCGCGCGCGTGGGCGTGGTGGTCACCGAGGCGGCGCACGTGTTCGTGGAGCCCGAGACCCGCGCGGGCATCGCGGGCCTGCTGGCGGCCCAGGCGGCCGGAAACACGCCGCGCTGGCTCGCCAAGCTGCACGGCGCGCGCGCCGACGCCCTGCTTGCCGCCTGGGCCGGCGGCTGGCTCAGCGAGGCGCATGGGCACTGGAACATCGCACGCTACTGCGCCGACATCCGCGGCCCGCTGCTGGCGATTCAGGGTGAGCACGACGACTTCGGAACCCTGGCGCAGGTGGAGGCCATCGTCTCCCGCGCCCCGCGTGCCGAGCGCTGGGTGGTGCCGGGCTGCGGCCATACCCCCCACGCCGAAGCGCCCGACGCGTTTTTCGAGCGGGTGTCGGCGTTCATCAACGCCCACGCGGGCCAAGGCGCCCCGCACAAGTAGGCCCCAGGCGGGCGCGGGCGACCGTGCAGCAGTCGGCGCAGCAAGAGAAATGCAAGGGAAGCGAGGAACCGGGTCGCAGGAGCTCAAGCCCAGCGGGCCTGCTCCATGAGGGGGCCGTCCAGCTCGCGCGCCAGGCGGGTGCAGGCCTTTTCCACCAGCGTGCCGATCATGGCGCGGCGATAGGCCGGGTCGGCCACGGTGGTGCGCATGGGCTTGCCCGTGCGATGGGCCTGTTTCTGCAGGTGCGCCACCGCGGCCATGTCCAGCGTGGCGCCGGTCAGGGGCTCCAGTCCGCCGACCCGTTCCGGCCGCGGATTGACCGCCGTGAGCGCCATGGCGATGGCGCCGATCCTGCGCGCGGCCTCGTCAGCCCAATCCACGCGCAGCGCCAGGCCCACCAGCGGGTAGTCGATGGAATCGCGCACGCGCAACTTCTCGTAGACGCAGGCGGCGCCGGCGGGCGGCAGGGGCACGTGCACGCGCAGCAGCAGCTCTCCGGGGCGCAGACCGCCGGGCTCCGTGCCGACGGACCAGCGCCCGTCGCTGCCGTAGAACTCGGCCAGGGTCACCCGGCGCGCGCCCTGGGGCGAGACCAGCTCCAACTCCGCATCGTGCAGCAGCAGCACCGGGGCCGTGTCGCCCGAGTAGGCGGCCCAGCAGAAGGAGCCGCCGGGGGCCACGTGGCACACCTCGCCGTCCTTCTTGAGGCAGAAGTCGTTGGCCTTGCGCCAGAAGAAGCTCTGGTTGTAGTAGCGGCAGCGCGTGTCCAGGCACAGGTTGCCGCCCTGGGTGCCCATGTTGCGGATGGTGGGCCCGGCCACGAGCCCCGCCGCCTCGGCCAGGGCGGGCATGCGGCGCTGTACCTCGGGGTGGGCGGCGACGGCGCTGATCGTCGTCAGTGCGCCGATGGTCAGGTGACCGCCGTCCAGCGCGATGCCGCGCAAGTCGCCGATGCGCCGCAGGGCGATCACGTGGCCCGGCTCGCGGATGCGCCTGCGCAGGTTCACCACCAGGTCCGTGCCGCCGGCCAGGTACAGCGCATCCGGGTAGCGCGTCATCAGCGCCATAGCCTCGTCCACGCTGGCGGGCTGATGCAGGTCGTAGGGGGCGGAGGGATAGGTCATCGTCCCGCCTCGGCGATGGGGGCCGCGCTGACCTTGCGGGCCTTGCGGGCCTGCTGGATGGCCGCGTGCACCTTCTCCGGCGAGAGCGGCAGGTCCTTCACGCGCACGCCGATGGCATCGTGGATGGCGTTGGCCAGCGCCGGCAGGAAGGCCGCCAGCGACCCCTCGCCCGCCTCCTTGGCCCCGAAGGGCCCGCCGGATTCGTTGCTTTCCACGATGATCGTCTCGATGGGCGGCGACTCCATGATGGTGGGGAAGCGGTAATCCAGCAGATTGGGCGCCAGGGGCAGCCCGTTCTCGTAGTTGGTTTCCTCCTGCCGGCCCTGGGCCATGCCCATCCACACGCTGCCCTCCACCTGCCCCCGCACGGAGAGCGGGTTGAGCGCGAAGCCGCAGTCGTGGGCCACGGTCACGTTTTCCACCGTGACCTTGCCCGTGCGGATATCCACGTCCACCTCCACGGCCTGGGCCGAGTAGCTGAAGGCCGGCGAGGCGCCGATGCCCGCGCCGCGGTAGTTCTCGCCCCCGTGGGTGATCTTGGGGGTGGCATAGGTGCCCTTGGTGACGATGGTGCCCTCGTAGGACAGCGCGATTTCCACCATGTCCTTGAAAGGCAGGGTCTTGTCCGGGTCGGAGATGAGGCGGAACTCGTCGCCCACCAGCTCCACGTCGATAGGGAAGGCATTCAGCCCCCGCGCCGCGGCCTGGAAGACCACGTCGCGCATGCGCTCCGCCGCCTGCACGGTGGCATTGCCCACGTAGAGCGTGACGCGGCTGGAATAGCTGCCGTTGTCCTTGGGCGTGATGGCGCTGTCGGCGGCCACCACGCGGAAGCGCGCCGGGCTGACCCCGATCACTTCGGCGGCGATCTGCATCATCACCGTGCTGGAGCCCTGGCCGATCTCCGCGGCGCCCGTGAACAGGGTGATGCTGCCGTCGATGTCCAGCTTCATCGTCACCACGGCGTGGGGCATGTGCGAGCGGTTGACCGGTTTGGCCGAGCCGCTGCAATAATGGCTGCCCGCGAAGCCGATGCCCTTGCCGAAGGGCAGCTTGCCCACCTTGGCGTGGTAGTGGGAGGCCTCCAGCACCTTGTCGATGCACTCGGGATAGCCGTAGCTGTTCACCAGCAGGTCGTTGACGGTCATGGTGGGGGTTTGCAGCAGATTGCGCTTGCGCAGCTCCACCGCGTCCAGGCCCAGCTTGCGGGCCATCATGTCCAGCATGCTCTCGAAGGCAAAGCGCGTGTCCACCGTGCCGTGCCCACGCATGGCGCCGTTGGCCGGCGTGTTGGTGAGCACGCGGAAGCCTTTGTAGCGCACGTTGCGGATGTTGTAGATGGCGTTGAGCAGCGCCCCGGCGTAGAGGATGGTCACCACGCCATAGCCGCCATAGGCCCCGCCGCGCTGGATGACCTCCGCCGAGACGGCCTGCAGCCGGCCGTCGTTGGTGCAGCCCAGCCGCAGCCTGGTCCAGGTGGCCGGACGGCCGCGATGGGCGAAGAACACCTCCTCCCGGCTCACGACCAGCTTCACGGTGCCGCGGGCCTTGCGGGCCAGCAGGCCGCAAATCATCTCGTAGGACTGGGCCTCGGTCTTGCAGCCGAAACCGCCGCCGACCATGGGCTTGATGACGCGGATCTGGCTCATGTCCAGGCCCATCACCGCGGACAGGGACATGTGCACGTAGTAGGGCACCTGGGTGGAGCACCACAGGGTCAGCCGGCCGTGCTGCTCATCCCACTGACCCACGGCCGCATGCGGCTCCATCTGGGCATGGGTCACTTCGGGCGCGTAGAACTCCTCCTCGAGGATCGCGTCGCTGGCGGCGAAGCCGGCATCGACGTCGCCGAACTCGTGATCCACTTCCCGCTCGATGTTGCCCGGCTTGTGGGGCTGGATCTGCTCGGCGCCGTCGGCCATGGCCTCGCGCGGATCGGTGTAGGAGCGCAGGGGCTCGTAGACCACCTGGATCGCCGCCAACGCCTGCTCGGCCGTCCAGGCATCCACCGCGGCCACGGCGGCCACTTCCTCGCCCTTGTAGCGCACCTTCTCCTTGGCCAGGGCATATTCATCGCGGGCCACGGGCAGCACGCCGAAAGGCGTGTCCGTGTCCGCGCCGGTGACCACGGCCCGCACGCCCTCCATGGCCAGCGCGGCCGACACATCGATGGACACGATGCGGGCGTGGGCGTGGGGGCTGCGCAGGATGCGCCCCACCAGGGCGTCCGGGAAGTTGAAGTCGCCCGAATACTTGCCGCGGCCGGTGGACTTGTCCACGCCGTCGATCAGCGGCTGGGGCTTGCCGATATACTTGTGCTGCCGGGTCCCCAGCGCCGTCTGCAGCGCCTCGCGCTCCAGATGCACGATCTTGCGCTCCTGCTTGCTTTCGCCCTTGGCGCCCCGCGTGCCCCGGCTCATGGGCCTCCCCGTGTGCGCGCCCGCGTCGCCTGCTTCAGCTTTTCCGCGGCGTACTGCACCGATGCAATAATGGAATTGTAGCCCGTGCAGCGGCAGAGGTTGTTGGCGAGCCCCGCGCGAATTTCCTGCGGACTGGGCTCCGGATGCTTGTCCAGCAGAGCCTTGGCCGCCATGATCATGCCGGGGGTGCAGAAGCCGCACTGGGAGCCGAGCTTGAGGTGGAAGCCTTCCTGGATGGGGTGCAGGCCCCCGCTGGTGGCCAGGCCCTCCACGGTGGTGATTTCGCAGCCATCCACGGCCGCCGCCGGGGTCAGGCAGGAGAGGGTGGGTTCCCCGTCGACCAGCACGGTGCACGCCCCGCAGTCGCCGCCGTCGCAGCCCATTTTGGTGCCGGTGAGCCCCAGCCGGTCGCGCAGCAGCTCGATCAGCAATTCCGAGCCGCCCACGGCCTCCTCGCGCTTGCGACCGTTGATGATCAGTGAAATCAGCGTCTTCATGAGCGCGCCCTGTGCATGGATTTCAGTCCCGCATAGGATCATGCCTCCCGTCCGAAAATGCAAATGACAAACGTCACATCGGCCACCGTCCAGCAAGTGCCCTTCCGGCCGTCCAAAGCCATGGCGCGCAAGGCTCGGTGGGCAGGCGGCGATTCTGTGCGTTGCCACCATGCCGGCCGCATTTGATGCGCAAACGGCACGAAATATCCGCCTTCAATCCCTATGCAAGCCCGTGGGTTGGAGCTAAACTTTAAAGATTAAGACGGCTCGGCCGTCACCAGGTACAGGGCCTGTACGGAACAGTTGCGGAAACTGGGGAGTTGGATTCGATGAGCAACGGCTATCATGTAGCGGTGGTCGGCGCGACGGGCGCGGTCGGCCAGGAGATGTTGAACGTATTGCAGCGGCGCCGCTTTCCCGTGAGCAAGATCACGGCGCTGGCCTCGTCGCGCAGCGTCGGCAAGACCGTGACGTTCGGCGAAACGGCCGTGCCGGTGCAAGAGCTGAAGGCCGATTCGTTCAAGGGAGTGCAGATCGCCCTGTTTTCCGCCGGTGGATCGCGCTCGCGGGAGTTCGCGCCCCATGCCGTCAAGGCCGGGGCCGTGGTGATCGACAACTCCAGCGCCTTCCGCATGGACAAGGACGTGCCGCTGGTGGTGCCCGAGATCAACCCGCATGCCATCAAGGGGCACAAAGGCATCATCGCCAATCCGAACTGCTCGACCATCGCCATGGTGGTGCCGCTGAACCCGCTGCACCGCGCCTTCGGCGTGAAGCGGGTCAACGTGTGCACCTATCAGGCGGCCAGCGGGGCGGGCGCGGCGGCCATGGAGGAGCTGCGCCAGGAGACGCGCGCCGTGCTGGACAGCAAGCCCTACGCGCGCAAGATTTTCCCCCAGCAGTATGCCTTCAACCTCTTTCCGCACAACAGCGCCATGGACGAGCAGGGCTATGCGGAAGAGGAAGTGAAGATGATCCGCGAGACGCACAAGATCATGGAGGCGCCGCAGATCCGCGTGAACGCCACCTGCGTGCGCGTGCCGGTGCTGCGGGCCCACTCCGAGGCGCTGAACATCGAGTTCGAGCGCGACGTATCGCCCGAGCAGGCCTACCAGGTGCTCGCCAAGGCGCCCGGCGTGCTGGTGCACGAGAACCGCGCCAAGAACATGTGGGCCACGCCCGTGGATGCCTCGGGCCAGGACCCGGTCTACGTGGGCCGCTTGCGCCGCGACGTGTCCCAGCCCAATACCCTCGACCTGTGGCTCGTTTCCGATCAGTTGCTCAAGGGCGCGGCGCTGAACGCCGTGCAGATCGCCGAGTTGCTTTAGCTCCCGTGACTCCGCGGCGCCAGCCTGCGGTGCGGGCATGAGCCCGGGCATGGCGGGTCTGCTGCTGGCCCTGGGCGCGGTCGCGCTGCTGCCGGTGTGGTGGCGGCGTGGCGGGCCGGGGGGCCGCGTGCGGGCGGCCGACTGGCATCTGCCCCTGGCGCCACCCATCGTGTGCGCCCACCGTGGCGGCGCGCACCTGTTCCCCGAAAATACCCTGCACGCCTTCCAGGCGGCGGCCCGCGAGCACGGCTGCCGCTTCCTGGAACTGGACGTGCGCGCCTCGGCGGACGGCGTGCCCGTGGTGGTGCACGATGCCGACCTGGCCCGTGTCACGGGCCGCGCGGCGCTGGTGCACCATTGCACCCTGGCCGAGCTGCAGGCCCTGGACGCGGCAGCCACCTTCATCTCCCACGACGGACAACGCTGGGCCGGGCGCGGCGTGACCATTCCCACGCTGGAGGCCGTCCTGCGCGCGTTGCCCGAGTGCGTGTTCAGCATCGACGTCAAGCAGCGCCGACCCGACTGCGTCCCCGCCGTGATCCAGGTGGTGCGCGACAGCGGCTCAGCCGCGCGCGTGCTGGTCGGCGCCGAGGACTGGCCCACCCTGCGCCGCATTCACGGGCTGGCGCCGGAGCTGGCCACGTTCTACGCGCGCCGCAGCGTGGTGCGCTTCGTGCTGGCCCTGCATCTGGGCCTGCTGCGCTGGTACACGCCGCCGCACAATTCCCTGCAAGTGCCGGAGCGGGCCTTTGGGCTGCGGCTGGTGACGCCGCGGCTGGTGCGCTGGGCGCGGCGGCTGGGCCTGCCCGTGCTGGTGTGGACGGTCAACGATCCGGCGGACATGCGGCGCCTGCTGGCGCTGGGCGTGGACGGCCTGATCACCGACCGGCCCGACCTGGCGGCCGCCGTCATCGCCGAGCGCGGCCACGCGGCGTCGGACGCTCCGCTGCCTTGAGAGGCTCCGAGCCTCCGTCGGCGCGCCCCGCCGCTGCCCGCCGCCGGG
>JACQHH010000081.1 GCA_016199125.1 Candidatus Lambdaproteobacteria bacterium
ATGGCGGCCTGGCCGTGGCCCTGGCCGAAAGCGCCTTTGCCGGGGGGTTGGGCATGACGCTGGACCTGGGCCCCCTGATGGGGCATGATGGGCTGGCGCCGGACGAGCTGCTGTTCTCCGAATCCCCCGGGCGGCTGGTGGTTACAGTGACGCCCGAGCGCCGGGCGGCGTTCGAGCGCGCCATGGCCGGCACGCCCTGCGTGGCCGTGGGCACGGTGGTGGCGGCGCCCACGCTGACCATCGCCGCCGCGGCCCAGCCTTGGCTGGCCCTGCCCCTGGCCCAGCTCAAGGCGGCGTGGCAGGCCCCCTTGCGCGGCATGTAGCAGGTGGCGGTTCCGCGCCGCGGTCATCGCCGCCGGCACCTATCGCGGGCAACGACATGCGCACCCTGATGCTCTCCGGCTACGGCACCCCCTGCGAGCGCGAGACGGCCGATGACCCTCGCTGAACTGCGCCGGCAATGGCGGGACGAGATTCTGCGCCTGGCCCGGCTGCACGGCGCGCGCAACGTGCGCGTGTTCGGCTCCGTGGTGCGGGGGGAAGCCACCACGGCCAGCGACCTCGACCTGCTGGTCGAAATGGAGCCAGGACGTAATTATCTGGATCTCGTGGCGTTGTGGCAGGACCTTCAGGATACGATGGGTTGCCCGGTCGACGTCCTGACGGACGGCGGGGTCAGCCCCTATCTGCACGACAAGATTTATGGTGAGGCCGTTCCTCTGTGAAAGATGACCGCGTCTATCTCCTGCACATGCGCGACGCGCTTTTGCAGTTGAAAAGTTATCATGCCGAGGGCATGGACAATTTTTTCGGGGACCGGAAGACGCAGGATGCAACCGTGCGCAACTTTGAAGTGCTTGGAGAAGCCGCAAAAAACCTTTCCCCGACGTTCAGGGAACAGCATGTGCACGTGCCGTGGAAGCCGATTGCAGGACTGCGCGACAAGCTGATTCACGAGTATTTCGCCGTCAATCTGGAGCTGATCGGGGACGTGCTGGAAGAGCAGATTCCGTCTCTTCTGGACGCGATTGAAGCGATGCTCAGGGACCTGCCGGAAACACAATGACCACCCTGATTCTCTCCGGCTTCGGCACCAACTGCGAGCGCGAGACGGCCTATGCCTGCCGCCGGGCCGGCGCGGGCGCGGTGGAGGTGCGCCATCTCAACGCCCTCTACGAGGCCGGCGCGGGCGGGGTGTCCCTGGCGCGCTACCGCTTCGTGGTGCTGATCGGCGGCTTCCTGGACGGCGACGACCTGGGAGGCGCCCGGGCCTGCGCCAACCGCTTCCGCTACCGGCGACGCCCGGACGGCGGCACGGTGCTGGAATCCCTGCACGCGTTCGTGGCCGGCGGCGGATTGCTGCTGGGGATTTGCAATGGCTTTCAACTTCTGGTCAAGCTGGGGCTGCTGCCGGGTCTGGAGGGTCACGCCGGCCGGCAGCAGATCACGCTCACCAACAATGCCCACGGCCGCTTCGAGGACCGCTGGGTGGAATTGGTGGGCGATGCCGCCTCGCCCTGCGTGTTCACGCGCGGGGTGGCGCGGCTGGCGCTGCCCGTGCGGCACGGCGAGGGGCGCATCATCGCCGAATCGCCGGCGCTGTTGCAGACGCTGCTGGCGCAGCACCTGGTTCCGCTGCGCTATTGCACGGCCGAGGGCGTGCCCAGCGAGGCCTATCCGGCCAATCCCAACGGCTCCGCGGGGGCCGTGGCGGCGCTGTGCAATCCGGCCGGCACGGTGATGGGGCTGATGCCGCATCCGGAGGCGTTCAACCACGTGACCAACCACCCCCAGTGGACGCGGCGCAGCGCAGCGCAGTCCGTCTCGCTGGAGGGCGATGGGCTGCGGGTGTTCCGCAACGCGTACGAATATCTGGCGCGGGCGGGCGCCGCATGATTCCGCATCCGCCGCGCCGGCCTTGTTCTGCGAGTGTCCATGCACATCTCCATCATCATTCCCGCGCTTAACGAGGCCAACGCCATCGAGACCACGCTGCGGCACGTGGCCCGCTGTGCGCCGCATGCCGAGCGCATTGTCGTGGACGGCGGCTCCGGCGACGGCACCATGGAGCTGGCGGCCGCCCATGCCCGCGTGCTGCGCGCCACGGCGGGGCGCGCCATGCAGCTCAATGCGGGCGCCCGCGCGGCGCGCGGCGAATGGCTGCTGTTTCTGCACGCCGACACGCGCCTGCCGCCGGATTTTCAGGTGGCCCTGCGGGACGCGGCGGAGCAGGGATACGACGTGGGGGCCTTCAGCCTGGCCATCCGCGGGCGGCACCCGCTGCTGCCGCTGCTGGCCTGGGGCGCCAATCTGCGCTCGCGCTGGCGCGGCATTGCCCTGGGCGACCAGGCCCCGTTCATGCGGCGCCGCTTCTTCGACCAGCGCGGCGGCTTTCCCGAGCTGGCGCTGATGGAGGACTACGCGTTCTTTCGCGCGCTGCGCCGCGACGGGATCGGCTTCTATCTCTCCCCGCAGCGCGTGGAGACCTCCGGCCGGCGCTGGGACGTGTCCGGCTTCTGGCGCACGTGGTGGCAGATGCGGCTGCTGCGCCGCCTGTTCGACCGCGGGGGCCATCCCGGCGATCTGGCTGCGCGCTATCGCCACATCCGCTGAGTCGGCGTGGCCACGCTGCACCTGATCCTCTTCAGCCGGGCGCCCGTGGAGGGGAGCACCAAGACCCGGCTGGCGCAGGGCGTGGGGGACGCGGCGGCGGCGGCGTTTCACGTGGCCTGCCTGCGCGATCTGCTGCAAGCCTGCGCCGACGCGGCGTTCGCGCTGCGTCCGCTCCGCGTCCTGCGTCACCTGTGCATCGCCCCTCCCCATGACATCACGGCGTTTCGCGCGGCCGGGCTGACGGGCCTGGACGACTTCGCCGTGCACGCG
>JACQHH010000078.1 GCA_016199125.1 Candidatus Lambdaproteobacteria bacterium
CCTCCAGCACTTCGACCACGGCCTTGGCCTGGTCGTGCGAAAAGCCCGCCTGCTCCAGGCGGTTGATGCTTTTCAGCTCGTTGGTGATGGGCATGGCGTGCCCTTCTCAAAAGACCAGGTACCAGATGATGACGACGGCCCCCAGGGCGATGCCGATGGCGTAGTTTTCCACCACGCCGTTCTGCGCCAGGCGCAGGGCGCCGCCCAGGTTGCGCGCCGTGATGCCCACGCCGTTGACGATGGCATCGATGATGCGCACGTCCACGATGCGCCACAGGATCTTGTCGGAAATCCAGTGGATCGGGCGCACGAACACCAGGTCGTACAGCTCGTCGATGTAGTACTTGTTGGCCAGCACGCGGTGCGCCACGCTCAGGCGCGCCTTGAGCGCCGCGGCACGCTCGGGCTGGTGCGCGAACAGGCGGTACGAGGCGTACATGGCGATCAGCGCCAGGCCCGTGGAAAGCCCCATCAGCAGCAACTCCACGGTCACGCCGTGATACGCAGCTTCCGCCGGAACGCGTGCGAAGAAGCCCTCGAAGTAGCCTTCCATGACGTTGTGCAGGCCCAGCGGCCCGCCCAGCACATGGGGAATGCCCACCCAGCCGCCGATCACGGAGAGCACGGCCAGCACCACCAGGGGCAGGGTCATGGTCCACGGCGACTCGTGCACGTGGGGCGCGTGGTGCGGGTCGACCCGGCTCTTGCCGAAGAAGGTCAGCGCCACCGTGCGGAACATGTAGAAGGCGGTGAGCACGGCGGTGATGGCGCCGACGACCCAGACCACCGGATGCCCGGCGGCCGAGGAGAACACTTGCCAGAGAATCTCGTCCTTGCTGAAGAAGCCGGCGAAGAAGAAGGGAAACCCGGAGATGGCCAGCGCGCCCACGATGTACGTCAGCGCGGTGATGGGCATCCTGGCGCGCAATCCGCCCATCTTGGTCATGTCCTGCTCATGGTGCATGGCGTGGATCACCGAGCCGGAGCCCAGGAAGAGCAGGGCCTTGAAGAAGGCGTGGGTCATCACGTGAAAGATGCCCGCCATGAAGGCGCCCACGCCCATGGCCATGAACATGTAGCCGAGCTGGCTCACGGTGGAATAGGCCAGCACCTTCTTGATGTCGTTCTGCGCCAGCCCCACCGTGGCGGCAAAGAAGGCCGTGGCCGTGGCCACCACGACGATCACGCCCATGGTCACCGGCGCCAGCACGAACAGGGCGCTCAGGCGCGCCAGCATGTAGAGCCCGGCGGTGACCATGGTGGCCGCGTGAATCAGCGCCGAGACGGGCGTGGGGCCTTCCATGGCGTCCGGCAGCCAGGTGTAGAGCGGAATCTGCGCGCTCTTGCCCGTGGCCGCCAGGAACAGGCACAGCGTGAGCGCCGTGACGGCGAACCCGCCGTACTCCAGCAGCGCGGGGGCGCGCTGGGTCACGTACGCGAAGTCCAGCGTGCCGAAGATCACGAAGATCATCAGCGTGGCCACGATCATGCCGAAGTCGCCGATGCGGTTGACCACGAACGCCTTCTTGGCCGCCTTGGCCGCCGAGTCGCGCTCGAAGGAAAAGCCGATCAGCAGATACGAGCACAGGCCCACCCCCTCCCAGCCCACGAACAGCAGCAGGAAGGAGCTGCCCAGCACCAGCAGCAGCATGAAGAAGATGAACAGGTTGAGGAAGGCGAAGTAGCGGTAGTAGCCCTGC
The DNA here is from genome assembly GCA_016199125.1 of Candidatus Lambdaproteobacteria bacterium. Lineage (GTDB taxonomy): Bacteria > SAR324 > SAR324 > SAR324 > JACQKK01 > JACQHH01. Next base: position 1,701 of record JACQHH010000078.1, read on the forward strand.
TCCTCCCCCATGTAGCCCACCGAGTACACGTGGATCAGGAAGCCCACGCCGGTGACAATGAGGATATACAGCCCGGAGAGCCGGTCCACGGTGAATTCCACCGGCACGTAGAAATTGCCCGCCTCCAGCCAGGTGAAGGCCAGTTGCGAGATGCTGTACTCCGGGGCGCCCAGCATCTCGCGGAAGGCCAGGATGGAGAGCAGGAACGAGAGACCCACGACGCCCGGGCCCACCAGCGACACGAAGCGCTTGCCGAAGGTCTTGCCCAGCAGCCCGTTGAGCAGGAAGCCCAGCAGCGGCAACGCGGGAATTAACCACAGATGATCGACCATACGGTGCGGATGATGATGAAGGTGTCCTGACGACGGAGTCCCTCGCGAGGCCCGGTGCCGTTGGCGCCGGGCTCGTGCGGCAATGACGTCACCATTTCAACAGGTTGAACTCGTCGATGTTGAGGGTGTCCCGCGTACGGAAGATCTCCAACATGATGGCCAGGCCCACCACGGCTTCCGCCGCGGCGACCACGAGCACGAAAAAGACGAACATGATGCCGACCATGGACTGCATGCCGTAGGCGAAGCCCACGAAGCCCAGGTTCACGGCGTTGAGCATCAGCTCGATGCACATGAAGACCACGATGGCGTTGCGGCGAATGACCACGCCGCTCACGCCGATGGTGAACAGGATCGCGCTGAGGATCAGGATGTGCGCCACGGGAATCATGAGCCCTCCTCGATGTGCCGCGGCGGGCGGCGCTTGGCCAGCACCACGGCGCCCATCACGGCGATCATGAGCAGCACGGAGATGATCTCGAAGGGCAGCACGTAGTCGGTGAGCAGCAGCCGCCCCACGATGTGCAGCGCGCCCTCGTCGGCGATGCGCTGCGCGCTGTAGCCGCCCATGGGCCCCAGCCGGGCCGCCGGGCTGCTCAGCACACCCACCAGTTGCGCCAGGATGCCGAGGGCAAACGCCACCCCCAGCGCCTTGGCCAGGCCCCAGTGCATGGACTTGTGCGTCTCGGCGCGCAGGTTGAGCAGCATGATCACGAACAGGAACAGCACCATGATCGCGCCGGCGTAGATCAGAATCTGCATGGCGGCCACGAACTCGTTGTTCAGCAGCACGAAGATCGCCGCCAGGGACACGAAGGTGCCCACCAGCGCCATGGCGCAGTAGACCGGGCTGCGCAGCACGATCAGCCCCAGCGCGCTGAGCACCGCCAGCAGTCCGAAAATGTAGAAGAAGATGAGCATGTCGCGCGTACCGCTTGCGAAACTTCAGGTTGGTAAGGCTGATCGCCGCGCGATTCGTGGTGACGGTGCCGGAGCGCTTGTGTCCGGGCGCGAATCTGTGGCGGGGTTTGTCCTGGGCTCCATCCTGTCGAGAGGTGTTGTACGTCCGTTTGGTTGGTGCCGCGGTCGGCCGGTCAGCTTGCCGGCAGCACCGCGCCCTGGTCGCCCAGGCCCTCCCAGGTGAGGCCCTTGAAGGGCCCGTCCTGGCTGGCCAGATCATCAAACACCGCCGCGGCGGAGTCAAACGCGCTGCGCTTGCCCAGCGCCCCGAGCAGCTCCTGCAACACGCGCACCGGGTCGCGGGCGGTCTCCGGGGGGAGCACGGCCGGGGCGATGCGCTGCACGCGCCGCGCCTTGTTGGTGAACGTGCCGGCCTTTTCGGCGGTGGTGTAGCCGGGCAGGATCACGTCGGCCACCTGCACCCAGGGATTCTGGAACGTGCCGATGTGCACCACCAGCTCCGCCTTGAAGGCCAGGTTGCGCAGGGCCTCGTCGCCGGCGAAGGGCGTGCCCAGCACGAATACGATCTTGGGCCCGGCGTTCAGCGCGGCGCGCACGCCCGCGGCGAGCTCGTCGCCGGAAAATCCCGCAGCCTGCGCCCCGGCGGTGTTGGGCGACTTGTCCGTGGTGATCAGCGTGTAGATGAACGGGTCCACCACCTCCCGCGGCGGGTGCTCCTGCTGCTCGCCCTTGCGCAGGGGGAAGTGGATGGCGCGGCTGCCGAAGCCATCGGCCAGCAGCTTGCGGAACAGGTGCAGCTCCTCGTTGGTGGCGTGGGTGTCCACCAGCCCCAGCGCCTGCGCGCCTTTGGCGCCGATGTCCTTGAAGCGCTTGGCCAGCGCGCCGTAGACGGCCTCCCACGAGGCCGTGCGCAGCTCGCCGGAAACCCGCGCCTGGGGCTCCATCAGGCGCTGCTTGCGCTCGTTGAGGGGGTGGAAGCCCACGCGCCCCTCGTCGCACATCCACCAGCGGTTGACCTCGGGATTCTGGCGGGGCTTGAGGCGGAAGATGTGATTCTGGTGCTGCTCGATGGTCACGTTGCAGCCCGTTGAGCAATCCGGGCACACGGACTTGGTCTTGCGCAGCTTCCACGCCCGCTTCTTGAAGCGCCAGTCGCGGTTGGTGATGGCCCCCACGGGGCAGATGTCGGCCAGGTTGCCCTGGAACTTGTGCGTGATCTGCTGATCCTCGAAGGTGTCGAAGGTCAGCTCATGGGAGCGCAGGAACACGCCGAAGTCGTGCGTGCCCACGATGTCGCGGCTGAAGCGCTCGCAGCGGGAGCAATGGATGCAGCGGTTGCGCTCCAGCATGATGAACGAGCCCACGTTGCGCCAGCCGTAGACGCGCTTCTCGTACTCCATTTCCGAATGCCCGCTGCCGTACTTGAAGGCGAAGTTCTGCAGGTCGCATTCCCCGGCCTGGTCGCAGATGGGGCAGTCCAGGGGGTGGTTCACCAGGATGAATTCGTTGATGGTGTTCTGCCCCTGATGCACCTTGTCCGAGGCGGTGACGACCTTCATGTTGTTGGCCGCGGGCGTGGAGCACGCGGTCTGCAGCTTGGGCATGCCGTTGCCGTTGCCCATGTCCACCACGTCCACCAGGCACATGCGGCACTGGGCCGTGACCTTCAGCCCCGGATGGAAGCAGTAGTGCGGAATCTCGCGCCCGCGCCGCAGCGCGGCGGCCAGCACTGTCTCGCCGTCCCGGTACTCGATTGGTTCGCCGTCGAGGAAAAACGTGGGCATGGTGTCCAGGAGGTTGGAGTGAGAGCCGGAGTCACGCGATGTGCTTCCGGAAATCCTCGGGAAATTTGCGCACAAAGGTGCGCATGGGGCCGCCCGTGGCATCGCCAAAGGCGCAGATCGTCGTGCCCAGCAGGCCCGACGCCACGCGCTCGATGCGCTTGAGCGTGGCCTCGTGGCCCGCATCGTCCATGAACTCGCGCACCAGGTTCTTCAGCCAGAACGTGCCTTCGCGGCAGGGGGTGCACTGCCCGCAGGATTCGTGGTTGAAGAAGCGGATGGTGCGCCAGGCCACCTCGACCATGTCGGTGTCCTCGTCGAAGACCAGCACGGCGGAGGAGCCCATCATGGTGCCGGCCTTGGCCAGCGAATCGAAGTCGTATGGCACGTTGACTTCGGCGGCCGTCAGCACGTTGGCCGAGCACCCGCCGGGAATCACCGCCTTGAGCCGCTTGCCGTTGCGCACGCCGCCGGCCAGGTCGTTGATGATGTCGCTCAGCGGCACGCCCATCGCCACCTCGTACACGCCGGGCTTGGCCACGTGCCCGCTGATGCTCACCAGGTGCACGCCCGAGTTGTTGGGCGTGCCGATGGCCTTCCACCACTCCGCGCCCTGGTTGACGATCGTCGGCAGGCAGGTGAGCGTCTCCACGTTGTTCACGCTGGTGGGGCAGGCGTTGTAGCCCGCCACGGCGGGAAAAGGCGGCTTGAAGCGCGGCTGCCCGCGCTTGCCTTCCAGGGAATCCAGCAGCGCCGTCTCCTCGCCGCAGATGTACGCGCCCGCGCCGCGGTGCAGCGTCAGCTCCAGGGAGTACTTGCTGCCCAGGATGTTCTTGCCCAGCAGCCCCGCCGCGTAGAGGGCGTCGATGGCCCGCTGCAGGTGTCGCGCGGCCTTCTGCGATTCGCCGCGGATGTAGATGTAGCCGTGGGCGCAGCTCACCGCGTAGCACCCGATGATCATGCCCTCCAGGAACTGGTGCGGATCCTTGAGGATCAGCAGGTGATCCTTGAAGGTGCCCGGCTCGCTCTCGTCGGCGTTGCAGATCAGGTAGGCGGGCTTGCCCGTGTTACGCGGCATGAAGCTCCACTTCATGCCTGTGGGAAAGCCGGCCCCGCCGCGCCCGCGCAGACCCGAGGCCTTGACCAGGTCCACCACCTCCGTCGGCTGCATGCCGTCGAGCACCTTCTTCAGCGCGGTGAATCCGCC
>JACQHH010000004.1 GCA_016199125.1 Candidatus Lambdaproteobacteria bacterium
GCCACTCCCCGAGCGAAGCCTTCAACGAGACGGTCGAGGAGGCGACCCAGAGCCTCTACCCCCTCATCGGCAAGAACGGCATGGACTGGATGTACGCCAACTGCTCGACCACGGCCCAGCGGGGCGCCCTGGACTGGGCGCCCAAGTTCGAGCAGGTGCTGCGGCCGGTGATCGAGGACTGCTACCAGCGCGTGCGCGCGGGCAAGGAGGCCCGGATCGCCATCGAGTCCAACTCCAAGGCCGACTACCGCGAAAAACTGGAGCTGGAGCTGAAGGACATCTACGAGTCCGAAATGTGGACGGCCGGACGCGTGCTGCGGCCGCTGCGCCCGGGCGAATAATTACTCTGCCCTCTGCCCATGCCCATGAGCAATGCCCGCGCCCACACGCCCGCGACGCGCCTGGAGGCCCTGCGCGCGCTGCTGGCCGAGCACCGGCTGGATGTGTACCTGGTGCCCTCGGCCGATGAGCACCAGAACGAGTTCGTGCCCGCCACGGCCCAACGCCGCGCCGCGGTGACGGGCTTCACCGGCTCCGCGGGCGACGTGGCCGTGTGCCGGGAGCAGGCCCACCTGTTCGTCGACTCGCGCTACCATCTCCAGGCGGAAGTGGAGACCGATCCGGCGCTGGTGCGGGTGCACAAGCTGGGGCTGCACGGCGAAGTGGAGCTGACGGCCTTTCTCGGCGAGATGGAACGCAGCCAGGGGCCTCTGCGCATCGGGCTGGACCCCATGCTGCACACCATGGCCGGTCACGAGGCCCTGGCGCGGGCGCTGACGCGTCCCAACTCCAAGCTGCTGCCCATCCAGGACAACCTCGTCGACCGGGTGTGGAGCGACCGGCCCGCCCCCGCGTGCAGCCCGCTCTTTGCCCTGCCCCTGGCCCAGACCGGCGCCAGCGTGGAACAGAAGTTGGCGCACGTGCGGGAGGCCATGGCCGAGGCGGACGCGACGCTGCTGGTGCTCTCGCGGCTGGACGAGGTGGCCTGGCTGACCAACCTGCGCGGCCGGGATATTCCCCACAACCCCGTGTTCGCCGCCTACGCGGTGGTCACGCCGGAGCGGGCCGTGTGCTTCGCGGACAATCCGCTGGACGGCGCGCTGCGCAAAGCGTTGGCGCCCTGGGTGCGGTTCGAGCCCTTGGCCGCCTTTGCCGAGCGGCTGCCGCACCTGGCCCAGGGCGACCATGGCCAGCCCGCGCGCATCTGGCTGGACCAGCAGGCCACCAGCCAGGGAGTGCGCATGCTGGCCGAGGGCGCGACGTTGCAGCGCACCGCGCCCAATCCCGTGCTGGAGCTGAAGGCGCGCAAGAACAAGGCGGAGGTGGCCGCCAGCCGCGAGGCCCACGTGCGCGCCGCCTGCGCCAAGGTGCGCAGCTTTGCCGAGCTGCAGCGGCGCATGGCGGCGGGCCGGCGCATGAGCGAGGCCGACTATGCCGCGTTGCTGCTGGAACACTATGCGCGCGAGGAGGGCTTTGTCGAGCTGAGCTTTCCCACCATCGCCGGCTGGGGGCCCAATGCCGCCATCGTGCACTACAGCACGCCCAGCCCGGAGGTGCTGCTGGGCCAGGGGCAGATGCTGCTGGTGGATTCGGGCGTGCAGATCGTGGGCGCCACCACTGACGACACCCGCACCATCGCCCTGGGCACGGCGACCCCCGAACAGCGCGCGCGCTTCACCGACGTGCTGCGGGGCCACATCCGCCTGGCTATGCAGGTTTTTCCGGCGGGCACCACGGGGCAGATGCTGGACGTGCTGGCGCGCTCGGCCCTGTGGAACCGCGGGCTGGACTACGGCCACGGCACGGGTCACGGCGTGGGCGCCTTCCTCAACGTGCACGAAGGACCGCAGAACATCAGCGCGCGCGGCTCCACGCCGTTGGCCGCGGGCATGATCGTCTCCAACGAGCCGGGCTACTATCGCGCCGGCTGGGGCGGCATCCGCCTGGAAAACCTGTACGTGGTCGAGGAGGCGCCCGGACTGCCGCCGCATCCCTCCGCCAAACCCTGGTTGCGCTTTTCCACGCTGACCGTCATTCCCTTCGACCGCGCCCTGATCGATTGGGGCCGGCTCACGGATGAGGAACGCGCCTGGCTGACGGCGTATCATGAGCAGGTGCGGGCCACGCTGGCGCCGCGCCTGGACAAGGCCGACAAGGCTTGGCTGGCCGAGGCCTGCGCCCTGCCTGCCTAGCCTTGACGCAGACCGGCCGGCCACGGGCCCGCGGGCACCGGGTCGTGGCGCAACACCGCCGGAGATGCGCCGCACGGCGGCGACGCCCCGGCGTGGCATCGACCGGAGTGCAGCCGCGCACGCTATACTTGCGATATACCTGCCGCGGATGGCGAGCGCAGGCTCACGTGGTTCCGGCCGCGACATCTCGTGCGGCGCGCCGTTATTTATTTATTTCCAGATGTAGGCGGGGGGACATTGCTTCCTGGGGAACCGTCATGAGAAGTACCGCATCGGCGCCGGGCCAGATTCCGCCACCGGTCGCGGCGGCCGCCGCCGAGCCTCGGATTGCGACGCCGCTGCGGAGCGTCCACGCCGGCTGGGGCGCCGTGGGGCGGGATGCCGCGCGGTTCGTGCTGCTGGCGGCGGCATACTTTGTCGCGGCGCGCATCGGACTGCATTATGGCATGTCGCACGGCAACATCTCCCCCGTGTGGCCGGCCTCGGGCGTGGCCATCGCCGGCGTGCTGGCCTGGGGCCTGCGCATGGCGCCGGCGGTGGCGCTGGGCAACGGGTTGGCCGTGATGGTCACCGAGGCTTCGCTGTTCGCCACGCTGAGCTCGGCTGTGGCCGCGACCGTGGAGACGGTGCTGGCGGGCCTGCTGCTGCGCTGGATCGTGGGGAAGCGGTTGCCCTTCTACCGCGTGATCGACCTGGTGCACTGGGTGCTGTGGGCCGGGATTGCGGCCACGGCGGTCGGCGCGGCCGTGGGCGTGTCCGGCATGACCGCGGGCGGGATTGGCCTGGGCGAGGCCTTCAACCGCCTGTGGGTGGGCTGGTGGCTGGGCGACATGATGGGCGTGCTGTGGGTGGCTCCGGTGTTCCTCACCGTGCCCGCGGATTGGCGCCGCGCCGATCTGTCGCGCCCGGCGCTGTTCCAGGCCGGGCTGATCGCGGCGCTGATCGTCGCCCTGGGCCTCATCGTCTTCGGCGAGCCGTGGCCGGAGCTGACCGCCTTCACCAACCCGTTGACCTTCGTCACGGTGCCGCTGATTGTCTGGGCCACCTTTGTCTTTGGCCAGCGCGGCGCGGCGCTGTCCACCTTGCTCATGGGCGGCATTGCCATCTGGGGCACGGGCGAGGGCGTCGGGCCCTTTGCCCGTAGCGAGCCCGCCGCCGCGTTTTTTCTGCTGCAAACCTACCTGGCCATCACGGCGATCTCCGCGCAGTTGTTCGCCGCGCTGCTCAGCGAGCACCGCATGACCCGCACGCAACTGCGGGCGCTCAACGACGGGCTGGAACAGCGGGTGCGGGAGCGCACGCGGGAGCTGGCCGAGCTGAACCGGCAGCGCGCAGCGGTGGGCGCGTTGGCCACCCACGATCTCAAGGGCATGATCACGGCCCTGCTGGGCTATGCCAACATCCTGCGCGGCGACCGGCAGATGTCGCACGACGAGCTGGCGGAGGTGGGCAGCTACACCTGGGAGCTGGGCACCCGCCTGCATGACCTGCTGGACAACCTGTATCAATGGTCCACCTTGCAGGTGGACAAGCTGGTGCATACGCCGCAGAGCATCGATGTCGCGTTGCTGCTGGCCGACATGCAATGGCTCATTGCGCGCCAGGCGCGGCGCAAAGGGGTGAACGTGGTGCTGGAACCCTGCCAGGATTGCCGCATTTCCGCCGATCCGCACATGACGGAGGCGGTGCTGCGCAATCTGGTGACCAACGCGTTCAAGTTCACGCCGTCGGGCGGAACGGTGACCCTGGCGGCCCGCCCCGTCAGCGGCCCGCACGGCGCGTCGCTGGTGGAACTGAGCGTCAAGGACAATGGCGTGGGCATCGACCCGCCGCGTCTGGAAACGCTGTTTCGCTTCGACGATCGCAGCACCCGTCCCGGCACCCAGGGCGAGAAGGGCACCGGACTGGGGCTGGCGCTTTCCAAGGACCTGGTGGATTTCCTGGGCGGCACGCTGCGCATCGACAGCACGCCGGGGCGCGGCACCATCTGCATCGTCACCCTGCCCCGCGCCGAGGGTTGAGCTTGCCGCCGGGCAATGGCCGGCTTCGTTCCGCCGGGAGCCGCAGGCGCCGCCGCTCAGCGGGCGGGCAGGATCATCACAAAGCGGGTGCCTTCGCCGCTTTCCAAGGGCTGCGCCCGCAGCGTGCCGTTGTGCAGACGCACCCACATGCTGGCCGTGGAGAGCCCCAGGCCGATCCCCTGGGTGCCAAAGCGGAAATCGCCCGAAGAATGATGGTCGGCGCTGCCGAGCGTCACGAATGGCTCGAAGATGCGTTCGCAATCCTCCCGCGGCACTCCGCATCCCGTGTCCTCAACGGCGATGGACACGGCGCCTTCGCGGCGCTGAATCACGATGCGCACACGGCCGCCGTCGGGCGTGAAGCGCACCGCGTTCACCAGCAGCTCCTCCACCACCGCCTCGATCCTGCCGCGGTCCCATTGGCACGGCGGCATGGGGCCTGCCGGCTCCAGCACCACGCGCAGGTCGCGGGCGTCGATCAGGGGCACGATGCGCTGCACCACCTCCTGGCACAGCTCGACGGGCTGCACGGGGGATCGATTGAGTTGAAAGCCGGGCTCATCGCTGCGCAGGTTGGCGATGGCGCTGTCCACGAGCTGCTGCAAACGGTCCGTCGACGCGCGGATCTTGTCGAGGTAGCCCCGCCGGATTGCTCCGGCGTCGGACTGACACAGCGCCAGGTAGCCCGCCACCAGCCCCAGGGGTGTACGCAACTCGTGCCCCAGTACCCGCAGCACGTCGGCCCGGAAATTGGACAGCCGATTGAGCTCCTCGTTCTTCTGCTCCAGCTCATGCGTGCGGCGGCGTACCTTCAGCTCCAGGTCCTCGTTGCTGCGTTGCAGCGCGTCCATGAGCTTGCGGTTCTCCTGCGCCAGGGCTCGCCGCGAGAGCGCCGATGTCACCTCGAACAGGAACTGTTCCGGGTGTGCGATGGGCTTGAGCAGATAGTTATACAAGTTGTATTTTTCGCGGGCAGCCAGCGCCGAGTTCAGGTCGCCAAAGGCGGTGAGGACGATGAAGGCGGCATCGCTGTTGCGCTCGCGCAACGCGCGCAACAGCGAAAGGCCGTCCATGCGCGGCATGCGAATGTCGGAAATGACCAGATCGAACTCCACCTGGCTGCACAACGCCAAGGCTTCCTCGCCGTTGTGCGCGACGCTGACGTTGTGGCCCAGGGGATTGATCATGCGCGCCAGCAGCGTGCAGATCAGCGGCTCGTCGTCGACGATGAGAATCTTCTGCTGGGAAATCGGCTTCATTCCACCTTCCGCGTGCGGGGCTCTGGCATTGCGTCGATCAGGTTCGCCGGCCGTGGCGACACCGCCGGAAGCTGCCGCATGGGGTGCAGCGGCGGCGCTGCCCCGATGCGGTATGTTGCCCGACCGACGATGGGCGGACGCGACGCAAGCCAGGATTGTTGGGCGTGCCGGACGCGGCGGCGGCACGGAATATCAACTCTCACTGCAAGGCAGGCCGTCCTGTCAAACCTACTCTGCGTTTGTCAGCGATACGTCATCAAATAGACAAATCGACGTGGGTGTCAATGTCGCAATTGGGAATTTACGGAGACCCCCTCACGGCACGGCTGCCGACAGCGGTGAGCGCGCCGCCACCTGCGGCAGCAAGCGCCGGCGCCACGACTGGCCGAGTCAGCGGGGGCACGGAGCGCCTTGCCGGCAGCACGCCCGCCTTGGCGCGGGTCGCCGCCCTGCGTGCGCTGAGATTTGGTCGGGGATAGTGACGCATGCTAACATCGAGTCGGTCATCCGCCAGGGCCGCCGCGACGCCAGTTTCCCAACCTGGCCGCGCGAACGGCGCGCCAGCCACGCCGATCACCGGTGCCGTTCATGACCCGCGAGCACGTCTTCGTATACGGCACGCTGCGCCGCGGCGCCGGGCACCCGATGCACGAAACGCTCGCACGAATGTCGCAATTTGTCGGTCTCGCGCACTACCAGGGCGTGCTCTACGACCTGGGTCCCTATCCCGGTGCGGTACGCGATCCGCGCGGGCGGTCGACCGTGTGGGGCGAGCTCTATGCCGTGCTGCCCGGGCAGCCCCTGTTGTCCATGCTGGACAGGTACGAAGGTTGCACATCCTTGGACCCGAAGCCGCACGTCTTCCTTCGCGACCGCGTCACCGTGACCCGGGACGACGGCACGGTTGAACAGGCTTGGATCTATCTCTATGCCGGGGCGCTCACGCGGGCGCGCCACATTCCGGGCGGCGACTACCTGCGGCGCGCATCCAGGGACCGGAGTCCGACATGACCTCCACCGCCACCCACCCCCGCCTCCAGATCGGCAACGCTTCCCCTTGTCCGCGCGCCCGACGCATGCGGCGCGTGTGGTACGGCCTGCTCGCCTTGGCAGGGGGCGTCATGCTGCTGGTGGGCACCGGCCTTGCGCCGCGCGGCGCCGCGGCGCAGATCTGTACCGACGTGGAGCCTTGCATGGCGCAGTTGCAATTCGGTGAGACCCGCCGCGCACGGGAATTTGCCGCCAAGATCCTGGGAGAGCGCAACGACCCCAAGGCGCTGCCCGTGCTGACCAAGGCCCTGCAAAGCGATCCGGGCGAATTCGTGCGGGCCAACGCGGCCACGGCCCTGGGCCTGCTGACCGAGCCCCTGTCCATCGACGCCCTGCTGGCCGCGCTCAAGGATGATCCCAGCGAGTTGGTGCGCGGAGCCGCCGGCGAGGCGCTGGGCCGCTTCATGGATCCCCGCGTGCAGTCCCCCCTGAGCGCGGCATTGGCCGCCGACCCGGACCATGGCGTGCGTGCGATGGCGGCGGAGTCGCTGGGACGGATCGGCGCGGCGCCTGCGCTGCCGGCGCTCACCACGGCCCTGGCCGGCGATGCCCGCGTGGAAGTGCGCGTGGCTGCCGCGCGGGCCCTGGGGGCGATCAAGGCCCCTGGCGGGCTTGACGTGCTCAAGGCGGTGCTGGGCCAGGATGCCGACGCGCGTGTGCGCGGCGCCGTGGCCGATACCCTGGGCAAGGTGCCGGGAGACGCCATCACGGAGATTCTGGTGGGTGCCCTGCAAGCCGACACCGATCGCGGCGTACGCCTGCGGATCGTGCGCGCCCTGGGCGAACGGCGGCGGCAGGAGCCCGTCGCCGTGCTGATCGAGACGCTCAAGTCCGACCCGGCACTGGACGTACGGCGCGAGACCATCTTTGCCCTGGGCAAGATTGGCGGATCGCTGGCCCTGGACGCCCTGCGCTATTTCGCCGAGAAATCCGTGCACCAGGATCTGCGCAAGGCCGCGCAGCAGACCCTGGCCGACCTGCCCCAGGGCGGCGCGGCAACATCCCCGACCAAAGCCTCCTGAGCCGCCTGGCGCGCGGTTCACCGGCATTCGCCATCCACACGTCGCTCATCTTCGGCACGTCGGCGCGCCTCGCGGTGGCCTGCGAATCGCTGTGGCATGCGTTGAACATGATATGCTCACATCTTTCGTTCCAACTTCGTGTGGTGTGCTCGCGATCTCCCTTCCCACAAATGCCACTGTAGGGGGGCGCGCTTGCATGTCATCAGCACGGAAAACCGTTTTCAGTGGAGAATTCATGACCGCAGCTTCGGGGCAGGCCGGTGTCGACGACTAGTCTCACGCAACCGCATGTGGCGTTCAACCGGAACGAGTTGTCCGGGGCCTTCGGCGACATCGGCACCGATCTGCCGCTGATCATCGCCATGATTCCGGCCGCCGGGCTCGACACGGCTTCCGTCTTCATCATGGTCGGAGTGATGCAGATCCTGACGGGACTGCTCTATGGGCTGCCCATGCCCATGCAGCCCCTCAAGGCGATGGCGGTCATCGTCATTACCGAAAAGGTGGCCGGGCCGACGCTTTTCGGAGCGGGCCTGGCGATCGGTGCCGTGATGCTGATTCTGGCGGTGCCGGGACTCCTCGCGTGGCTCGCGCGCATGATCCCTCTGCACGTGGTGCGTGGCGTGCAATTGGGACTGGCGCTGTCGCTGGGGTTGCTCGCCCTCAGGCAGTATGTCCCCGCCTTGGGGGGCCCGGGCTATGTCCTGGCGGCGGTGTGTTTCGCGATCGTCATCGCGTTGAAAGGCAACCGGCGCTTCCCGCCGGCCTTGCCGGTCGTGGGCCTGGGCATTGTCGTGGCCCTGCTCTGGCACGTGGACGGAGGGGCCATCCTTTCCGGAGTGGGACTCCACTGGCCTGAAATTCATGTGCCACGCATGCAGGACATCGCCACGGGATTTGTCCTGCTGGCTCTGCCGCAGATCCCCTTGTCCCTCTCCAACTCGGTTATCGCGACGCACAAGACCACCGCGGACCTGTTCCCGGAGCGGGCGGTATCCATCCGCAAGCTCGGCGTGACCTACGGGATCGTCAATCTGGTCGTACCGTTCTTCAGCGGCATTCCGCTCTGTCATGGATGCGGCGGTCTGGCGGGCCATCACGCCTTCGGTGCGCGGACGGGCGGCTCGGTGATCATTTACGGCTCGATGTACGTCGTCATCGGCCTGTTCTTCAGCGGGGTCGCGGACGAGGTGGTGAGGCTGTTCCCATATCCGGTGCTCGGCGTGATCCTGCTCTTCGAGGCCCTGACGCTGGCGGCCCTGGTAGGGGACGTTGCGGGCTCCAGGCGCCAGCTCACCATTGCGATCCTCGTGGCGCTCCTGGCCGCGGGGCTGCCCCAGGGATATGTCATCGGTCTCGTGATCGGCACGCTGCTGACTTACGTCTACGACCGCTTCACGATGCTCCGCGAACCGGGCGAGTGAGCGCGCCGCGGGGGAGGCAATTCCGGGGCGTGATGCCATTGTGCCGGGCAGTGCGCTGCGCATCCGGCTGCCGCCGGACAAGCTGTTTCTCTGCACCTGACGATCGCCGCGCCCGCCGGGCGCACCACGCAAGGAAGGAGCCGACATGCGTTTCAAGCAGCAGACCATCATCGTCACCGGCTCGGGCTATGGCCTGGGCAAGGCCGTGGCCCTGGCCTTCGCGCGGGAGGGCGGCAACGTGGTGCTGGCCGCGCGCTCGCGGGACAAGCTGGCCGCCGTGGCGGACGAGCTGCGGGCGCTGGGCACGCGGCCGCTGGTGGCCGTCACCGACCTGGCTAGGCCCGCCGACGTGGAGGCCATGGTGACGCAGACCCTGGCCACCTATGGCGGCATCGACGTGCTGGTCAACAACTCCGGCATCGCCGGGCCCACGGCCCTGGCCCGCGACATCACGGCGGACGAGTGGAACGAGGTCATCGACGTGAATCTCAACGGCGCGTTCTACTGCTGCAAGCATTGCTGCGGGCCCATGATCGAGGCGCGGCGGGGGGTGATGATCAACGTGGGCTCGGTGGCGGGGCGCTTCGGCTATCCGCGCCGCACGCCCTATGCCGCGTCCAAGTGGGGCCTGATCGGGCTCAACCATTCGCTGGCCGAGGAACTGGGGGAATTCGGCATCCGGGTCAACGCGGTGCTGCCCGGCCCGATCCTGGGCGAGCGCATCAAGAACGTGATCCGGGATCGCGCCGCGGCCGAGGGCCGCACCTACGAATACGTGGAAAAGGCCTTTACGCGCATGCTGGCGCTCAAACGCATGCCCACCGAGGAGGAGGTGGCGGAGTTGGTGCTGTTCCTGGCCTCCGATGCGGCGCGCAGCATCACCGGGCAGGCCTACCAGGTGGACGGCGGCCAACGCATGCAGTAGGCGGCCGGATTACGTCTCGGGATAGGCACGGGCGAAAGCGGCCTTGAAATCGGCCCAGCAGTCGCCCAGGGCCTGCTGGTTGCGCAGCAGGTAGGAGGGATGGAAGGTGGGCAGCACCGTCCACTCGCGGAACGGGAACGCCCGCCCCCGCTCGCGGGTGATGCCCCCGGCAGCCGGGTTGAGCGCCTTGAGCGGCACATTGCCCAGGCTCACGATGAGTGCCGGATTGAGCAGCTCGATCTGCCGCTCCAGGATGCGCCGGCAGGCCAGCACCTCGTCGGGCTCCGGGGCGCGGTTGCCCGGCGGCCGGCACTTGACCACGTTGGCGATGTAGACGTCCTCCCGGGTCAGGCCCAGCGCCGCGATGAGCCCCGTGAGCAGCGCTCCGGCGCGGCCCACGAAGGGCAGGCCCTGCTGATCTTCCTCGGCGCCCGGCCCCTCGCCGATGAACATCAGCCGTGGGCTGGCGTGCCCCACCCCGAAGACCAGGTTGGTGCGCGTCCGCCCCAGCTTGCAGGCCATGCAGTTGCGGAACTGCGCCTGCAACGACTCCAGCGTCTTAATCTGGCTGAGCGGCATCTCCGGCACGCCGGCATCCGGCGACCGGTCTGCGGCGGCGGCGGGCGGCGCGTCCGCTCCGGGGGGCGCCGCAGCGGATGCCGCGGCGCGCCGGCCGGCGGGCGACGTCGTGGATGGTGCCCTGGGAGCAGCCGCGGGACCGCGCCGGGAAGCCGGCGCATGGGCCATGGCAGGCGGAGTGGGAGCTGCCGCCGGGCGGCGCGCCGAGCTGGGTCCAGGAGCCGCCGGTCCCGGCGCAGGGGGCGCGGACAGGGAGGTCGCCGGTGGGCCGGCAGGGGGCGTGGGGGTGGGCACGGCACGCTCCAGCAGCGCGCGCAGCTCGTCGTCCGGCGGAATATTGACCCACGTCACCCCCTGGGCGTCAAGCTGCGCCAGGGAAGCCTCCAGGCGCTTCAGGATCTCGCGCCATGCGCCGTCGGGGGTGCTCATGCAAGGCTTCCGGCCAAGGTTCCCGCTGGTCATGCCGAGCGAATTCACGCGCCATCAGCACCTGCGCCGTGCCTCGCGGACGTCGGCCAGGCAGCGGGCGCCACTTGGCGTATCTATGCGGATGAGGCTGTCCGCCTCCCGCTCCGCGGCAGGAGACGCCTAGAGAATGTAGCGGCTGAGGTCCTGATCCTCCAGGATCTTCCCCAACTGCCGGCGGATGTAGGCCGGGGTGATCTCGATGCTCTGCTCAGCCAGGGCCGGCGCCTCGAAGCTCACCTCCTCCAGCGTTTTTTCCAGGATGGTGTGCAGGCGCCGCGCGCCGATGTTTTCCCCGCGGGAATTGACCTCGCTGGCAATCTCCGCCAGCTCCTCGATGGACCCCTCCGTGAACGAGAGCGCGAGGCCCTCGGTGCCCATCAGAGCCACGTACTGGGTGATCAGGGCGTTGCGCGGCTCCTTGAGGATACGCACGAAATCGGCCTTGGTGAGGGGCTTCAACTCCACTCGGATGGGAAAGCGCCCTTGCAGCTCCGGAATCAGGTCCGAGGGCTTGGCCACGTGAAAGGCGCCCGCGGCGATGAACAGCACGTGGTCGGTGTGCACGGGTCCATGCTTGGTGTTGACCGTGGAGCCTTCCACGATGGGCAGGATGTCGCGTTGCACGCCCTCGCGGGAAACGTCCGGACCTCCCCCGGCGTTGCGCCCGGCGATCTTGTCGATCTCGTCCAGGAACACGATGCCGTTCTGCTCCACGCTGTGCAGGGCGCTGCGGGTCACCTCGTCCATGTCGATCAGCTTGTCGGCCTCTTCCTGGCGCAGGATTTCCATGGCTTCCACCACGTTCACCTTGCGCCGCTTCTTGCGCTTGGGCATGAGGTTGGAGAGCATGTCCTTCATGCTCGCGTCCATGTCCACCCCGGCCATGGGAAAGATTTCCATCATGCCGCCCCCGCCGCGCTCCTCCACCTCCAGCTCCAGTTGCCGCTCGTCGAGCTGTCCGGCGCGCAGCTTGTCGCGGAATTTTTCGCGTGTGGGGTTGGACGCGACATCGCCTGTCGGCGCGGGAGGAGGATTGACCGAGGGCACCAGCAACTCCAGCAGGCGATCCTCGGCGTGTTGGCGCGCCTTGTCGGCCACCAGCTCCTCGTGCTGTTTGCGGGTCATGGCCACGCCCACTTCCATCAGGTCGCGGATGATGGATTCCACGTCGCGGCCCACGTAGCCCACCTCCGTGAACTTGGAGGCTTCCACCTTGATGAACGGGGCATCGGCCAGCTTGGCCATGCGCCGGGCGATCTCGGTCTTGCCCACGCCCGTGGGGCCGATCATCAGGATGTTCTTGGGCGTGATCTCCTGGCGCAGCGGCTCGGCCACCTGCAGCCGGCGCCAGCGGTTCCTGAGCGCGATCGCCACCGCGCGCTTCGCTCTCGACTGCCCGACGATGTACTTGTCGAGCTCGTGCACGATCTCCTGCGGCGTCATGCCGCTCACGTCAGGGGACCTTTCATTCCAGGGTCTCTATCGTGCGCTGGTGGTTGGTGTAGATGCAGATGTCGGCCGCGATCGCCAAGGCTTTGTCAACAATCTCTTTTGGAGAGAAAGACGTGCTTTCGAGCAATGCCCGCGCCGCCGCCTGCGCATAGGGGCCGCCCGAGCCGATGGCGACGATGCCGAGCTCGGGCTCGACCACGTCGCCCATGCCGGTAATGATGAGCGAGCGCTCGCGATCGGCAACGGCCAGCATCGCCTCCAGGCGTCGCAGGATGCGGTCGGTCCGCCAGTCCTTGGCGAGCTCGACTGCGGAGCGCATCAGGTTGCCCTGGTGCTTGTCGAGCTTCGCTTCGAAGCGCTCGAAAAGGGTGAACGCGTCCGCGGTGCCGCCGGCAAAGCCCGCCAGGATGCGGTCCTGGTAGAGGCGCCGCACCTTCTTCGCGCCGCCCTTGAGGACGACCTGCCCGAGCGTCACCTGCCCGTCGCCGCCGAGCGCGACGGACGCGCTGCGGCGCACCGAAAGAATGGTCGTGCCGTGAAGCTGCTGTTCCATGGGGGATCTACCGGTGAGGAAGCAAGGATGAGACCTACTTCGCCAGGCACTCCTCGAGGCCGGCGATGAAGAGATCCTTCGGCAGGTTCTTGCCGATGAACACCAGGAGGGAGCTCTTCTTCTCGCCTTTCGCCCAGGGCTTGCCGAGGTCGCCGCCCATCATCATGTGCACGCCCTGGAACACCAC
>JACQHH010000087.1 GCA_016199125.1 Candidatus Lambdaproteobacteria bacterium
GACCTGCGCTTCGAGACCAATTTCTCGCGGCCCGTGAGCGAGCTGATGACCAAGGGCCGCGACAAGCTGGTCACGGTGCCGACGGGCATCAGCCTGGAAAAATCCAAGGAACTGCTGCACGAGCACCGCATCGAAAAGCTGCTGGTGGTCAACGAGCGCTACGAGCTGACCGGGCTGATCACGGTCAAGGACATCGAGAAGGCCCGCAAGTATCCCCACGCCAGCAAGGACGAGCAGGGGCGCCTGCGCGTGGGCGGGGCGGTGGGGGTCACCGACGACGGCACCGAGCGGGCCGAGGCGCTGCTGGCCGCGGGCGTGGACGTGCTGGTGGTGGACACGGCCCATGCGCATTCCGAGCGGGTGCTGCGCACCATCTCGCGGCTGCGCGAGGCCTTTCCCCATGCCGAGCTGATCGGCGGCAACATCGTCACCGGCGACGCGGCCGAGGCGCTGATCCGCGCCGGCGTGGACGCCGTGAAAGTGGGCATCGGCCCGGGCTCCATCTGCACCACGCGCGTGGTGGCCGGGGTGGGCGTGCCGCAGCTCACCGCCATCCACGCCGCCAACGCGGTGGCCGCCAAGCACAACGTGCCGGTGATCTCCGACGGCGGCATCAAGTATTCGGGCGACATCGTCAAGGCCCTGGCCGCCGGCGCGGAATCGGTGATGCTGGGCAACCTGTTCGCCGGCACCGACGAAAGCCCCGGGCAGGTGATCCTGTTCCAGGGCCGCCGCTACAAGATCTACCGCGGCATGGGCTCCCTGGCCGCGATGAAGGGGGGCTCGGCCGACCGCTACTTCCAGGAAAACGTGGTGGAGGACATGAAGCTGGTGCCCGAGGGCGTGGAAGGTCGCGTGCCCTACCGCGGGTCGCTGGCCGAGAGCGTGTACCAGTACGTGGGGGGGATTCGCGCGGGCATGGGCTACGTGGGCGCGCCGGACATCAAGTCGCTGCGCAGCAACACGCGCTTCATGGAGATCAGCAACGCGGGCCTGCGCGAGAGCCACGTGCACGACGTCCTGGTCACCGAGGAATCGCCCAACTATCCGCAACTGCGCACCTGAAATGCTCCCGTGCCCTTTGCGACGCCTGCTCCGCCCGTTGTCCTGCGCCGCGTGGTTCGCCGCCCTGCTGCTCGTGGGCGGCTGTTCCTACCACTACAACCAGGGCGTGGCCCTGGAGGCCCAGAACCGCTGGGAAGAGGCGGCCATCGAGTATCACCTGGCCGTGATCGACGACCCGGAGGATGCCGATGCGCTGGGCGGCCTGGCCCGCGCCAACAAGGTGGTGGCCCGCGACAACTACGAGCGCTACCGCCGCTACCTGGCTGAAAAGCAGTTCCGCAAGGCTTACGACCGCCTGCTGGACGCCGCCCGCCAGGACCCGGACTTCGCCCCGGTGCAGGAGGAGCTGCGCAAGTGGGTGCGGGTGCTGGTGGGGGGGCAGATCGTCTTCCAGCTCGGCGCGCTGCAGGCCAACCTGTCCCTGGCCGAGGAGATCAACCTGGTGGTGCGGCTGAACACGCCCAACCCCGGCGAGACCATCGACGCCAATGTGGACATCAACACGGGCAACTTCGTGGTGCGCGACCTGCTCTACGACCGGCCCCTGACCCTGCAGACCTACTACACGATCAACTCCATCGGTGTGTCGCTGGTGCACGGGCGCACCGAGACCCGCCAGTTCACCAGCCGCGAATACCTGCGCTTCATCAATTTCCGCACGCCGGTGCTGGATTCGATCCAGGGCGAGCTGAGCGCGCAGGCCGGGGCGCCGGCCCAGCCGGTCACCGCGCACCGCCCGCGCATCGAGGGCGAACCGCCGCCGCAGCCCGTGCGCTCGCCGCGCGGCGTTCCGCACTACGGCATGCGCCTGGAGCACGACCGCATCCACGTGCGCGCCGACGAGACCGGCGCCGTGTTCACTCCGCGCTTCCTGTATCTCAACCGCGAGGCGCGGCGCCTGTTCGTCGACTTCGGCCGCTATCGCGTGCGCCAGCTCGCCCTGGCGGAGCAGTACGACATCGCCCGCCTGCCGATCCAGGAAGAGGATTATTTTCCCGGCATTTCCAAAATCATTGCCTTGCAACCGTTCTTTTTCTATCGTGAGGGGGTCTACACCTACGTCAACGAATCCACGGGGTCCTGAGACGCCCCGCGCGATTCCGCGGCCAACAGTGTTGAGGGGACGGCGCGACCCCGGCGGTTGCGCGGAACGCAAGGGCATGGCGAAAGCAAACGCAAAGAAACTTCCTGATATCGCAAAGCATTCCTGGCAACGTCGGCGCGACTACCTGATCCTGGTGGCCGCGGTGGCCGCCTCGGACGACCGGCTGCATCCCGACGAGCTGAAGCTGCTCATGCGCTGGATGGACGACTTCAAGCTGCCGGCCAAGAGTCGCAATACGGTCCTGGACGTGGCGCGCAAGAAGGCCAAGCCCGCACTGCAGGCCATCGAGAAGCGGCTGGCCGCGACCGATCTGGGCTACAGCCTGATCCTGGACATGATGGGCATGGCCATGGCCGACGGCGTGCTGATGGACGACGAGATCATGCTCCTGCGCGGCGTGGCCCACGCGCTCGAGGTGGACCCGGTCGACTTCAATATCCTCATCGAATTCGTCCACGCGGCGCACCAGGCCTCATGCCTGAGCAGCCCCGAGCCGCTCTACGAGCACAGCATCGACAGCGCCTTCAAGCTGCTGCACGAGCGCAAGATTTCGCTGTTCGCGCACACGCTGCTGTGCGTTTCCTCGCCGCAATTCGACGAGCAGCTCAAGGCCCGCTGGGCGCGCTCCCGCGCCTGAGCCCGCAACCCGCCGGCCGGCGGGCGGCTGTGCGCCGTGCCACCGGCACCCCGACACTTCCTGCTCCACGGTTTCCACCATCGCCTCCGCTCACGACCCGACCCCCGACGCCGCGCAGCCCGCGGCTGAGGAGCTGGTGCGGGGGCGGGACTACGAGCTTGACGCCTTGGGGCGCTGGGTCTTCACCCGCGGCCATCTGCTGCGGCGGGGCTACTGCTGCTTCCTGGGCTGCCGTCACTGCCCCCATGGCCAAGCCGGGCGCACGCAGGCCCAGGCCCAGGCCGACCTGGCGCAACGGTTGCGCCGCCTGGGCGAGCGCCTGCGGGCCGAGGGGCTGCCGCCCTTGCGGCTGGGCTATCGCAACGGGGTGCTGCACGTGTCGCCCGCCGCGGATGCAGCGCCCAACGTACCGGCCCCGCCGGGCCCGGCCGAGGGGCAGCCGGGGCCCCTGGCCGACCGCGCCGTGCTGCAAGCGCGCCTCCTGGCGCTGGCCATGACTGAGTTGATCGTGCGGGACGTACGGTGAGATTGAGTGCGTGCGTGCGGCGACACGCCAAT
Source organism: Candidatus Lambdaproteobacteria bacterium (assembly GCA_016199125.1). Classification (GTDB taxonomy): domain Bacteria; phylum SAR324; class SAR324; order SAR324; family JACQKK01; genus JACQHH01. The sequence continues at coordinate 3,366 of JACQHH010000087.1, forward strand.
GGCGGCGCGCGGCTCAGACCGGCGCGATGTGGTGTCGCCACGGTGTCGCAATTTGCGGGAGACGAAAAAGCGACCGGCCGGCACGCACCCAAAGGCGCGCCCGGCCGGAAGCCATCCATGAGGTGTCTGCTACGTCCGGCGCGTGCGCCGGTAATTCCCGGCCCCAGGCCGGTTGCTGCCAGTCTAGTTGTACGGCGTGGTGTAGGTCTGCACCTCGCAGGCGGCCTCGAGGGCCGACACCAATGCCTGGTTGGCGTCTTTGCACGCCTGGGTTTCCCGTGCCGACTCCTGGTGCGTGGTGCGGATGGTCACCTCCTGGCCCGCCACTGGATCCGAGAACGCACTCGCCAGCGTACTTACGGCCGAAGCCACCGAGCTGGAATTCCGCACGATCAGTGGCGGCCCCGCGTACACAACGCTCCCGTCGACCGTCACATCCAGGATTTCCACGGCCGCGGTCACAATGGGCTCGCCGTTGACGCCATAGCGCGCGCAGCCCTTGGGCGGGGAATCGCCCAGGCAGGCCCGCTTCATGTTCAGCGTAATGGTCGTATCGGCCACCGAGTCGGAGTTGAGGAAGCTGGTCGTGAAACCGTAGTACTTGGGCGCGTCTTCGAACTCGGTCGCGTCACCCAGGTCGGCGATGAAGTCCGGCACCGGAGTGACGCCCACCGCCGCGATCTGCCAGTTGCCGGCCGTGGCGGGCGGAATGTTGAAGCTCACCGTCGCCTCCGAGGTCGGAAACTGGACGATCTGGAAGTAGTTCACCGAGCGCACCAGGTCGTCGTTGATCTGCTCCTCCAGATCGCCGGTGATGTTCATGTCCGGCGTATAGGGCGTGCTGCGCGAGGTGATGATCGCGCCGATCACCAGACCCGCCGCCGGCGTCGTGGCATCATCCACCACCGGGCCGGTCAGCGACTGCCCCATCCGCGCCGCCAGCCCGCCGATGGCGATGGTGATGATGCCCGGGCTATCCGAGCGCGGATTGTCGTTGAACTGGCCACAGCCCAGCAGCGCCACGGTGAGCGCGGTGGACAGCAGCCCCAACAAGATCTTGTTTAACATGGTGTGCACCTCATGGATCGAGCCGGTCGTCTGACCCGCGACGGCTAGAACGCGCCATCGACCGTTACGCCGTAGACCGCTCGTTCATACGGCGATTTGTTGGACAGGTCTGTCTCCCACTTGTAGTCGAAGCCGGCAGACCATGTCGGGAGAAAATTGTAGCCCACGCCAATGGAGTAGCGGAAAATATTGTCCAGGCGCACCGGCCCCAGATCGGGCGTGAGCGGCTGCTCGTCGTTGGGATAGGTGCGGTACTGCCAGCCGAATCCCGTCGCCGCCTTGATGCCGCTGTCCCACAGCCAGCGCCAGTCGAAGTCCAGCGCCAGGAAGGTGTATTCCGACAGCTCCGTGCCCTCGGTGTTGGTGCCGTAGCGGATCGACTGGGCGTAGCCGTCCTGGTTGGCGCTGTCCAGCGCGCTGTAATCCCAACGCAACGCGTACTGCGAATCGTTCGTGCGCGTGGCCGTGTCCGCAAACGCCTTCAGGGAGAAGTCCAGCGCGAACGTGTGCCTGGTGCTGCCCGCGTCGCCGCTGCCGGAGAGCACAAAGGCCGGGGTGAAGGTCTGCACCTGGTTGTAGTCGCTGCCGCCCACGTTGACGTCGGTGAGCAACGCGCTCAACTGCAAGCTCGACGTCTCCGACAGGCTGAGCGAGTACGTGCCGCCCAGGAAGATCACTTGCAGCCCCAGATCCTTGTTGTCCGGGTCGCTGTAGGCGCTGTTGATCAGGCCCACGGTGCCGCTGAACTCGCCGTAGCTGGCCGCCAGGATGCCCTGCAGGCCCAGCCGCGAATCCGCTTCCAGCTTCGGCAGCAGCTTCTGGATCTCGGAGGGAATCTGGGCGGCCAGGGCGGCCGGCAGGCTCAGATCCAGGCGCGGGTTGCTGTCGATCTCGTAGGCCACCTTGGCCAGCACCGTCCAGGCGAGCTGCCGCTCTTCCTCCAGCTTTTCGCCTTCGCCGAAAAGCACCAGATAGCTCTTCTTCTGGCGGTTGCCCTTTTCGTCCACCGCTTCCACCTCGACCAACTGGCGGCCCTTCTGCCAGACGAACTTCTTGGACAGGGAGACCGTATCCCCCGGCGCGATCTGCTGCGGTTCGCCGTTGATCAGCACCTGCGTCACCTTGTCCGAATCCACAAACACGAAAAAGACCGTGCGCTCCTTGCGTGTTGCCACCTGCTTGGCGACAAGATCGGACGTCAAGATTTCCGGCGGCCGCGTCGCGTCATCGGTCTGGCCCATGGCCGGCAGGGTCGTCAGCACGACCAGCGCGGCGGCCAGACATATCGCCTTGACCGGTTTCAACCTGTTTCTCCCTTTCCAAAGAACAAACCCAAACAAACAAGATGGAGTGGCGGGCGCCGCGCGAGCGCGGCGCCCTGGATGTCGCTTACTTCTCGAACCTCACGTCGATGTTGACCTTTTGGCTGGCGCCGGCCTGCACTGCGCCTTCCAGGTCGAACTGCGGCTGATTGACGATGGTTTCGCCGCCGCCGCCGCCGCCTTCTCCCTCACCGCCGCCGGAGACGTCTGCGTTGATGTCCACGTCGGTGGTGTTGGACTCATCCAGTTGGTCCTGGGTCACGATCCCGGCGCCCACCGCTTCGCCGCCGGCCTCGTCCGGATCTTCGTCCAGGCCGGTGTTCAGGCCGGGGTTGGGCACCGGAGGGGTGGTGCCCGTGATCAGGGCCACCACCACGAAGCCCGCCGGCACCAGTTTTTCCACGCCGTCGCGGCCGGTGACCAGGCATTCGTGCTCGGTGCAACTGTGCACCGTGATGCCCTGGGCGTTCACCGTGTTGTCGTGCCCGGAGCCCTTGACCCCGATCGTGGCCGTGGCGGTGCGCATGTTGAAGCGCTCATTGGCCACCAGGCCCACGATTTTCGACCGCGCGCGGCCGAAGAGCATGCGGAACACGCCCTTGTCGCTACGCGTCTCCCAGGGTTCCACCTGCATCACGGCGTTGCTCCCCAGGGTGACCGTGGCCTTTTCCGAGGTTTCCAGCACCACGCGGGAATTGTCGCCCACGCGGATCACGTCGCTGTGATTGATGGCGGTCTTGCCATCGGTGGACGTGAAGCTCATGCGCTGCCCTTCCCGCAGGACGGTCATTTTGCCCTGCTCGATAATGGCCTCGCCATACTTGGTCGCTGCGAACAAGGATGCAGCGGGCATCAGGATCATCAGCAGGATCGCCGTTCGTATCAGGTTCTTCATGACTCTGCCTCGGGTTGGTTGCGGCGGATGTCCGCGTTGTGGCCTCGGATGGGATCGAGCGCGCCAATTGTAGAGAGGGAGCGGAAATAGCGCAATCCCCTCGGATGCGCCATGGACGGGACCTGCGCCGCTTCCCTGATGGAGACCCCCGTCCCCCCGTGGTGCGGCGCGGCTGCGTCTCGGCCGGATCGCCAGTAGATTCTTGTTCGTTTGGAAGTCGAGCCCAGTGTAGCTGATTTGAAATTCGACAGCAAACTAAAAATAGTCTTAATCTTTACATGCGGCATGGTCCGCCGGCACCGCGGCATGCGGCGCGGGCAGTGACGCATTTACACCGGGCCCCTCGGGGAACGGGTCGCCGCGTCCGCGCGCGCCCGGTGCGGCGGGCGTCAGCAGAGCTGCCGGCGCGGCGCGCGGTCTGCGACACTGGGGGGCCTGGCCGAAAAAGGCCATGTTTTTTCAGCGGCGGCAACGGTATACGTGGATGACCAAGACGCAGTCGCACCGGCCAGGCCATTGATCGCGCTCCGCATGATCGATTTTCAGAATCTGACCAAAAGCTACATGGGCATGTCCCCGGTGCTGGACAACGTGCAGTTCCACATCGGCAAGGGAGAGTTCTTCTACCTCACGGGGGTGAGCGGGGCGGGCAAGACCACCGTGTTCAAGCTGCTGCTGGCCATGGAGCAGCCGGATGCGGGCGAGGTGCTCTTCGACGGCGCGCCGCTGGGCCGGCCCAATCCCCGCCTGCGTGCGCTGCACCGCCGCCGCATCGGCATGGTGTTCCAGGACTACAGGCTGCTCAACCGGGAATCGGTGGAGGACAACGTGGCGCTGCCCATGCGCGTGGCCGGCCTGCGCGGCGGAGTGATCCGCCGCCGCGTGACGGCGCTGCTGGAGCAGGTGGGCCTGCAGGAGCGGCGGCGGGAGAGCGCCATGGTGCTCTCCGGGGGCGAAAAGCAGCTCGTGTCCATCGCCCGCGCCTTGACCCTGGAGCCGCCCGTGGTGCTGGCCGACGAGCCC
>JACQHH010000082.1 GCA_016199125.1 Candidatus Lambdaproteobacteria bacterium
CCCTGGTGGCCCAGGTGATCGCCGACAACCCGGAGCAGGTGCAGCAATATCGCGACGGGCGCACCAAGGTCATCGGCTTTTTCGTGGGCCGCATCATGCAGGCCACTGGCGGCCAGGCCAATCCGGGCCTGGTGAACGCGCTGCTCAAGCAACGCCTGGATTGAATGCGCGGTGGCCGCCGCCGACGCCTGGGGAGGAACGATTCCGGTGAACCGCGACGCATTGCTGGCGCTGCTGCGCGACATCCAGGCCGGCGCCTGCACCCCGGCCCAGGCCATCCGCGCCGTGGAGCGCGAGAGCTTCCAGGAGCTGGGCTTCGCCAGACTCGACCACCAGCGCGCGACCCGCACGGGCTTTCCCGAAGTGGTGCTGGCCCAGGGCAAGACCGCGCATCAACTGCGCCGCATCTGCCAGGAGCACCTGCGCGTCCATGCGCGGCTGCTGGTGACCCGGCTGACCCCGGAGGTCTACGAGACGGTGGCGCGCGACCTGCCGCCCGGGCACTACAACGCCGCTGCCCGCACGTTGAGCTTTGGCCTGGAGACCGTGACCGGCGCGGGCTGCGTGCTGGTGTTGTGCGCCGGTACGGCCGACCTGCCCGTGGCCGAAGAGGCGCTGGAGACGGCCCGCCTGATGGGCAGCCGCGTGGAGCTGGTGGCCGACGTGGGCGTGGCCGGCCTGCACCGCCTGCTGGATGTGGAGCCGCGGCTGCACGCCGCGCGGGTGCTGGTGGTGGTGGCGGGCATGGAAGGCGCGCTGCCCTCGGTGGTGGGGGGCCTGGTGCGCGTGCCGGTGATCGCCGTGCCCACCTCCGTGGGCTACGGCGCCAGCTTCGGCGGCGTGGCCGCGTTGCTGGCCATGCTCAACTCGTGCGCCCCCGGCGTGAGCGTGGTCAATATCGACAATGGCTTCGGCGCGGGCTACGTGGCCGCGCTGATCAACCGCGGAGCGGAACAGGCGGCCGCCGGGGCCGGCGCCGGGGTGGCCTCTTCTTCCTGAGGACAGTGACCCTATATGTTTCTGGCACATTTCGCCGTGGGCTTCGCGGGAAAGCGGGCCGACCACTCACCGTCCCTGGGCACCTGGATCATGGCCGCCCAGTGGCTGGATCTCGTGTGGCCGGTGTTGCTCCTGCTGGGCTGGGAGCGGGTGCGCATCGCGCCGGGCTGGACCCCCGTGGCGCCCCTCGAATTCGTGCATTACCCCTACACGCACAGTCTGCTGGCGGTGCTGGCGTGGGCGGTGGGCTTCGCCCTGGTGTACCGTCTGCTGCGGGGCAACACGCGGGCGGCGGTGTGGCTGGGGATGGCCGTGCTCAGCCACTGGGTGCTGGATTTCATCTCCCATCGGCCCGACCTGCCGCTGTTTCCCGGCGGCGAGGCGCGCGTGGGTCTGTACCTCTGGGCGTCCCTATGGGGCACGCTCGTCGTGGAGCTGGGGCTGCTGGTGGCGGGGGTGGCGCTGTACATGCGCGCGTTTCCCGCGCGCGACCGGGTGGGTGTGTGGGCCCTGGGGGGACTGCTGCTGTTGCTCGTTGTCGCCTATTTTGGCAGTATTTTCGCGCCGCCCCCTGAAACGACAACGCAACTGGCCGCAGGCGCACTGAGCATGTGGCTGCTGGTGGCCTGGGGCTATTGGATCGACCGGCATCGCGGCGCGCCGTAAGCGCCGGGAACCGCGATGCACTGCGCTCGCCGCAGACTGCCCGCGTCGGCGGGCGTTGCCTGCGCCGCTGCGCGGCCCGCGGGCATACGGCGCCCGCGCACGCCACTGCGCTAACAAGGAGAAGAGGCACATGCCGATGTTGGAGGTGGGAGCGCTGGCCCCGCCATTCGAGCTGCCCAATCAGGACGGCCTGATGGTGCGCCTGGAGGATCTGCGCGGCAAGCGCGTGGTGTTCTGGTTCTATCCCCGCGCCGATACGCCTGGCTGAACGAAGGAAGGACAAGGATTCCGTGATCGAATCCTCGACTTCGATGCCAAGGACACGGTGATCCTGGGCATCAGCTTCGACAAGCCGGTGGCGAACCGCCGCTTTCAGGAGAAGTACGGCTTTCCCTTCGACCTGCTCAGCGACGAGTCGCGGGAGGTGGGGGTGGCCTATGGCGCCGCGGACGACACCAGCGCCAAGTCGGCCCGGCGCATCAGCTACATCATCGGCACGGACGGCCGCATCGAGACCGTCTATGCCACGGTCAAGGCCGCCGAACATCCGGAGCAGGTGCTCAAGGACCTGGGTTGAGCCGGCGCACGCGCAGCCGGTGCCAGGGCGCGCGTGCCGCCCGCGCCCGCGGTGCTCCGTGCCCAGGGGGCGCAATCCAGGATCAGGCGTGCAGCAGCAGCCACACGATGGCCACGCACGCCGCGTTGGCGGCCAGGAAGGTGCACCAGAAGCGCAGTCCGTTTTCCGCGCGCTCCATGGGCATGCGCTCCAGGCGCCGCATCGTTCTTATCGTCGTCGTGTTCATCGATCTCATTCCGGCGGTGGCCCTGGCCGGGTGGCTGTGCAGCCGCCTGGGGCCGCGGGCAGGTTGTGGGGGTGGTTGCTCCTCCCTCCTGGCCATGCAAGCGCCGGGCCGTATTTTTCCGAAAACGATCTGATTCAATTCGGATGCAAAAACGACAGATACCCGCCGGCGAGCGGGTGCGCGTGGGGGAGCGGCTCAGCCGGAGAACGGCGTGGCGGCGACGCCCATGGCCTCGGCCACGGCGGGATGCACGATGTGGCCGCGGTGCAGGTTCAGCCCTGAGCCCAGGGCCGGATCGGCGGCGAGCGCGCGCAGCCCTCCTTCCGCGAGCTTGAGGGCATAAGGCAGGGTGACGTTGGTCAGGCCCACGGTGGAGGTGCGAGCCACGGCGCCCGGCATGTTGGTCACGCAGTAGTGCACCACGCCCTCCTCGATGTAGGTGGGCCGGTCGTGGGTGGTGGGGCGTGACGTCTCGGTGCAGCCCCCCTGGTCGATGGCCACGTCCACGATCACCGCGCCGCGCTTCATCTCGCGCAGCATCTCCCGGGTCACCAGATGCGGTGCGCGGGCCCCCGTGACCAGCACCGCGCCCACCACCAGGTCGGCGTTGCGCACTTCCTCGCGCACGGCGAAGGGGGTGGAAGCCAGCGTCTTCAGGCGGCCGGCGTACTGCTCGTCCAGCCGGGTCAGGGTGTTCATGTTCACGTCCAGCAGCACCACGTCGGCCCCCATGCCCACGGCCACCCGCGCGGCGTTGGCCCCCACGGCCCCGCCGCCCAGGATCACCACGCGCGCCGGGCGTACGCCGGGAATGCCGCCCAGCAGCACGCCCCGCCCGCCCATGTGGTTTTCCAGGGACAGCGCGCCCACCTGGATGGACATGCGCCCGGCCACTTCGCTCATCGGCACCAGCAGGGGCAGCCGTCCCTGGTGATCCTGCACGGTCTCGTAGGCCACGGCCGTCAGCCCGATCTCGCACAGGGCGCGCGTCAACTCCGGGGCGGGGGCCAGGTGCAGGTAGGTGAACAGCAGATGATCGGCACGCAGCAGCGGCCATTCCTCCGGCAGCGGCTCCTTCACCTTGAGAATGAGCTGCGCGGCGCGGAACACGGCCGGCGCATCGGGCAGCAGTTCGGCGCCCACGGCGCGGTAGGCGTCGTCGTCGAAGCCGCTGCCTTGGCCCGCCCCGGCCTGCACCCACACCCGGTGTCCATGGGCTGCCAGGGAATGCGCCCCCGCGGGCGTCAACGCCACACGATTTTCCTGTGCCTTGATTTCCTTGGGAATTCCAATGTCCATGGTCATGCGGGGGTCTGGGGGGATGGCGCTTGGCCTGATCAGCCGCGTGGGGGTTCGCCGTCGCCGGGCGGCCGGCGGCCGCGGGCATAGGCGCGCATGAAGCGTGCACGCAGCAACGGATCCGCGATGGCGCGGGCCATGCGCTGGGCACGCTCGGCGGACTGGGGGTCCTCGGGGCTGCGCTCGGCTTCCACGCGCGCCTCTGCCGCGAGGTCGCCGGCGGAGTCGCGCACCAGCAGCGGCAGCTCGTCCTCGCCTGGCGGGTCGGAGACCCGGCGGGTGTCGTCCGCGTCAGCGTCGGCCGGGTCGCCGTGGTCAGCCGGCCGGCCGGAGGGCGGGGCAGCGGGGGCTTGGCGCGCGGTGGCGGACAGGGGCCCGCGGGGCGCGGCCCGGCCGGGCGGTTTGGCGCTGGCCCGCGCGGTGGCGGCCTGCGCCGTGCCGGGCACCGGGGCGGCTACGCCGCTCACGGGCGCCGGCGGGCGCTGCGGAATCTCGCCCAGGCGGAAGCGCAGATCGTCGATCTCGTCGGATTCGAGAAACGTCTGCACCGAGCGCAGCAGATCCTCCTTGAAGAACTGGAGCTGATACACCCAGGCCGAATCGCGCGCCCAGATCCACAACAGGCGCCCCTCCAGGCGGCCGGGGTGGGTCTTGTCCGCCAAGCCGGCGCCGACGATGTCCCCCCAATGCTCGCGCAGGGCCTGCACCGTCAGGTGACCACGGCGCTGGGGGTCGTCGAAGAGTCCCTGCATCAGATCGCGCAGGTCGCCCTGTCCATCGCGTTTCACGTGCGCCTTCCCCGGCACAGGACACCCCCTGCTGCGGCACGCCACGGGGGTCCTTCCCGGCAGCCGGCGGCGCCCGCGGGACGCTTGGCGTCCAGTCCTTGCGGGTGGCGGAGAACGCCGACCCGCTAGTTCATTTTTAGCATGGGGGGGGAGTGTGCGCACCAGGATTGATGCCGGGAAAGGCATCCCGCGGAGGACGCGAGTCTGGCGCGCACACGGGGGGTCGGTTATGGCTCCGCGAAGCCGTTGGCCGCCGGCGCCCGGCAGGCCAAGTGTTCAGGGTTCGGTGCCGCGGCGCGGCGCGGGCCGCTCATGCGGTCACCTCCATCGGCCGGCGCAGAAAGCGCACAAAATTGCGCGCGATATCCGCGGGCGTTTCCGGGCCGGCGCGATACCAGGTGTGCGTATAGTTCAGCGCGCCCATCAGCATGAGCCGCAAGTCCTGCCGGTTGGCGCCTTCCGGCAGATGCAGCTCGCCCATCAGGCGCGTGAAGATGCCCTCGTATTCGTCCCGCAACGCCACCAGCCGCGGCCGCACCGCCATGGAATCCGCCGGCAGCTCGCGCTGAATCACCTGCGAGAGCGGCCCACCCGCGAGCAGCACGGTCAGGTGCGTGGCGCAGGCCGCCTCCAGCCTTCCCCAGGGATCGCCGTGCGCTTCGATGGCCGCCTGCACCACCGCGCCTATCTCCCGCACGCCCGCTTCGTACACCGCCAGGAACAGGTGTTCCTTGGAGGGGAAATGGTAGTAGATCGACCCGGCCTTCATCCCCGCGGCGGCGGCGATGTCGCGCATGGACGTCGCCGTGTAGCCCCGCTCCACAAAACATCGCGCGGCGGCCAGCAGCAGAACTTCACGCCGGTTCAACCCACGCGAGGCCGTGGCCCTTTTCGACGCTGCCCGTCGTGCCGCCACGCCTCATGCCCGCAACAAGAAATCATTCACCAAACGAGCGTTAGAATAGTCGCCGGGATTCTTGCGGGATCGCCCGACAATGTCAATTCGCCAGATGTGACGAATGCAACATATACGGCGTTCGTGCCGGCAAAAGGGGTGCGCCCCGCCCGACGGACGGAATTGACCGCCGCATGCGCCGACACCGCCCGGGCTGTCGGCGGAGCCGCTGACGACCGGTTTACCCGCTCGGCGCATCCCGCTATAACCTCATCGGTGAGGCGGGCCGGCCAGGAACCTTGCAGCGGAGCGCGGGCGATGGAGCATTGGCAAGGCGTGCTGGGGCTGCTGGCCTTCTGCGGAATCGCCTGGATCTTCAGCGAGGGGCGCCGGCGGGTGCGCCCTGTGCCGGTGGTCGTGGGTATCGCCCTGCAATTCGTGCTGGCGCTGGCGCTGTTACGCGTGCCGCCGCTGGAAGGCTTCTTCCTGGGGCTCAACGGCGCGGTGCTGGCGCTGGACCGGGCCACCACGGCCGGCACGTCGTTCGTCTTCGGCTACCTGGGCGGTGGGGAGCTGCCCTTCACGCCCAGCGCTCCGGCCGCGACGTTCGTGCTGGCTTTCCGGGCGCTGCCCCTGGTGCTGGTGGTCAGCGCGCTTTCCTCGCTGCTGTACTATTGGCGGATCCTGCCCTGGATCGTGCGCGCGTTGGCCTGGGTCCTGCAGAAGACGTTGCACATCGGCGGGGCGGTGGGCCTGGGTGCGGCGGCCAACATTTTCGTGGGCATGATCGAGGCGCCTCTGTTCATCCGGCCCTACCTGCGGGAGATGACGCGGGCCGAGCTGTTCATGGTCATGACCTGCGGCATGGCCACCATCGCCGGCACGGTGATGGTGCTCTATGCCAACGTGCTGGCGCCGGTGCTGCCCAACGCCCTGGGGCACATTCTCACGGCCTCCATCATCAGCGCCCCGGCGGCCATCACCATTGCGCGCATCATGGTGCCGGAGAGCGGGCCGCAGACGGCCGGGTCGCACCTGGCCCCGCCGGGGGCGCGCGGGGCCATGGACGCCATCACGCGCGGCACGGCCGAGGGCGTGACACTGCTGGTGAATATCGTGGCCATGCTGGTGGTGCTGGTGGCGCTGGTGGCCCTGGTCAACCAACTCCTGGCGCTGCTGCCGCCCCTGGCAGGCGGCGGTCGGCCGCTGACGTTGCAGGGCATGTTGGGTTGGGTCATGGCTCCCCTGGTGTGGCTGATGGGGGTGCCCTGGGCCGAGGCCCCCGTGGCGGGCAGCCTGATGGGCACCAAGGTGGTGCTCAACGAGTTGCTGGCCTACCTGGAGCTGGCCCAAGGCGCCGGCGCGGCGCTCAGCGAGCGCAGCCGCCTGATCATGGTCTATGCCCTGTGCGGCTTCGCCAACCTGGGCTCGCTGGGGATCATGATCGGCGGCCTGGGCGCCCTGGTGCCCGAGCGCAAGGCGGAAGTCGTAGCCCTGGGTCTGCGCTCCATCATGGCCGGCGTGCTGGCCACGGCCATGACCGGGGCGGTGGTGGGGCTGCTGTAGCCGACGCGTCAAGCGTCTGGCGCGCGGCGACCCGCGGCTGGGCGGCGCCGGCCGGCGCGGCACCGGGGAAGCGGACGCATCGTCGTGACGGCGCCGGAGCGCGCTCCTACGGGGTGCATTCCTCGGCGTGGCAGGCAAACCAACTGCAAGGAGCGGCGGATGAAATGGGCGATGGTGCCGGTGCTGCTGTGCGTGGCGACGTTGTCGGCGGCCGCGCAGAACAACGAGCTCTTCCAACTGGACAAGCCGCTCAGGGTGGAACAGGCGCTGCAACTGCTGTTGTTCGAGCAGGTGCTGTTCCAGATCCGCTACGAAATCGAGCATGGACGTGACCCCATGCAACTCCTGGTGGGCAAGACGCCGCTGCAGTTGATGGCCCTGGCCGCGGAGCGCAGGAAAGAGCAGCTCACGCGCGGCGATCGCCCGGCCGCGCCGGTCAAGGCGGCAGGCCGCGCCACGGTGAGCGCCGACGAGGCCTTTCCCGCCACGAATCTGCGCCTGGTGCGCGGCGCGCAACCTCAGTTGGCCGGGGAACTCACCAACAAATCCGGGCGCGGCTTTCGCGAGGCCAATTTCGCCGTGCGCTACTTCGATGCCGCCGGCGCCCTGCTCGGCAACGGCACCGTCTCGCTGCGCGATTTCACCCTCGGTCAGACGCGGAGCTGGAGCACGCCCCTGCCCAACCTGAAACCCGAGCAGGTGAAATCCTACACCGTGGAGTTCGACGAGGGGCACTGAATCCCGCTCGTGGAATGGGATTCGATCGGTTTCGTATCGTGCCGGCGAGCCTGGTATGGTATCGCGGCAAATCACGCAACGACCTGGATGCACAAGGGAGGCCAGCATGAAGTACGGGTTACTGATTGCCGTATTCATTGCGCTGCAATGCTCCGTGGCCGCCGCCGCGACCTATGAATGCAAGGCGACCAAAGCCGACACAGCCGTCACGTTGCCCAAGAACTACCTGGAACAATACCAGCATTCCTTGAAACTTCAGGAGCAGACAGAGGTTGTCCGGGTCGGGCGATGCTCTTTTGCGCAGTCGATGGGCCGTGTGACCTGCGACTGGTATGACGTTGATCGCGTTGAATTCGACGAGCGGGCGGGTCTCAAGAAATACTATGTGTTCAGCGCACAATTCAATTTGCAGATTTTCCTCGCCAATCTGTCGTTCCTCGAAGACAACGGCCGGGGAGGAATCTATTGGGGACAGTGCGTGGTGGCCGAGCCGTGATACGGTTGACGCAGACTATTAATCTATTAATATCAATCTATTAAAATCGTGCGGCCGCGACGCTGCGGGCCACCGGCGGTGCGGGCCCGGGCAGCCAGCTAAGGCTTGGCGATCTCGGTCAGGGGCAGCGACGACATGAGCGGCTTGAGATTGTCCTCGTTGAAATTGACGCCGATGCCGAAGAAGGCGTCGCGGTACTGGGACTGCTTGCTGGCCAGATCGTCGCCGCCCACCACCAGGAAGGCATTGGAGAAGAAGCGCCAGTAGGCCGAGGCCTTCACGTGGGGCCCCAGCTCGCCGCCGAAGTCCCACACGTCCAGGCCGATGCGGAACTGGTCGCGGCTGCCGAAGAGCTGCTCGATCCCGGCGCCCACGTCGCTTTCCATGATCCCGCCCTTGAGCACCGTGTCGTAGTAGCGCTGGGCCAGCAGCAGGGAGAATTGCAGCTCCTGGGTGGTTTCCACTTCGTCCGTGACCGTGGTGGTGCCGCCCGTGGTGGTCTGCACCGTGCGCTTGGTGATCTTGCCGCGCGGATTGTCCACGAGCTGCAACGTGTACCAGCGATCCTTGAGCGGTTGCAGCTTGATGTTGAAATAGGACTTGAACTCGCCTTGGGAGGCCAGGTAATCGGCCTCGAAGCCCAGATCCAGCTTGATGCGCTCGGCCTCGGTGATGTAGCGGTTGAGCCCGGCGAGCGCCTGGTTCAGCTCGTCCACCGTGCGCTCGTCGTTGAGCAGCTTGCCCAGCGATCCTTCGCCGCGGTCCAGCTTGGCCGAGACCGATTCCACGTGGGACATGGTCTTGTCCAGCTTGGAAAAGGAGTGTTCCAGGTTGACGATGGAGCGGTTGAGGCTCTCCTTGTTGTCGCGCAGGATGGTGCGCAGGTCGGCGGTAATGTCGGGGCCGTCGCTGGCCAGGGCCCGGCTGAAGGTATCCAGGTTGGCGATGATGGCGTCCAGGCTCTCCCGGTTGCGCGCGGTAATGGCCGCCAGGTCCTTGCTGAAGGCGGCCAGGTTGGCCAGGGTGGCGTGGATGTCCTGCTCGTTGTCGTTGCCGATGCGTTCCAGGGTCTGGCTGAAGCCGGCGAAGCTGTCCAGGATCGTGTCGATGCGGGCGTTGGTGGCCGCGGTGATGCGGCTCAGGTCCTGGGTGGCCATGGCCACCTGGTCCAGGATGGTGTTCAGGCGCTGGCGGCCCTCGGTGGTGCCCAGCGCGTCGCGCAACGACGCGGTGACGGTGCGGATGTCCTCCAGGATCACCGAGACCCCGTCCACCAGGCTGTCCAGGTCGCGGCCCTGCGTGGTGAACACGACGCGTTCCCCGTCGCGCAGGGGCGGCTGGCCAGGGGAGCCCAGCGTCAGCTCGATGTACTTGTCGCCCAGAATGCCCAGGGAGCGGATGGTGGCCCGTGCGTCGCGGCGCAGGGTGTACTGGCTATAGATGCGCAGCATCACCAGGGCGCGGCCCTCTTCCAGATCGATGTGCTCCACCTGCCCCACCTTGATCCCGGCCACTTGCGCCGGAGTGCCGGCGAGCAGCCCCGCGGCATTGTCGAACACGATGCCCACCCGGTAGGTGTCGCCCTGCCCCGGCTGCCAGCCCGTGACCAGCACGGAGGAATAGACGATCACCCCCAGTCCGCCCAGGATCAGCAGCCCTACCTTGAGCTCGGTGGTCAGATTGCGCATGGGGTGCCTGCGGGACAGCGGACGGGGAGACCGTGCCGGGGCGGCGGCATGGGCCCCGCGCATGGGGGCATCGCTCGCGCGGCGCCGGGCCCGCGCGGGTGGAGCGTCAGGATTGCCAAAACACGGTGATCAGGTAGTCGGAGAAAAGGATGCTCACCGCCGAGACGACAACCGCTTCGGTGGTGGCACGGCCCACGCCCTCCGCGCCGCCGGAGGTATTGAAGCCCTTGTAGGCGCCGATCTGGGTGAGCAACAGGCCAAACACCGCGGCCTTGACCGTGCCTTGCATGATGTCGCCCAGGCTCACGAAGTCGTACACCTTGGCCATGAAGATGCCCCCGTCCACGCCCAGCAGCATCACCCCCACCAGGTAGCCCCCCGCCACGCCGGTCACATTGGCGATGGCCGTGAGCAGCGGCACCATGAGCATGCCCGCCAGCACGCGCGGCGTGAACAGGTACTGCACCGGGTTGACCCCCAGCGCGAAGAGCGCATCGATCTGCTCGGTCACGCGCATGGTACCCACCTCCGCCGCGATGGCCGAGCCCGCCCGCGCATTGACCATCAGCGCCGAGAGCACCGGCCCCAGCTCGCGGGCCATGGACACCGCCACCAGCCCGCCCACGATGGATTCGGAGCTGAAATCGCGCAGGGCGCGGTAGATCTGGAAGGTCATCACCATGCCCGTGAACAGTCCGGTGAGCAGCACCACCCCCAGGGACTTGTTGCCGATGAACTCCATCTGCTTGAACAGCAGGGCCACGCGGAAGGGTGGGCGCAAGGCCCAGGTCATGGCCTCGGCGAACTGCATGCCGCAGCGACCCAAGCCGTCGAGGTTGCGCAGACCCCAGGACCCCAGGTGTTCCACGGGACGCGCGGCGCGCGCGGTCAGCTCGTTCAACGTCGGTCGGCGCATGGTGTCCACAATCGTTGTGCCCGCCTTGTTCCTGCCCACGCGGAGCGGGCGGCCTGCCCGCGTGGCTATCGGCTGCGGCGTGGCGCGCGGCGCAGCCGGCGGCGCGGCCGGGGCGCAGGCCACAGGCGCGGCCGGGGCGCAGGCCACAGGCGCGGCAGCCGGGGCCAGTGCGGCGCCGGCCACCACGCACGCACACGCAGCGGCGGAGCGAGCAGCGCATGGCGCCCCTCGGTAAATCCGGCAAGCAAGAACAGGCCCCAAACCGCATGGAGGCTCCCCAGTGTGTTCCAGAACAGGCCGCTCAACACCAGCAGCCCCACCGCGAGCGGCACCAGGCGCCAGCCCAGCAGCGGCGTGGCGCGCGAGGCGCGGCCGGCGATCCACCGGGCCCGCCGCACCAGGTCCCAGCAGACCCATCCCGCCAACGCCACCCCGATCAGTCCATACCCGTGAAATATTTGTGCCAGAGCGGGCCACGGCGCCGAGAAGGGAAATACGCCCGCCCCTGCCGGGGGGCCCTCGCCCCACAGCGGGGCGAACACCAGCACGTCCAACAGCTCGCCCAGCAGGTGCTCGCTGCGCTGTGCTTCCAGCCGGCCGGCCGGCCCCTGCGCCGGCAACTGGGCCAGCCGCCGGGCGCGCTGGGCCAGGGGCGAGAGCCAGTTGTCATCGCCCTCGGTCAACGGGCGGTAGGCGGGATTGCGGTAGCGGAAGCCTGTCAGCGAGTCGCCGCCGTGCGGCACGGGCCGACCCTGGCCGTCATAGACCAGCAGGGCCACGAAACCTCCGCGCAGCCAGGGCGGCACGGCCAGCGGCGCCTGCAGCTCGCTGGCCGCTTCGGGGGGCAGGGGCGCCCGCAGCGGCACGCGCCGCTCGTCGGCCAGCCGCGTGATCCCCAGGCGGTCCGTGAACAGGATGCGCACCGCCAACTCGGCCGGGCGCCGCGCATCGGCCGAGAGCGTGCGCCAGCCCGCGTTGACGATGCGCACGGGCAGCAGCGTGACGGCCTGCGAGGTCAGGGTTTCCGGTGCCGGCGCCGCCAGGCTCAGGGTCACCAGACCGCCGGCGCGCTCGGTGCCCAGGCGTTGCAGGTAGGCCGGCACCGCGCCGTAGAGCACCACCGCGGCGAAGAGCACAAAGGTGGCCAGCCCGGCCAGCAGGCGCCGGTCGGCGGGGTGGCGTTCCGGCCACAGCACCGCCACCAGCCCCCCCAGCGCGGCCAGCAACAGCAGCAGCGTGGGCACGCTGGCCCCCGTGAGCGCCGCGACCAGCGCCGCCCCCACCAGCAGCAGCAGGGCCCACAGGGGCGGAGCGTGCAGCAGCCCCCGGTGGCGCAGCACCAGCAGCGCGCCCACGCCGGGCAGCAGCAGCACCAGGAACAGCAGGAATTGCGCGGGATCCAGCCACACCCCCAGCAGGGGCGGGGGCCAGGGCGCCCCGGCATCGCAGCTCAGCGCGCGACACAGGGGCGGCCAGGCGGCGCCGGCCAGGGCCGTGAGCAGCCCCAGGCCCAGCACCACCCCCAGCAACTGCGGCTGGGCCTGCAGCAGCGACGGCTCCAGGTGCCCCAGCCGCGCCAGCCGATGGGCCGCCAGGCCCCAGGCGTAACACAGCGCCGCGCCGCCCGCGGTCACGGCGGCCAGGGCCCACTGCTCCCGCCACACGCTCAGGCCCGTCATCCAGGCCGCCAGCGCCAGCAGCGCCCGCAAGGGCAGCGGTGTTTGCGGTCTTGGCGGCGGCGACTGCTTCAGATACAATACTACGATGAGCGAAAGTGCCCAGAATCCCGGGTAGAGGGGCCAGGGGCCCCAGGTCAACCGTAGCCACGGCGATGCCCCAAGCAGCGCCAGCACCCATACCCATGAAGCGCCCAGCCGTATCCCGCCGCCGCCCACCGGGCCCCGGCGCCGCCTTGCGCGTGCCTTCATCGCTGCCGGCTACCAAAAAAGATGTTGCACAAGGATGCTCTTGTTGCTAATTTAGGCGATTCAGGTTGCAGGGCGGCGAAGCGCCGCGAGACATCCGGTTTTGCCTGGAACACAATCCGACTCCCCAGCGCAAAATCCCGCTGATCGGCACCTGCGCTTGTGTGGGGTCGTGCGACCCCACGAGCCGCTCTGCGGGAAGACCAGGGCCACGTTGGCGGGTGCACGCGGCCGGCTGGCCGCAGGTCGGCGAGCCCCTGGAGAACCCGCGAGAAAGCGAGGACGATGCCCACGTTGAACCAGTTGGTGCGCAAAGGGCGCACGCGCAAGACGGAGAAGGCCAAAACCCCGGCGCTGCAGAGCTGTCCGCAGCGGCGGGGCGTATGCGTGAGAGTCTATACGACTACCCCCAAAAAGCCCAACTCCGCCCTGCGCAAGGTGGCGCGCGTGCGGCTCACCAACGGCATCGAGGTCAACAGCTACATTCCGGGCATCGGCCACAACC
>JACQHH010000090.1 GCA_016199125.1 Candidatus Lambdaproteobacteria bacterium
GCCGGGGAGCTGAGCGCACGGCTGCGGGCCCTGGGCGGACGCGTGATTGAATTTCCGCTGCTGGCCTTTGCCCCGCCGGAAAGCTGGGTGCCTTTCGATACGGCCTGGGCCGGGCTCACGCCGGCCACGTGGGTGGTCTTCACCAGCGCCACGGCAGTGGCCCGCGCCCTGGAGCGCATCGCCGAGCTGGGGCACGCCGCGGCGCGCCTGGGCAGCGCGCGTCTGGCGGCCGTGGGTGGCAAGACCGCCGACGCCCTGCACGCCCAGGGGCTGGCCGTGGAGATCGTGCCGGGTACCCGGTTCCAGGCCGAGGGCCTGCTGGAGGCCCTGCGGCCGCACGTATCCGCCGGAGACCGCGTGTGGATGCCCCGCGCGGAAGCGGCCCGCGAGGCGCTGGTGGAGGGATTGCGGGCGCTGGGCGCCGACGTGGCCGTCACGCCCGTGTACCGCACCGTCCTGCCCCAGGCCGATCCGGAGGGGCTGCGCGCCCCGCTGCTGGCCGGGGAGGTGGACTGGCTGCTCTTCACCAGCTCGTCCACGGTGGAGCATTTCTTCCAGGCGCTGGGTGCGCGGGCCGCCGCGCAACTGGCCGCGCGCGGCTGGCCGCGCGTGGCGTGCCTGGGCGCCGTGGTGGCCCGCACGGCCCGCGCCCGCGGGTTGGAGGTGGCCGTGCAGCCGGCGCGCCAGGACCTGGACGGCCTGCTCGAAGCGCTGGTGGCCCATGTGGCGGGCAGCCCCGGCCGGGCGCACCAGGCCGGCAACGCAGCGGGGGAGCCATCCATGAATGAAGTGCCGGAGATCGGGGAAACGCTGTCACGGCGCGCGCGGCAGTTTCTGCTGCACTCGTTCCTCTACTATCGGCTGGGGGAGAGCGTGATCGGCGACGAGGCCTTCGACCGCAACACGGAGGAGTTGCGCGCCCTGCGCGCGGCGCATCCGCGGGCGCCCATGCCCTACGCCGAGCTGATCGACCCGGCCCTGGGCCCGGAGGCGTCGGGCTACCAGATCCGGCGCTATCCGCCGGAGATCGTCAGCGCGGCGTTCAAGGTGCTCTACGCGGCCACGCACCCGGACCTGAGCTTCGAGGAATTCGTCACCGGCCGCGGCTACCAGGTGGTCTGGCCCGCCGCGGAGGCGACGAACACCGGGGGCTAACCGCCCCGCCGCCTCAGGCCTGCTTGCCGTAGCCCTGCTCGAAGCTGCGTCTGGGCGATTCCTGGATGCCGTGATTGGGGATGGGGTAGCGCAAGCCGTTCTTGCTCAGCGAAGCCAGCCCTTCCACCACCTGCGGCAGGTAGCTTGGCGGCAGCGCGACCAGCATCTCTTCGTCCAGCACGCCCCCGAACTTGCGCTCGGCGTAGCAGGGAATGGAGAGCGACGGCTCGCCCGTCTTCAGCGCATTGCCCCAGGAATCGGCGCAGGAGCTCTCGCCGACCACCGTGAAGGTGTACTTCTTGTAGTTGCGGTACTGCAGGCCGTTGAAGAAGGTGATCATCTGCCCGGGGGTCCCGTAGATCAGGCAGATGTCCGGGTTGTCCAGCCGGCCCGAGGTGAGCGGCGAGACCGCCACCGCCTTGTAGTCGCCGTGCGACGCGGTGGACATGGCCTCCTGGTGCGCGGCGGCGTCCTCGAAGGTCCCGTACCAGACGCCCTTCATGTGCGCGCCGGCCAGCCACTCCTTGCTGCGAGACTTCAATCCGATCACCGCGCCGCACTGCGCGCGAATCAGGTTCTCCTCGGTGACGCCCACCGTCCAGCCGACCCAGCGGGCCTGGCCCACGATCTGGTCGAACGTCATCTTGGACTCCGGTTCCGGCTGGCGAATGCGCGAAATGGCCTCCATCTCTTCCACGGTGTGGAAACGCTTCATGCCGATCGGCGTGGCCTTGAGACGCAGGTAGCGGGTCAGTCCGTCCACCAGGGCCGCATAGTCGTACGTGGTGTCATCCCCCCAGCAGTTGGCTTGCGTCATGTGATCTCCATGGATGCGGTGAGGCGTAGAAGCGGCTTGGCGCGGGCGGTTCCGCGCGGCATGCGCCGAGCCCGGCCGGAATGGGACGGCGCCGCGGCGGTCCGTCACCGCTCCACTATAGTCAAACCCACGCCCGCGGGGCAAGGCGCCTGCGTGGTGGGTGGGCACCGGAACTTCATGGCGCATCCCGCGCCTTGGCGGCGCTGGCCAACCCCGCGCCCGGGCGGATCGCAACGTGCGCCGGCAGCCGCATTGCCCGTGCCGTCGCACGAGGGTAGGCTGAACCGTTGCACAGGGCAGGGGCGGGCGCTGTCGCCCATGCTACAGATGCGCCCGCCGGATCGGGTGAGACTATCCGTATCCCAGGAATCTGTCCTGCCTCACGCCACAGCCAGGGCGCAGTCGCCACGGAGGTCCGTTCGCCGATGTCCACGGAATATCACCACGGATTGCTCCTGCTGCCGGATATCTCGGGCTTCACGGAGTTCGTCAGCGCCGTGGAAATCTCGCACAGCCAGCACGTCATCAACAATCTGCTGGAGCTGCTGCTCTCGCACAACCAGCTCGCGCTGGAGCTCAGCGAGATCGAAGGCGACGCGCTGTTCTTCTACCGGCGCGGCGACCCGCCGGCCCTGGCGGAGTTCAATGGTCAGATCGACGTGTGGATCAACGCCTTCCATGCGCGGCTCAAGCGCCTGCAACGCGACACGTACTGCAAGTGCGGCGCCTGCCAATCCATCGGCAACCTGGGCCTGAAGGTGGTGGGCCACTGGGGCGAGTTCGCCCTCAACGTGCTGCACAACAAGTCGCAGGTGGTGGGCCGGGACGTGATTCTGGTGCACCGCATGTTGAAGAATTCCCTGCCCCTGCGGGAATACGCGCTGCTCAGCCATGCGCTGCTGGAGCGCCTGGCGGCCGAGCCGGGCGGCTTCGCGGCCCATCGCGAGGCCTACGAGGTGCTGGGCGAGGTGGGCATGGGCTACGTGGATCTGTCGCACGTGCGCGCCCAGGTGCCCGTGCCGCCCCACGAGCCGCAGCCCGCGCCGGAGGCCAGCATCGCGGTGGAGGTGGCGCTGCCGGCGCGCATGGAAGACCTGGTGGCGCTGATCACGGACCTGGCCGGCTGGCCCACCTGGATCGCCGGTCTGGAGTCCGTGACGCTGGATCGCACGGCGCCGCTGCACGCGGGGTTGCGTCACGACTACGCCGTGCTCGACCGGGAGCGCGAGGTGCGCATTGCGCAGATTCGCGAAAGCGCCGACGCGTTCGTGCTCTGCGACGAGATCCAGCCGCCGTTCCCCCTCAAGCGCCTGCGCTGGCAGCACCAGGTGACCGCCACGCCGGAGGGGGTGATCTATCGCACGGCGTTGCTCTACGATCGCCAGCCGTGGCTGGGGCGCCTGTTCGACCTGCTGGCCGGGCGCAAGCTGCGGGCCTTGCTGGCCGCCACGGCGGAAAACCTGCGGCGGCGATTTCCCGGGCCGGCCGCCTGACGGCGTGGCCCGGCCGTCCGGCATGCAGGGTCGCCGGGTCGGGGGCCTGGGGTGAACAGCGCCGCGTCGGCGCGGCTCAGCGCCCGAAGCGGCGCTGGCGCTGGCTGTAGTCGCGCAGGGCGCGCAGGAAGTCGATCTTGCGGAAGGCCGGCCAGTTGGTGTCGCAGAAGTAGAACTCCGAATACACGCACTGCCACAGCAGAAACCCGGAGAGGCGGATCTCCCCGCTGGTGCGGATGATGAGATCCGGATCGGGCACGTGGGAGGTGTAGAGGTAGGGCTGCACGGCGTCGGGATGCAACTCCTCGGCGATGCGCTGCACGCTCTTGCCCCGCGCGTGCTCGTCCAGCAGATGCCGGCGGAACGCATCGACGATCTCCTCGCGGCCGCCATAGGCCACGCCGATGTTCAGCACGCGCCGGGTGTAGTGGCCGGTGGCCGTTTCGGCGTCGCGGATGGCGTTCTGCACGCGCTGGGGCAGCGTGTCGATCTTGCCCAGGGAGCGCACGCGGATCTGGTTGCGGTGGATGCGTGGATGTTTCACCAGCTCCAGGAACTTGCGTTCGAAGAGGTCCATCAGCCCGTCCACTTCCTGGGGGTCGCGATTGAAGTTGTCCAGGGAGAAGATCCACACGGTGACCACGTCCACCCCGGCTTCCTCGCACCAGTTGAGCACTTCCTCCAGCTTGTCCGCACCGCGGGCATGGCCGTCCAGGGGCGAATGGAAGCGTCGCGAGCGCGCGAAGCGCCGGTTGCCGTCCATGATGATGCCGATGTGCCGGGGGATCTTCCAGGTGTGCCGCTGGGTGTCCAGGTAGCGCTGGTAGAGCAGGTAGAAGGGTGTGCTCAACAGCTCCGCGCCAAGGCCCGCCACGCGGCGGGTCACGCTGAGCATCTGGCTTGGCCAGGGCCGCAGGGCCGGCGTCACCGCTTCCACCGAACTTCTCATGGCTGTCGATTCTCTTTTGTCGGAGCAGGGCTGCCGCAAGCGCCGCCCAGGGGGAGACCGGATCGCGCGCAGCGCGGTGTTCGCGCCGACGCCTCATGCGCGCGGCGTCCAGGCGGGGGTTTCCCGGGCGCGCCGTTCACGGGTCAACCGGGAGCGGGGCGCCGCCGCCCGGATTCAACGGCCCGCAACCCGGCTCACTCGCGCTGCGATCATATCTTCTAAAAATAGCCGACGCCGCGCGGCTTGTCCACGCACGCATTTCCGCGGCGCGTTGGGGGAGCGCGGTCGCCCTGCTGCGGCGGCGCAGGCGGGGCGCCGGCTCGCGGCTCAGTCCTTGCTGTCGCCGTTGCCGTCGAGGCGGCTGTCGCCTGTGGCGGATAGGTCGTCCAGATCGCCCACGGGCAGGGCGCCCTGGGGCGGCAGGTCGCGCAGGTGGCGCAGCACGGCCGAGGGCAGGAAGGTGCGCTGGTAGGTCGCCAGCCAGGGCTGTGCCGCGGCCAGGGCCTTGAGCGCCGGCAGCGCGCGGCAGGCCAGCAGATAGTCGCCCGCGCCGTGCAGGGCGATCAGCCGGCCCCGCGCCAGCACGCGCTCGCGGGAGGGCTGGGGCAGGTGCTCCAGGTACAGGCGCCGCCCGCTGGGCCCGTGGGTGAGCACGAAATCGGGAATCAGGAAGCGGTTGCCCGGCAGCTTGAGCAGCGCCTCGGCGGGCGCGGCGCTCCACTCGCCGTGCCGGGCCGCGGCCTCCGGCCAGCCCTCCAGGAAGCGCGCCACGTCCGGCGGCACCCATTGCCCCTGGTCGCGGTAGTGGCTGCGCAGCAGGGGCCCGGGCGCCAGTTCCAGCACCTGGAGCCCCTGCCCACGCCACTGGCGCGATGTCCCGCGCAGGTGCAGCGTGGCGCGCAGGCGCCAGGGCTCCTCCCACAGCAGCAGCGCGGGAAAGAACTGCGCCAGATTCAGCCCGTAGCGCTGCGTGCCCTCCAGCACGCTGAGGGGCCCGTCCACGGTCAGCCGCAACGCCGCCGGGTCCTCCTGGGGCTGGAACAGCAGGCCGAAGAACTTGAGATAGCGCAGCAGTTGCCGCAGGCGCTGGGGGCTGGGCCAGGGGGAAACCAGCTCCACGCGCTCGGCCGAGAGCAGCAGGCCCTGGCACTGGGCCACGTTGTAGCGCCACAGCAGCTCGCGGGGCGCGAGCGGCTCCAGGGCCTGCAGGCGGTGATTTTCGCGCAGATCGGCGAAGAGCTGCGCCTGCACGGCCTCGGGCGTAAGCCCCCGCGCCGCGGCCACGTCGGCCACCACCCCCGCCTGCCAGTCGCCCGGAGCGTCCCCGGCGTGCGCGCGCCAGGCCTGGGCGCCCGCCTCGAACAGGGCGCCGCGCAGGGCCGCCGGATCGTCGCCGGCGGCACCGGCGAAGTCGCCGCGTTGCAGCACCAGCTCGGCCAGCCCGCGCACCACCTGCTCGCGCAGCGCCGGCACGCGCACCTGCGCCAGCGCCGCCTCCAGCTCGCCCCTGGTCTGGCCCACGTGCACCTCGGCCAGCGCCAGCAGCTCGGCGGCGGCCTCCAACGCGGCGGCATCGTCCACGTCCAGCAGGCGCGGCCGCACGGACTCGCCGCGGCGGGCGGTGAGCAGCAGATCAGCGGTAAGCATCGTGTCGGCGCCGGCGGCGGCTGGTGTGCTCCTCGCCGGTCTCGCGGGTGAGCAGCTCGTAGAGCACGGCCTGCTTGTCGCCGTCCTTGCGCAGGATGCGCCCCAGGCGCTGCACGTGCTCGCGCACGCTGGCATTGCCCGAGAAGATGATGGCCACGGCGGCCGCGGGGACGTCCACGCCCTCGTTGAGCACCTTGGAGGTGACCAGCACCGGCCAGCGCCCGGCATGAAAATTGGCCATGATCGCCTTGCGCTCGGCCACCCGCGTCTGGTGCGTGATCAGCGGCAGCAGGAAGCGCCACGAGAGCGCGTAGGCCGTGCGGTTGTCGTTGGTGAAGATCAGCACGCGCTGCCCCCGGTGTTGCGCCAGCAGCTCGGCGCACAGGGTGAACTTGCCCTCGGCGGCAAAGGCGATCTGCTTCTGCGCGTAGAACGCCCGCAGCGCCTCGCGCCCCTGGGGCGAGCGGCTGGCCGCGAACACGAAGCGCTGCCAGTCGAGCGCCGAGCCGGGCTGCACCCCGGCCTCCTGGGCGAACGCCCGGTAAATGCTCCGGGCCTCGTCGAACCGCGCGCGTTCCCCTTCGTTCAAGGACACGCGGCGCACCTCGGTGCGGTAGGGGGCCAGCACGTCGCCGCTCAGGTCGCCGATGGGCTTGCGGTAGACCAGCGGCCCGATCAGCTCCTCCAGCGCCCGGTGACCGCCGTCGGGCCGCTCGATGGTGGCCGAAAGCCCCAGGCGGTAGGGGGCGATGAGCAGGTCGGCGATTTCGGCGTAGCCTGCGCCGGCCAGATGATGGCACTCGTCGAAGACCGCCAGGCCGAAGCGATCGCCGAACTCCGCGGCGTGCCGCTGGGCCGAGGCATAGGTGCACACGGTGAGCGCAGTCAGCGTGTAGCTGCCGCCGCCCACGATGCCCGGCGTCAGGCCCAGGTGCCGCTCAAGCACCCGCGCCCATTGGGCCACCAGCTCCAGGGTGGGCACCAGCACCAGCGTGGCGCGGCGCACCGCGTCGATGGCCATCAGCGCGAGTTGGGTCTTGCCGGCGCCGGTGGGCAACTCCACCATGCCGCGCTTGCCCCGCCGCCAGGCCGCGAAGGCCTCCTGCTGATGGGCAAAGGGCGGCGGCAGTTGCACCGCCGGCGGCGTCAGCTCGGCAAAGGCCCGCGCGTCGTCTGCGAAGGGCGTGCCCTGCCGCGTCAGGTGCCGCACGGCCAGCCGATAGTCGCGCCCCAGGCCGCGCCACGCGCCGATGCGCTCGTCCCAGCGCAGGCGCTCCATGGGCGGTGCATCGGCCGCCGCCCCGGCCAGCACGATGCTGCCCCGGTCGTAGCGCAGCCGCAGCGCCCCAGCCTCCCGCTCCCCGTCTGCAATCACGGTGTTTTCATTGATCTTTTGGGTCGCACCCGGTATAGAACAACATGGGTAGCTAGGTTTGCTTGGTGACTCGTTGTGCTCCGACGATTCAACCCTTTCTTGCAGAGAGGATGATATGGCAGATCCACGATCTGAACATCATCATCGACAGCAACCCCCGCACGAGGCGGTCCTGCTGAGCAAAATCATCACGGAAAAGAAGCAGATTCAGATTACATTTCTGGATGGCGACACGCTGATCGATGGCTTGCGTTGGCATACTCCATATCATCTGGGCATGAAAGACGGAAAGGTCATCAACAAGTCCGCCATCAAGTTCTGGGAAATCATCGACTGACAAGACGCTGTCGACGCCCCCCGGGGCCGCGCGCGGAGGCGCCTCCGGGATGCTGCCGGGACGGACCCACGGGCATGCCCGCCGTTCCCCGAGCGCCACGGCTCTGCCTGGGCGGATCGCCACGGGCCGGCGGACGCCGGCCCCCGTCCGCTCCGCCGCGCGGCCGGATGCCGCCGCAAGGGTGACCAATCGCGACGCTTGTGAGATGCTGTGTGAAGTTCCTCCATCCCGAACCCACGTTGTTCCATTGACCGGCAGAGTGAGCATCGGTGCCTGAAAATCGCCTCGTCCTGTTCAAGCTTTGGGTCTATCCGCTGGCGGTCGTCACGGGCATCGCCGTGCTGCTGTACGTGGGCGTGCGCCTGTTCGACTTCGAGCTGACGACGCACACCCTGAGCTGGTTCGAGGTGCTGTTCCAGACCAAGCCCGACTACGTGGGCGATGCCATCGGCGGGGTGTCCGAGGTGCTCATCGCCATCCTGGGCCTGGTGATCACGGTCGTGGCCATTGTGGTGCAACTGGCCGCCCAGCGCTACACGCCCAAGCTGGTGGACCTGTTCGTCACCGACCGGGCCAACATCCTCTACTTCATGCTGATGGTGGTGGCCTCCACGTACAGCATGCTGGTGGTGTACTCGATCAACGAGACCTTCCTGCCCTTCTGGGGCGTGCTGCTGCTGCTGGTGTTGACCACGCTGATCCTGGGCCTGCTGCTGCCCTACTTCCAGCACGTGTTCCGCTTCCTGACCCCGGAGAACATCATCCGCATCATCCGGCGCAACGCCAACGCGGGTATGCAGCGCGTGCTGAAGAAGCCCTCGGTCAACCCGGGCCGCAGACTGCGCAAGCTCTCCACGGTGGACATTCCGCGCATGCAGGTGGAGCTGGCCAACTCCATGGCGCAGATCAGCGACATCGCCCTGAGCGCCGTGACGCAGATGGACCGCAACGTGGCCCTGCTCTCCATCCGCACGCTCAAGGACGTGATGGTGGATCACCTGCTGATCAAGCGGCGCATGCCCTCGAGCTGGTTCAAGCCGCGCACGGAGTTCTTCCCGGCCATTTCCTCGGAATTCCTGCAGGAGATCTACAAGACCCGCACCTGGGTGGAGGTGCGCGGATTCATGGACATGGAGCTGATCTTCAAGGCCGCCATCCAGGAGATGCCGGACGCCGTGAGCGCCGTGGCCAACAACGCCAAGGTGGTGGGGCTGTATGCCATCAAGCTCAAGGACACGCAGGTGCTGGCCTCGGTGGTGCAGTATTTCAACACCTTCCTGCGGCTCTCGGTGAACAACCGCAATCCCAAGGCCATCTACAACCTGTTCTACCAGTACCGCCTGCTGGCCGAAGAGGTGCTGGGGTCCGACGAGGTGCTGGCTGAGCGCATCGGGTTCTACTTCAAGTACTACGGCCAGATCGCCCAGCAATACAACATCCCGCTGATCCTGATCACCGCCGCCTTCGACCTGGAGCACCTGCTGGAGAAGGCCTACGCCATGCGGGTGCCGAACATCGATGCGCTGATGAAGCTGTTCCTGGAAGTGGACGACAACCCGGCCACCCAGGCCAACGAGTTCGATCTGCGCAGCGTGCGCAAGGCCCAACTGCGGCTGGCCAGCTTTCTGCTCTCCCAGGGGGACGACACCCTGGCGGCGCGCATCTTCCAGGACATGAAAGAGGAGCCGCGCGAGCGCATGGACGCCATCCGCGGGGAGATGATGGCGGTCAAGGAGCGCAAGTTCTGGGAGGTCACCGACCGCGGGGTGGACTTCTTCTACCTGGACGACCAGCAGAAGCACCACCTCAACGAATTCTACAACCGCTACGTCACGCCCTTCTATGTCGCCCGCGAACATGGTACCCATGCCCTGCTGGACAAGACGCTGAAGGCCCAGTCGGCCTGAGCACGTCGCGCGGCGCCTTCCTCGCCCGCCTCCCGGCGGATGCCGCAACGCCCCCTCGGCGGGCAGGATCAATTGCGCATGGACAAGGATTCCTTCAGAGCCGTTCTGGGCCGCTTCGCCTCCGGCGTCACCATCATCACCACCCTGGACGCCGAGGGGGCCCCCACGGGGCTCACGGCCACCTCCTTCGCCTCGCTGTCGCTGGACCCGCCCCTGGTGCTGTTCTGCCTGGCCAGGACGGCCAATTGCTTCGAGGATTTTCAGCGCGCCGGGTCGTTTGCCGTGAACATCCTGGCGCATGGTCAGGACGCCATCTCCAACATCTTTGCCTCGCGCGGCGCGGAGAAATACGTGGGCGTGGGATACCGCAAGGGGGAACTGGGCGACCCGCTGTTGGACGGGGCGCTGGCCAGCATGGAATGCCGCATCGCGGCGCGGCACCCGGGCGGGGATCACGTGATCTACGTGGGAGAGGTGCAGGCCGTGCAGGCCGGCGAGGGGCGGCCGCTGCTCTACTACCAGGGCAAGTACCACACCCTGTAGCCGCCGCGTCCTGCGTGCCGAGTCAGTTTTCCAGCTTCAGCAGCGTCAGCTTGTTCAGCACGATGCCGGGAATCAGGCGGTTGGGTTCCTCGGGCAGCAGGATTTCCTCGCCGTTGAGGTACACGGCCACGCCATGCGACTTGCCGATGGTGAGCCGGAACTCCTCGTTGGCGTCCCACTCCATGGTCTCCGCGGGCTTGAGCATCACTTCCACGGGCGTGGCGCGATCCACGGAGAGCCGCACCCAGGTGGGCTCCAGGCCGCGCACGGTCAGCCGCAAACCCTGCCGCGCCTCCGCGGCGGGCACGGCGGCGGGGGCCTTGCCGCCCGGGGGTGTCGGGGCCGCTTGACCCGGCCGCGCGGGGTTCGTGCCGCCCGGTGCCGCGGGCGCGGGTTGCATGGCCGGCTGCGGCGCGGCCACGGCCGGCGCGGAATCCGCGGGAGTCACGGCGGTCACCCCTTCCGACTCCGAGGGCTCGGGCGTGGCCACGCGGTAGATCAGATACGCCGCCCACACCAGCAGCAGCACCACCACGATCGACACCACGATCTTGGCCACCGGCACTGACGGCTCGGAGGTCAACACATCGTAGTAGCCCGTGGGCTGGCTGGGCCCCGAGGATTCGGCGGAAATTTCGCCGACCTTCAGCAATTCCGCGCTGAGCTGGGGATCGTCCAGCTCGAGCACCTGCATGTAGTTGCGCACGAAGCCGCGCACGAAGGCCAGGGCCGGCAGCCCCTCCAGTTGGCCGTCCTCGATCTTCTTCAGAAACGCCGGATTGATGCGCGTGCGCGACGAGATTTCCTGCAGCGTGAGCCCCTGCGATTCGCGCACGGCGCGCAGCTTGAGCCCGATTTCCGCGAACAATTCCGCGGCAGCGGTGGGTACTTGGCCCATGGATTACATCCAATGCGTGGTGATGCCCCGCGCGGTCAGACCGAGCCGACGTAGTGCCCGATCAAGGGGGCCAGGTCGCGCTTGACCTGCCGCGGAATCTGCTCGGGCGGCGTGAGAATGGCGAATTTCAACGCGCTGCGGCACGAGCAGGTGTTGCCGGGCTGATAGGTTCTGATGGTTTCGGAAAGGATGCGGCGCGAGATTTCGATGTTGTTGCGCATGACCTCCAGGATCGTCTCCACGTTCACTTCCTCCGCCGACTGGTGCCAGCAGTCGTAGTCCGTGGCCAGCGCGATGGTGGCGAAGCACAGTTCCGCCTCGCGCGCGAGCTTGGCTTCCTGCAAGTTGGTCATGCCGATCACCGCGCCCCCCCAGGCCCGGTAGAGATTCGACTCGGCGCGGGTGGAAAAGGCCGGGCCCTCCATGCACACATACGTGCCGCCGCGGTGGGCCTTGGCCTCCGCGTGCCGCGCGCCGACCGTCACGCCCTCGAGCAGCTCCGGGCACACCGGATCGCCGAACTGCACGTGGGCCACCACGCCGTTGCCGAAAAACGTCGATTCGCGCTGCACCGTGCGGTCGATGAACTGGTCCGGAAAAACGATGTGCCCCGGCGCGATCTCTTCGCGCAGGCTGCCCACCGCCGAGACGGAGACCAGATGCGTGACCCCCAGCTTCTTGAGCGCCCAGATATTGGCGCGGTAGGGAATTTCGCTGGGCGTGAAGCGGTGGTCGCGCCCATGCCGCGGCAAAAACACCACCTCGCGCCCGTGCAGCACGCCGCTCACCAGCACGTCCGAGGGGTCGCCGAAGGGCGTGCTCAGACGCTGCTCCCGCAATCCTTCGATGCCGTGCATGTGATAGAGACCGCTGCCGCCGAGTATGCCGAATTTCATGTCGTCATCTGCACCAGGACATGCAACGCTGCATGATCCACGCTGTCCGCGCGGAGCGAAGACCCTGTCAGCCGAGGCGGAACGCTACCGGAAGGCGCTGAGGTCAACCTGCTGAGTGGCGAGACACAGAATCGAACTGTGGACACGAGGATTTTCAGTCCTCTGCTCTACCGACTGA
>JACQHH010000084.1 GCA_016199125.1 Candidatus Lambdaproteobacteria bacterium
CCTGGGGATTGACCAGCGCCGGCGGCACGCCGGGGTAGTAGCGGATGGGGCGCACGCCCGCGTACAGCTCGAAGTGGAAGCGCAGCTCCACCTGGGGACGGATTTCCGTGCCGTCCGGGTAGCGGACCTCCGGCCAGCCGCAGGCCCCCAGCAGGATGGCGTCGGCCGCCTCGGCCCGCTCCAGCGACGCCCGCGGCAGCGACTCCCCCGTGTCGCGATAGCACAGGGCCCCGGCGGGCAGCTCCTCGTAATCGCAGCGGAAGCCGCCCACGCGGCGCTGCACCTCGCGCAGCACCGTCAGGGCCGAGGCCATCACCTCCGGGCCGATGCCGTCGCCGGCGAACACGGCGATGTTCAGGTGGGGATCGGGCACGCGGCGCTTCCGTTCTCGAAAAGGCTGTGGGGCCACCGGGCGCGGGCCGCCCCAGGGTGGGCGCAACGGGGTGAAGGCGTCAGCCCGCCGGGGAGTCGGCGCCGTACGGGCCTGGCGGCCGGGCAGGCGCTCAGGAGGCGGCGGCC
Source organism: Candidatus Lambdaproteobacteria bacterium (assembly GCA_016199125.1). GTDB lineage: Bacteria > SAR324 > SAR324 > SAR324 > JACQKK01 > JACQHH01. Next base: position 520 of record JACQHH010000084.1, read on the forward strand.
AGACCCTCGGCCCAGCTTCCCTGGCGCACGATGTCCCGCGCCAGGGCGATGGCCGCCAGCATGCTCTTTTCCGTGGCGATGCCGCGCCCGGCGATGTCGAAGGCCGTGCCGTGGTCCACCGAGGTGCGGATCACCGGAATGCCCAGGCTCACCGTGATGCTTTCCTCGAAGCCGTGCACCTTGACGGCGATGTGCCCCTGGTCGTGGTACAGGGCCACCACCGCGTCGAACTCGCCGCCGATGGCCTTGAAGAAGATCGAATCGGCGGGAATGGGTCCGCTCACGTTGAGCCCCGCCTCGCGCAGGCGCACCACCACCGGGGCCACCACGTCCAGCTCCTCGCGGCCCATCAGCCCGTGCTCGCCGTTGTGGGGATTGAGCCCCGCCACGCCGATGCGCGCCGCGGACAGCCCCAGCGAGACCATGCCGGCGGCGGTGAGCCGGATGGTGCGCTCCAGCGCCTCCGGCGTGAGCCGCGAGACGATGTCCTTGAACGGCACGTGCCGGGTGACGTGGGCCACGCGCAGGGACTTGGTGATGAGCATGGTCATGCAGCGCCCGCGATAGTCCTGGCCCGTGTGGCGCGAGCAGATGTCCTCGAATATTTCCGTGTTACCGATGTACTGGGTGTAGCCCGCGGCCTGCACGGCCTCCTTGTGGATGGGCCCGGTGACCACGGCGTCCACGCCCCCGCCCAGGGCCAGCTCCGCGGAGCGGATCACGTAGTCCACCGCGGCGCGTCCGGCCTGGGCGTGCACGTGGCCCTGGGGCAGGCGCGTGAGGTCGCTGTAGCCCAGCTCCAGCACGTCCAGCACGTCCGGCTCGTAGCGCACGTCGGCCAGGTCGGCCGCGGCGCGGAAGGTCAGTTCCACCCCGGTTTGCCGGGCCGCCCGGCGCAGCACGTCCAGCCCGCCCAGCACGATCATGCGCACGTCGCGGCGCGCGGCCTCGTGCCGCAGGGCCTTGCAGAACACTTCCGGGCCGACGCCCAGGGGATCGCCCGTGGCGACGGCAAGGGTGGCGGGGGTCATGGGGCACCTCTGCAGCGCAACGCGCGGCGGCGGCCGGCGGAACACGCGGCGCCAGGGGCCGGGCGCGGCGGGCGCGCGGCGCGTGCAGGTCGCGCGGGCCTCGCGTTGACGGGATGCGGGGCCTCGGCTAGCATGGATGGCCGCTGTCCCGGAATCCTCACGGATACTGGATCAAGACAGCACAATCCCCCGTTCATGGCAACTTGCCCCGCGCGCGACGGGCGCGCCGAGGCGTTGCGCACGGCCGCCGCGGCACCGCGTCCGGCGCGGCCAGGACCTGGCGCTCGACCGGCCGGCGTGCCGGCCACCACATGGAACCGCCATGGAGCTTCTGGAACTGGAACGCCGGCTGATCGGCTTCGACACCGTCAGCGCCCATTCCAACCTGGCCCTGATCGAGTTCCTGGAGGGACGGCTCAAGGCCCTGGGGCTGCGCGTGGAGCTGTTCCCCAACGCCGACGGCAACAAGGCCAACCTGCTGGCCACCCTGGGCGCGCCGGACACGCCGGGGCTGATGCTCTCCGGGCACACGGACGTGGTGCCGGTGGAGGGCCAGGCCTGGAGCTCCGACCCCTTCACGCTGACCCCCGGCGACGGGCGCTTCTATGGCCGGGGCACGGCGGACATGAAGAGCTTCCTGGCCCAGGTGCTGCTGGCGGTGCAGGCGGTGCGCCACCGCCGCCTGCGCCTGCCCCTGCACGTGGCCGCCACCTACGACGAGGAGGTGGGCTGCCTGGGCGCCGGCGACATGCTGCGCCAACTCGCCGCTGCGGGGCGCATGCTGCCGCGCTGCGCGGTGATCGGCGAGCCCACGGGCTTCCAGGTGTTCAGCATGCACAAGGGCATGTGCCGCGTGCGCGTGGGCATCAAGGGGGTGGAAGGACACAGCAGCAAGCCCAACATGGGCGCCAATGCGCTCTACCCCGCCGCGCGCATCATCCAGCAACTGGCCGAGCTGGAAGCCGAGCGCCGCGCGCGGCGCTCCTACGAGGACGCCTTCGAGCTGCCCTACACCACGGTCAACGCGGCGGTCGTGCACGGCGGCACCGCGTTCAACATCATCCCCAACCGCTGCGACCTGGAGTTCGAGTTCCGCACCATGCCCGGCGAGGACCCGGACTACGTGCTGCGCCAGGTGCAGGGCTTCGTGGACGAGGTGGTATTGCCGGACCTGCGCCGGCAGCACGGGGACACGGACATCCGCGTGGAGAAGGTGATGCAGGGCGCGCCCATGCTCACCCCGCCGGGCACGGAGATCGAGGCCCTGGCACTGGAGCTGACCGGGCGCTCGCGCTCGGGCGCCGCGCCCTACTACACGGAGGGCGCGCTGTACAACGCCGCGGGCATTCCCACGGTGATCTGCGGGCCGGGGGACATCGACCAGGCCCACCGCGCCAACGAGTTCATCACCGCCGAGCAGCTCCAGGCCGGGCTGCCCTTCCTGGGGCGGCTCATCGAGCGGGTCTGCCTGTGACGGCGCGCACGGACGCAGCTTGGATCTTCGGCTACGGCTCGCTCATGTGGCGCCCCGGCTTTGCCTTTGCACAGCGGCGATCCGCGCTGCTCACGGGCTACCACCGCGCCTTCTGCCGCATTTCGTGGCGCCACCGGGGCACCCCGGAGCGGCCGGGCATGGTGCTGGGGCTGCTGCCCGGCGGCACCTGCCGGGGCGTGGCCTTTCTCCCCGCGCCCGATCGCGGCGCGGCGGTGCTGGCCTACCTGGACGAGCGCGAGGGCGCCGGCTACCGGCGCGTGCTGTTGCCGCTGCGGCTGGATGGCGCGCCGGGGCCCCAGCCCGCACAGGCCTGGATCTACCTGCCCGATGCGGATCACCCCACCTACCGTGCCGACCTGCCGCGGGAGCGCATGGTGCAGCTTCTGGCCACCGGCGTGGGCGAGAGCGGGGCGGCGCGCGACTACCTGGCCGAGCTGATCGGGCACCTGCAGGCCCTGCACGCGGGCGACCGGGCGCTGGAGGAGCTGCTGCGGGCGGTGGATGCCCACCGCGCCAAGCACGGCGGGAACGGCGCCCCGGATGAATCGGCGCCCGACGCCCTGAACCATGTGGCGACCGCCGCCGGCGCCAGCGCCGATACGCCATAAGTCTGGGAATTTGCCGGGACGCCTTGGCGCGCGGCACTCAACCGCGCAGCAGGCGCCAGCCCCAATGCAGCCCGGAGAGCAGCCATACGGCGGCGCCGGCCTGCACCAGCGCCGGCATGCGCGTGGCCACGGCCGCCACCAGCAGGCTGGCGCCCAGCAACTGTGCGGCATAGTGCAGCCCCACGTGGGGCGGGATGGCCTCGGGCTCCGCCGGAGTGGGCGGCGTGGCGGGCACTTCGCCGCTCAGGCGCAGCAGGCCGAGGCGCGCCAGCAGGTCGGGCAGCACCACCACGAACAGCAGCAGCACCGCGCTGAAGCGCGCCACCGCCACCAGCTCCGCTCCCTCGGCCCCGCGCCACCAGCGCAGGGCGGCAAAGAGCACCAGCATGCCCACCGCGGCCCAGGGCGTGCGCCGCACGGCGTTGAAGCTCAGGGCCTGCCAGTGACCCCGGCCCGGCAGCCCCACCCACAGGCACACGGCGCCCAGCACCGCCAGTCCGGCGGGCATGGCCCAGGGCCAGTCGGCACGGGTCTGCCCCACGGCCACCAGCAGCACTCCCGCGGCAGGCAGCGGCACCAGGCGCTGCAGGGTCAGCCCCTCGCCCGCGATGGCGCGGGCGGGCGCATCGTCCGGGCCGTCCGGCGCGGCGGCGGGCGGCAGCGCGCCCAGGTCGATGGCCCGCGGCCCCCACAGGCTCATGGGCAGCACGAACAGGAAGGCGCCCGCCAGCAGATGCACCAGGATGGTCCCCGGCAGGTAGATGCCGTAGCCGCCCTGGTATGCGTCGAGCACCAGCATGGCCCCCAGCGCAACCGCCAGCATCAGCCCCAGCACGGGCAGATGGGCCGCCAGATGCCGCGGGGCCCCGCGCGGACGCCGCCGCATGGCCAGCAGGCCCATGACGAATTGCAGCGCCACGGCCGTGGGCACCAGGTAGTGCCCTCCCAGGTGGGCCAGCCCGGGCCGTTGCGCCAGGAAGCCCCAGGCCAGCAGCACGATGCCCAGCGCCTGCAACCCCAGCGCCAGCGGCCCCAGCAGGCCCCTGGCCGGCGGCGCCCCGGGGACGCCGTAGAGCCGCCGCCATTGACGCGCCTGCAGCAGGGTGAATCCGCCCAGCAGCACGCCCAGCGTGAACAGGTGCACCAGGGCCGGCGTGCCGGCCGGTCCCGGGCCGAGCAGCAGCGCGTCCGGCCGCGCGATGGCCAGGGCCATCCCGGCCAGCAGGGCCAGCCACACCAGGGCCAGGGCAACGCCTTCCAGGGGCGGCGGCGTGCCGGGCGGAGGCGCAGGAGGCTGATCGGGCGGCGGGCTGGACATCGGGCTGGGCATCGCGGACAGGGCGGCTTGAGGTTGACGGTGCTGCTTCGCCGCCCATGCTGCCCAACGCGCCGGGCCAGGTCAAATGCCGCGTGGCGGAGGTCTCCAGAGACGCTCGGCGCGACGCCAACCGCCGGACGCGGCGCGTGCAAGACCGGGCCACGCCGGCGGTCGACGCGCCGGAACGCTGATCCATCGCCGCACCTGCCGCGCGGGCTTGTTAAATTCGTGGGCCGGATGTACTAGGCTGGGGCTTTGCACTCAATTGTCGGCCCATCGCCGCCCGGGTCGCGACTGCGCCCGGCTCCGCCACCGCGGCGCAGCCCGACGGCCCCGCCGGCGCCCTGCGGTGCGCGACCATCATCACGGAGACACCATGCCCGATCTGCTGCCAGGCGCCGAGGGATTTCCCAGGACCGCCGTGCTCAGCCCCAGCGTACACCGCGTGCTGGGCCTCAATCCGTCGGCCTTCACCGGTCCCGGCACCAACACCTACCTGGTGGGCATGCACGGCCCCGGCCCGCTGCTGATCGACACCGGCTCCGGGCTGGACGCCTACACCGCGCTGCTGCGGGGCTACCTGCGCGAGACCCAGGCGCCGCCGCTGACGCGCATCCTGCTGACCCACGTGCACCCCGACCACATTGGCGGGGCCGGCGACGTGCGCGGCATCTTTCCCAACCTGCCCGTGCACAAGTTCCCCTGGCCCGGCAAGGACGAGCGCTACAACGTGCCCCTGCAGGCGGTGCGCGACGGCGAACGCTTCCAGGGCCCCGGCTACACGCTGCGGGCCGTACACACGCCCGGGCACGCCCGCGATCACATCTGCTACTACTACGAGGAGGAGCGCGCGCTGTTCACCGGGGACGTGATCCTGGGCGTGGGCACCACGGTCATTCCCCGCGACGGCGGCGACCTGGGCGACTACCTGGCCACGCTGGAGCGGCTGCTGGCGCTGGACCTCAAGCGCATCTATCCGGGCCACGGTCCCGTGATCGAGGATGGCCCGGCCAAGGTGCGCGAATACCTGGCGCATCGCCTGGAGCGGGAGCGGCAGATTCTGCACGAGCTGCGGCACGGCCCCCGCACCATCATGGAAATGGTGGCTGAAATCTACCGCGAATACCCCAAGCACCTGCACAACGCGGCCGGCGAATCGGTGCTCTCGCACCTGGACAAGCTGGTCAAGGAAGGCCGCGTGCTCAACCAGGGCGGCGCGCCGGCGCGCTACACGCTGGCCGCCTGAGCCGCCGGAGACGACATGAGCTCATCCGCCGCCGGCCCGGCCGGCGCCAAGGGCGCCACGGTGGCCGACACGGACGCCGCGCCGACCGCCACGAGCGCCCAGGACGTGACCTGGGACCTGGGGGATCTGTATGGCGGCCCGGACGACCCGGCCATCAAGGCCGACCAGGCCGCCGCGCTGGAGGACGCCCGCGCCTTCGGCCAGGCCTTCCGCGGCCGCGTCGCCGGGCTGGCACCCGAGGCGCTGGCCGCCGCCGTGGCGCGCCTGGAGCAGATCACCGCGCGCATTGCGCGCAGCATGGCCTATGCGCAACTGCTCTTCGCCGCCGACACGGCCACGCCGCGCCACGGCGCCCTGCTCCAGGCCGCCCAGCAGCAGTTCTCCGCCGTGCGCGAGCACCTGCTGTTCTTCGAGCTGGAATGGGTGGCCCTGCCCGCGGCGGAGACGGCGCAACGGCTGGCGCATCCGGCGCTGGCGCAGCACCGCCATTTCCTGGAGGTGACGCGCCTGCAAGGGCCCCACGTGCTCTCCGAGCCGGAGGAGAAGATTCTCAACCTCAAGGACAACACGGGCCGCACGGCCTTTCAGCGCCTGTTCGACGAGGTGGTCAACGCCTTGCGCTGCCCCCTGGACGGCCGCCCGGTGACGTTGCAGGAGGCGCTGGCGGCGCTGCACGATCCCGACCGCGACCGCCGCCGCCGCGCGGCCGAAAGCATCACCGCCGCCCTGGCCGGCCAGCGGCGCGTGCTGACCTTTGTCTTCAACACGCTGGTGCAGGACCACGCGGACAACGACCGGCTGCGCAAGCGCCCGCACCCCATGCTGGCGCGCAACCTGGAGAACGAGATCGACCAGGCCAGCGTGGACGCGCTGCTGGCGACCTGCGATGCGCACATGCCCCTGGTGGCGCGCTACTACCGCCTCAAGCGGCGCCTGCTGGGCGTCGACGCGCTCCACGACTACGACCGCTATGCGCCCCTGCGCGACGGCATGCCCGCCTGCACCTACGACGAGGCGCGGGAGATCGTGCTGGACGCCTATGGCGCGTTCTCGCCGCGCATGGCCGAAGTGGCGGGCGAATTCTTCCGCAGGCGCTGGATCGACGCGGCCCTGCGCCCGGGCAAGGCGGGTGGAGCCTTCAGCGCCGGCACCCTGCCCGACGTGCATCCCTACATCCTGCTCAACTACACCGACACCCTGCGCGACGTGATGGTGCTGGCCCACGAGCTGGGGCACGGGGTGCACCAGTACCTGGCGCGGCCCCAGGGGCTGTTCCAGTTCCACACCCCGCTGACCACGGCCGAGACGGCCAGCGTGTTCGGCGAGATGCTGGTCTTCCGCCGGCTGCTGGCGCGCGACGACGATCCCCAGGTGCGGCTGGCGCTGGTGTGCGGCAAGCTGGAGGACATCTTCGCCACGGTGCACCGCCAGGCGGCCATGACCCGCTTCGAGCAGGCCCTGCACGCGGCCCGGCGCCAGCAGGGCGAGCTGGACGCCCCGGCCATCGGCGAACTGTGGCTGGCCGCCAACACGGCCATGTTCGGCGACTCGGTGCGGCTCGGCGCAGGCTACCGCGACTGGTGGAGCTATATTCCCCACTTCGTGCACACCCCCTTCTACTGCTACGCCTACTGCTTCGGGGAGCTGCTGGTGCTGGCGCTGTACCGGCAATACGAGGAGCAGGGGGAGCCGTTCAAGGCGCGCTACCTGGCGCTGCTCTCCGCGGGCGGGTCGGCCTCGCCCACCGAGCTGCTGCGGCGCATGGAGCTGGACATCGCCGACCCGGCGTTCTGGAACCAGGGCATGCGGCTGATCGCCGACATGGTGCAGCAGGCCGAGGCCCTGGCGGCGCAGGTGCATCCGGATTGAAGCCATGAGCGATGCACACGCGCCGCGGCGGCCCTCCGCGGACCCCGCGGACACTGGCGATTCCCTGCTGCCCGCGCCGCCCTGGATGCTGGGGCCCCACCGCTGGGACTTCCGCGTCCCGCTGATCATGGGCGTGCTCAACGCCACCCCCGACTCCTTTTCCGACGGCGGCGAGTTCCTGCGCCTGCCGCAGGCCCTGGACCGGGCGCTGACGCTGGCGCAGGAGGGGGCCGACGTGATCGACCTGGGGGGCGCCTCGTCCCATCCCCGCGCGGCTCCGGTGAGCGCGGCGCAGGAGCTGGAGCGCATCGCCCCCGTCGTGGAGCGCCTGGTGCGCGAGGTCGCCCTGCCGCTGTCCATCGACACCCAGCGCGCCGAGGTGGCCCAGGCCTGCCTGGCGCTGGGAGCGCACCTGATCAACGATGTCAGCGGCCGGGCCGATGCCAGGATGATCGCCGTGGCCGCGCGTCAAGGCGCGCCGCTGGTGATCACCTACAACAACTACACCGTGCCGCCCCCGGCCAACGCGGCGGAGCTGGTGCCGCACATGCGCGCCTTCTTCGCCGAGCGCATCGCGGCCGCCGAAGCCGGCGGGGCCCTGCGCCTGCTGCTCGATCCGGGCTACGGCTTCGGCAAGACCGTGCAGGGCAGCCTGGGCGTGCTGCGCGAACTGCCGGCGCTGCGCCCCCTGCGGCGGCCGCTGCTGGTGTGCACCTCGCGCAAGGGCTCCCTGGGCCGCATCACGGGCGAGGCCGACCCCAAGCGGCGCCTGGGCGCCAGCATCGCCACCAGCCTGTTCGCGGTCACGCGCGGCGCGGCGTTGGTGCGGGTGCACGACGTGGGGCAGTTCCGCCAGGCGCTGCGGGCGTGGCGCGCCGCAACGGGCGAGGACGAGGTGTAGCCGGACGCGGCGCCCTGAAAGGCCGGGGGTCCGTCCTTGGCCGGCATCTTGCTAGACTGGAGTGGAATGCACGCACCCGCGCGGCCCGCTTCCGCGGCATCCCCGCTGCCGGCGAGCGGCGCGCCCAACGACCGGCCCAGCCACCCGACGCGCCATGTTCAGCCATCCCCGCAGTCCACGCATCCCGCATCGGCCACGCCGCCCCGGCGCGTGGACGCGGGGCGGTGCGCGCGGGCGCGTTCGGCTGCGCGGCGCGGGCCTGGCCCTGGCCCTGGTCCTGCTGGCGGGGTGGGGCGCGACGGCGCGGGCCGACCTGCGCGAGAACCGCTACCCCGACGGCGCCCTGATGACCCAATGGGAAGTGCGCTACGAGGCGGGCGAGGTGTTCCGCGACGGGGAGTTCCGCCGCTACCATCCTGGCGGCGCGCTGGCGCTGCAAGCCTATTATCGGCACAACGAGCCGGTGGGGGTGTGGACCTGGTTCGATGCGGAGGGCAACGTGATGCGCCGCGTGCGCCACGAGCAGGGGCGGCGCGTGCTCCTGGACAACGGCGAGTTCCTGCAGCCCGAGCACGTGTTCCGCGACCCGGCCGGGCGCATCAAGGCCGAGGGCATCATGAAGTTCGACAAGCCCCATGGCCCGTGGCGCTTCTACTTCCCGGACGGCAGCTTGCAGGTCAAGGGCGCGTATGTGACCGGCGTGGCGGACGGCCTGTGGATCACGTACCAGCGCAACGGCCAGATGATCCGCCGCGAAACCTATCGCCTGGGCATCCTGCACGGGGAGTTCCGGCGCGCCTTCGACAACGGCCTGGAAGCCGAGCGCGGCAGCTATGACGAGGGATTGCGCAGCGGCCTGTGGCGCACGTGGTACGCGAACGGCCAGCTCGAAACGGAAGGCTACTTCCGCGAGGACCTGCGCGAGGGGGAGTGGCGCTTCTATGCCCAGGACGGCACGCTGCTGCGGCGCACGGTGTATCGCGTGGACACGCCCATCAACGACCTGCCGCTGCCCAAGCCGGCCGAAACGCTGGCCCCCATCATCCCCGATCCGCACGCGCTGCCTTTTGCCCCGCGGCTCTACGACGAGAACGGCCGGCGCATCCCGCTGCACGTGCCCAAATGATCCCCGCCGGGCGGCTGAGCCTTAATCCTATGTCCATTTCATCTATGGATGAAAACCCCGCAGCTCTGAGGAGCGTGAAGCGCGTCTCGAAGAGCGCGGGGTTCACGGCCGCGGGCTTCGAGACGTCCCCCTTGTGCGGGACTCCTCAGCCGCGCGGGAATTAGAGCATTGTTGAAAGGGAAATGGTATTACGCCTGACGTTTACGCCGGCGGCGCCTCAGGTGCTGCCCACCTGCCGGCGACCCTCTTCCAGCAGTTGTGCCAGCTCCGCTTCCAGGGCCGGATGGACGCCGCGGATCTGGCGCACCACGTTTTCCGCCCAGTCGAAGTAGCGGTGCTTGCGCCCGGCGTTCCAGTTGGGCGGCTGGTGGATCACGTCGCGGATGTTGGCGATGAGGTCGGAGAGCTTGAGCAGTTGCGCGCGGCCGCTCTTGGCCGCGATGGTGCTCACGGCCATCAGCTTGCGCTCCTGCTCGGGCAGGCTCTTGTCGTCGCTGACCTCCATCACCACGCCCGCCACGGCCTCGCCGAACTTGCGGGCCAGCTCCGCGCGCGTGGTTTCCGTGTCCTCGATCACGTCGTGCAGCACGGCGGCCATCAGCAGCTCCTCGTCATCGCCGAAGCCGGCGCGGGCGAGCTGGGTGGCCACCAGGATGGGATGGTTGATGTAGGGCGCGGCGGTCTGACCCTTGCGGCGGTGGTCGCGGTGCTGCTCGGCGGCAAAGTAGATGGCCTCCAGCAAACGGGCCGTGGGCGGGCCGGACAACGGCGTCAGGGTCATGGCGCGGCCTGCTCGCGGCCGGGGTCGGGGCAGTCCTGGGGATGGGTCGCCCAGTACCAGAACTTGACGAAACGGAAGGGGAAGTCGATGCAGTCGATCACGGCCACCAGCAGCCCGGGCCAGCCATCCAGGAAGCCTCCCTTGAATCCATAGCGGCGCACGAAGCGGCTGCACGGCTTCCAGAACAGGTAGCTGAACGCCATGCCGGGCGTGGGGCGCCGGCCGCGCCGGGCCATGTGCATGGCATTGAACGAGGAGTTGAAGTCCATCTTGCGGATGGCCGTCAGCGCCGAGTCCACCGTGTAGTGCTCCATGGGATGGCGCAGATGCCCCACGCGGCCGTCCACCTGCAGTTTCTCGTGCACGTGCGCCAGGGCGAAGCGCGCCCGCCCCCGGCGGAACAGCCGCAACTGCGGGTCGGGATAGTGGCCCCCGTGGCGCACCCAGGTCCCGAAGAAATGGTTGCGGCGGGGCATGTCAAACGCGGCCTCGGGGGGATCGGCGGCCAGGGTCGCGCGGATCTCCTGTGCCAGCTCGGGCCCGATCACCTCGTCGGCGTCCAGGTAGAACACCCAGTCCGTGTCGGCCTGCTCGATGCCGAAAGCCTTGTTGACGTTCAGGTTGGAGACGTTGGGCCGCGTGAAGACGTGCGGCGTGTAGCGCCGCGCCACCTCGGCTGAGCCGTCGCTGCTGGCGCAGTCCACGTAGATGAGCTGGTCCGCCCACTGCGCGCTGCCCAGCGAGCGCGGCAGGTTGTGGGCCTCGTTGTGCCCGATCATGGTAAAGGCGATGGTGGGCATCCGGCGGAAAATGCTCCGGCTCTGGCGTTGGGCTGGATGGGCCGGCGTTGCCACAAGACCGCGGCACGCCGCGTGGACCGGCGCCGCCATGCCCGCCGCGATTCAGGCGGCCGGGGCGTGCGCGGCGCCCCGCGCTCAGCCCAGCCGCGTGCGCAGCCAGCCGATCACGTCCTGCAGGACGTCACGCCATTGGGCTTCCTGGAACAGTTCATGGCGCAGGCCGGGGTAGGGCCGCAGCGCCTTGTCGGGCGATTCCACCCGCTCGAACCAGCGCAGCGCGGAGGGCAGATCCACCACATGGTCCTGGTCGCCAAACGCTAACAGAAGGGGCAGACCCTGACAAGTGGGCGCCTGCCAGGCCTGCGCCAGCGCGCTCATCATGGCCCGCACGAAGCGCACGCTGAGACCGCGGAAGCGCAGCGGGTCGCGCGCGTAGTCGGGCCAGATGCTGCGGTCGGCCGTGCGCAACTGGGGCAGGCCATTGACCGGCAGCCGGTAGCGCGGGATCACGCGCGCCAGCAGGTGCACCAGGGGCAGCATGGTGCGCTGCAGCCCGGGCGGAAAGCCCAGGAACGGCGAGCACAGCACCAGGGCGTCGAAGGTGCCCCGAGGCAGCGCCGCCACGCTCAGCACGGAGACCAGGCCGCCATTGCTGTGTCCCAGCAGGGCCAGGGGCGCGCCCGGCTGGCGCTGGGGCTCTACGCCCTGGTGCAGCACCAGCCGCAGCCCGTCGACCAGCTTGGCATAGTCCGGCACGTCGGCCGGCCGGCCGCTGGAACGCCCATGGTGGTAATGGTCGAAGAGGTAGGCCGAAACCCCCTGGGCCTGCAGCGTGCGGGCCACATGGTCGTACCAGCCCATGTGCTCGCCGTACCCGTGGGAAATCAGCAGGTGCAGCCAGGGCCGCGGGGCAGGATAGGCGGCAAAGGCCACGCGCCCGCCGCGGCCATCCTCCAACCAGACCGCCGCGGGCAGCGGATCAGCCAACCCGGCCTTATAAGAGCTCATAGGGCGAGAAGGTCGGCTCTTTCTGCGCCTGCTCGTCCAGCGCCGATTCGCCCGGCTCGTGCAGCAGCAGCTCGGCGAAGGGCACGCTGATGGGCATGGAAAGGGTCACCTCGCCCGACTGGGGGTGATAAGCGATCATGTGCACGGCCAGGGTCTCCGCGTGGAAGCACAGGGTCACTTCCACGTCCACGCCGGCGGGAATCAGCTCGCATTCCTGGTAGTGGGCGCTGCACGCGTCCAGGTGCTCCACGCCTTTGCAGATGCCTTGCACGCGCAGCGCACTGCTGCGCTGGCGCAACACGATTTCCCGGTTGGCGTGGCCTTCGATCCAACGCAGGGCCGATTCGCGCGTCCATGGGGTCATGGCGGGGTTCCCGTTGGGGTGGGTGCGCTGCGGGAGGGACGCCACCGGGCGACATGCTCCGGCCGCCGCCCGCTGCACGTCCATCCTCTCACGACCGCCTTGACTTTGCCAGCGCGCGCCGGTAGCTGTGGGGACGTTGGGTGCCCCCTTGAAGAGGGGTTAAAAGGGAATGCGGTGCAATGCCGCAGCTACCCCCGTAACTGTGAGCGCCATTCGGACCTGCCGCATCGGCCACTGGGACTGACAAGCCTGGGAAGGCCGGCGGGTCGCGCGCAAGCCAGGAAACCTGCCCGACATTCGACTTCGGTAATCCTTCGGAGGGAAGGAAGAAGCACCCACCGGTGTTGTCAGCGCCGGTTGCCCAGCAGATTCGCGGTTCCCTCGGTCCGATTACCCTGTAGGCGGCGCGCTCCGTGCGCGACCCCGGCCGCATCCGGTCCCGGTCGTGCCTCCGCGGGCGCCGCCCGACGCGCCGCCGTGCGGCGGGTGGGCATCGAGCCCCTCGCCGGCGGCTAAGCGCAGGCGCGGGATGGATGCGATGCAGGGCCGCGGCAGCACGGGATTCGGGTCGGGGCGCGCCGGGCGATGGGCCGCGGCGCCGCTGCTGGCGCTTGTGCTGGCGGCGCTGGCGCTGTCCGCCTGCGACCAGGTGGAAAGTTGGCTGGAGCAGGCGGCCGGCGAGCCCGCGCGCAGCGACCCCACGGGCCAGGTGTCGCAACCGCCGGCCGCGGTGCCCTCCGGCCCGCAGCTTTACTGCATCGCCAACATCGGGCGCACCATCGTGGTCTACAGCCTGGCCGAGCGGCGGGTGCTGGGCGACACGCGGCGGGTGCTGCATTCCGACCCCGTGGGGCCCTGGTTCGCCGGCGGCCAGGGCTATTACCTGTCGCGGGTGGCCGGAGACGGCTCGGGTCAGAACGCCCTGCTCCGCTTCGATCCGGTGACCCTGGCCCAGACGGGGCGGCTGAGTTTTGCCCCCAACTCCAATCCCGTAACGCTGCTGGTGCATCCGCAGGGCGGGCTGGCCTACGTGGCCCTGGCCGGCTCGTCCTTCGACAATTTCGCCACCAACGGGCTGGCCGTGGTGTCTTTGCCGGGGCTGAGCCTGTTGAGCTTTCTGGACCTGAACGCCGCGACAGTGTATCCCCCGGGCCACACGGGCGCCCGCTGGACGTCACTGGACGGGCTGGCCTGGGACGACGCCTGCGCGCTGGGGCCGTGCCTGTACGCCGTGGCCAACAACTGGAACGGGGTGCTGCGCGCGGGACGGCTGCTGGTGCTGGCGCTGGATGGCGTGGGCCTGCCTTCCATTGCCGATGCGATTGCCCTGGGCATGAGCCCGCAGGGCGCGCCGTTGCTGGATGATCCGGACGATGGCTCCCGGCCGCGCAGCCTGTGGGTGGTCAACAACGGCGGCTACCTGGACTTCGGCGGGGAGCCCGGCACCCTGCAACGGCTCGACCCGGCGCTGTTCGCCGACGACACGCCGGACAACGAGACCCTGGCCCTGCTCACCTCGGCCAATACCTCGCAGCTTCCCGCGGACCCCACCGGCATCTTCCGCTTCAATGGGGAGCGCGCCTGGATCACCAGCTATCCCGACGACGTGGTGGCCACGCTGGAGCTGGACACGGCGACGCTGGCGCCGCTGGACGCCACCCTGCCGCGCATCACGGGACCGCTGTTTTCCACCACCGACCCGGCTCCGGCGCTCTTTGCCGGCATGGGCGGCTATGGGCCGGCGGCCCTGGGCGAGCTGGATACGGCCGGCGGCGCGCTGCTGGCCACGCACAACCTGGGCGCCGGCAACGGCGGCCTGACCTGCGCCGAATACGTCGTGCCCTGAGACACAGCGGCGCGGTGCCGCCGGGCAGCCTCGGCCTGGCACAGCCGCCGCCACGGGCCGCTTGCACCGTGAGCAGTTGATTTCAAAGGAAGGGACACCATGAACCAGACTGCAAGGCATTCGACCGGCACCCCGAGAAGCGTTCCGAGGCGCCCGCGTTTCCCCCGGTATGCAGTGATCGCGCTGGCCGTGCTGCTCCTGGCCGCCTGCGCCGGGGAAGACAAAAAGAAGGAGGAGGCGACCACGCCGGCGACCACGCGCATCTTTGCCAACCGCGTGATCGATTATGCGCCGGGGACGCTCGTGATCAACAGCGGCTTCAACGGCCAGACCCCGGGGAGCTACAGCGATGATTTCGGAGGTACACACGTCATTTCATTAACCGCGTGGATCACGGACTATCCGGGTTTTGGTGCGAGCTCGACCGAGATCGTCAGCTACGACAATGCTCAGCGCGTTCTGATCGGCTTGGCGAGTGAAGGCAACTACTCCCGCTTCGATTGGACACTGTTTCAGGACAACCTCTACTATTGCCAGAGCTACCCCTACGTTGCGAGTGCCGACGAAGCCTCCGCGCTGCCGCGGGCAGATAATACCGACCCTACGGCGAGCGGCTGCGGCGGCTTCTCCTGGACAGGGCTGGGGCCGCCTGCGTGGTCGTACTTCTTTTCCCCCGACCGCGCCCTGGGCGCACCCGGCGACTACACTAGCGTCGTTTCCCTGGGCTATGTCCCGGCAGGAACGGATGCGCCGGGCGGTGCGCTGGTATTGGGCTTGGGCGCGGCCGGCGACCCCGCGCAGCGGGGCTGCGCAATTGACGGCGTAGGCGACGATGTGGCCGTCTACGAGAATCCGTTCGTCACGAGCGATGCCGACAGCATCAGCGGCACCAACAACGAAGTGGCGACCGTGGAGTTTTCCACCGACAATGCCACTTGGTACGAATATCCCCATGACGCGACGCTCGATCCCGCCAAACCCCTGATCGACCGCACGCGTTATGTAGGATTCGCCGGGGTGACGCCGACGAGCGAAGGAGGCGACCGCTTCGACTTGGCGCTGCTGATTGCCGAGCACGCGCTGTCGGCCGACTTCAATGCCTGTTACGTGCGCATCACCGATGGCGGCACACGCTGGGTCGACTACGGCAACACCCAGAGCGACCTGTTTGCCTCCGGCGCGGACATCGACGCCGTGGAGGCGCTACACTACGAGGCCGACGCGACCCTGGCGCCATGAGCGCCGGGGCGGCGGCACACGAGGCACCAGCCGGGGGATCGGCATGAGCGCACGGCGCAAGATCGTGCTCTCTTGGAGCGGGGGCAAGGACAGCGCGCTGGCGCTGCACGCCCTGCGCCAGGCGGGCACCTGGGAGGTGGTGGCGCTGCTGACCACCGTGGCCGAGCCCTACGGACGCATCAGCCACCATGGCGTGCGGGCCGAGCTGCTGCGGGCCCAGGCCGAGGCCCTGGGCGAAGCCCTGCACGTGATCTCGCTGCCCGACCCGTGCAGCAATGTTTTGTACGAGGAGGCCATGGGCCGGGCCATGCGGGCCTATCGCGAGGCGGGCGTGGAGGCCGTGGCCTTCGGCGATATCTTCCTGCAGGACCTGCGCGACTATCGCGAGCGCAACCTGGCGCCGGTGGGGCTGGGGGCGGAGTTTCCGCTGTGGGGCCAGCCCACCGGGCCGCTGCTGCAACGCTTCCTGGCGCTGGGCTTTCGTGGCGTGCTGGCCTGCGTGGATGGCGCCAAGCTGACCCGCGACTTCGCCGGGCGGGCCATCGACACGGCGCTGCTGGCCGACCTGCCGCGCGGCGTGGACCCCTGCGGCGAGAACGGCGAATATCATTCCTTCGTGTGGGACGGCCCCATCTTCAAGCGGCCAGTGCCGGTGCGCGTGGGCGAGATCGTACAGCGGGACACGCGCTTCTTTGCCGACCTGCTGCCCGCGGCTGGGCCAGGCGCGTCCGATGCCTGACCCGGTGGGCTGACGCCCGCCGCGGCGCGTGCCGGGAGCGTTCTACAGGGCAACCGCATTCTAGCCGCTGCCCTGCCATCGATGTCACCCTGAGCAGAGCGAAGGGTCTCGTTCTGCTGAAATCATTGAGATTCTGAGCGCCGTAGTGCGGCGCTCAGAATGACGTGCGTTAGCATGCGGTTGCCCTGGGGCGTTCCGCCGGCGCCGTTTTTTCCCCAGGCCGCCCCGTGCTATGATGAATTCCCATGGAAACAGTTGCTTAGGGCCACGGCGGCACGACCTTTGCCATGCGCGGCAACGCGCGGGGTCGCCTTGTGCCGCGTGATGCAAGTGTCACGGATCGTGCGGCGGGCCGCCGCGCGCGAGCCCAAACCGGCAGCGGGAGCCGCCATGCCAGAGACCGATCGAACCCGGCGGCCGGGTCGCGCGGGTGCTGCGCCTCCCGCCATGCCGCGGGACCGCAGCGCCCACCATTGGCGCCGCCTGGCGCTGGCGGGGCTCGCAGCGCTGCTGCTGGGCGGCTGCGTGGTGGGGACGCAGGAGGATGCCGCCACATCGAGCGACGAGGCCTTCGGCGTGGCCGGGAGCACGCCGGCCAATGGCACCGCGCTGGTTGACGTCTCCACCGCCCGCGTCGAGGTGGAATTCACCACCGACCTGGCCACGTCCTACAGCGCATTCACGGCCGTCTCGGAGCAGGTGGCCGCGCTGCTGACCCTGGAGGACGTCACGGACGAGGACGCACCGCTGCCCGTGCGCTACCGCATGGAATACATCGTCTCGCTGCAAACCTTGCGGCTGACTCTGGAGCAGCCCCTGGTGTGGGCGCACGTCTACCGGCTGACCCTGGATGCCATGTTCAGCGCGTACACCGGTGCGACCCTGGGCAGCGACGTGCTCGTCACGTTCACCGCGGAGCCCATGGCCTTTGACGGCGAGGTGTTCGCGGACCGCGTGGTGGTCTACGCGCCGGTGCTGCCCACGGGGGAAGCCGACGGCGCCGGGTATTTCATCCCCCAGGCGGCGCTGGGTCCGCCCCGCGGCGCAAAGCACGTGGCGTCCCTGGGCTTCGACAAGATCTCCCTCACGGAAGGCGGCTTCCTGGTGCTGGGCTTCGGCGACGGCACGGAGCGGCGGTGCATCGTGAACGATGACGGCACGGATTTCACCGTGGTGGAGAATGCCGCGCCGTTCCAGGGCTCGTCCAATGTGTTCACCGAGGCGGCCTACGTGGAGGTCTCGGAGAATGGCACCGACTTCCACCGCTTTCCCGCCACGCCGCCGGTGGACCCGGCCGACGTCGGCCTGCCCGCCGCCTGGAGCGGCTTCGCCGGCATCCACGTCTACGACCCGGAGACGAGCACGGGCGGCGACGAGTTCGACCTGGCCGACGTCATCGTCGCGGCCGGCCTGCCCGCGGATTTTCAGGCCTGTTACGTGAAGATCGTCGACGCCGGCGCAGGGGTGCCGGACGCGGCGTTCCCCGTGCTGCTCATCAGCCCGGACAAGGGCACCGGCGCAGACATTGACGCCGTGCTCGTGCCGGCCGGGCACAGTGTCGCCGCGCCCGGCCTGACGGATTAGCCCCGGCGCGCGGGAATTCCGCTGTGGGTCCCGGTGTGCTAGCGTTGAGGCGATGCGCCTCCGCAGGAGCTCGGCGCCCGAGCCGGGCATCGCCGACGCGGCGCAGCGCGTCGCACCGTCGCGGGTACAGCCGCCGCGGCCCCCTTGCAGCAGGAGCAGACCGTGAACCGAGCAGCTCACCGCCTTGTGAACATGACCCGCAATGCGCCGGGAGCGGGGCTT
Source organism: Candidatus Lambdaproteobacteria bacterium (assembly GCA_016199125.1). Taxonomy (GTDB): domain Bacteria; phylum SAR324; class SAR324; order SAR324; family JACQKK01; genus JACQHH01. The sequence continues at coordinate 18,697 of JACQHH010000084.1, forward strand.
CCCCTGGGTGCGCTGCTGCTGGCTGCGCTGCTGCTGATGGGGCTGGGCAATGGCGGCGACGCGACGCGCAGCAACATCCCCGTCCCCGAACGCAACTACACGGTCACCATTGCCGACCGCCAGGGCCGCAGCCTGGAAGCCGAGCGCTTCACCTGGGAAGGCAAGGTGTTCTTCAAGGCCAACTTCGGCGCCGCGGCCGTGACGCTGCCCTTCGAGAAGCTCTCCGAGCTGACCTTGCAGCACCAAGCCGATGCGGGCAGCCCGGAGCTGATCGCCGCCAGCGCCCTGCTCAAGACCGGCGAGACGGTGCAGGTGACCCTGGAACGCACCTCCAAGTGCTTCGGCACCACCCGCTTCGGCGACTACGAGATCTTCATCAAGGACGTGGGCAGCATCAAGTTCAAGTAGCCGCCCGCAGGACCCGGCCAGGGTGTGGCGCCCCGAGGGGTCGCCCGGCGGGCCCTTGCGCCACCGGCCCGTGCGTCCACCGAGCTTGCGGCCAACACCCCTGCGCCGCAGGCGCAACGCCGGCTTGCCCAACGCGGGGCCCTTTGCCATAGTGAAAGGCTGACGTCGCCCCGCCTCGCGGCCCGCGCCATGCGGCTCGTGGGATCATGCGGCGCGTCCCGGCAGCAGCCCCGGAGAGATGTCCGAGTGGTTGAAGGAGCACGCCTGGAAAGCGTGTGTGCGTGAAAGCGTACCGGGGGTTCGAATCCCCCTCTCTCCGCTAACACATTTGTTGACCGATCAGCTTGCCATGTCGCCCCCGCGCGGGGGCGTAGATTGAAACTTCGACTACCCCGGCGGGGCTACCGCGCCCGTTCCGGTCGCCTCCCGCGCGGGGGCGTGGATTGAAACGCCGATACCAGCTCGCGCATCCGTTCCGGCCGCTGGCTCCCCCGCATGCGCGGGAGTAGACCCACCTCCTTGGCGACCAGCAGGCTTTCGCGGCCGGCTCCCCCGCATGCGCGGGTATCGACTCGGTGGCGAATTGAACAGGGGCCTTCCGCTTGGCGCGCCCCCGGCCGTGCTGGCCGCGGAAAGCGTCGACCACCTGGGAGCCGCGCTCTGAGAATTCCGGGGCACCAAGGAAGCGCATGGGGTGGAGTGAACGGGAAAGAATTGAGGAAGACATTTGTTGAAGAAATGATCTTCGAATTCGTAGAAGCTGGGGAATGCTTAGGGTTTGTCGGACGAGGAACTGGACTTCATCGTGGACCATGAGATCAAGTACCGGATGGGCTTGGACAAGGTCGAGGCTGGCGAATGAGGTTCCGGTTGTCGAAACACGTGGAGGAGGAACTGCGCAGGCGGCGCATTCCGCGGGAGGCGCTGGAGCTGGTGCTGGAAGTGCCGCAGCAGATCATCGAGGAACGGATCGGCCGCAAGGCATACCAGTCGCAAGTGGAATTTGAAGGGGGTAAACTGTACCTGCTGCGGGCCATCGTATTCGACGGCGTGGACCCGGCGCTGGTGGTGACCGCGTATCGCACGAGCCGCATCCGCAAGTATTGGAGGGAGCCATGAGAGTGACCTACGATCCGGAAGTGGACGTGCTGCGCATCCTGTTCAGCAACGCCGCCATCGAGGAGAGCGACGAGGACAAGCCGGGCGTGATCCTGGACTACGACAAGGACGGGAACGTGGTCGGGCTGGAAATCCTCGACGCCTCCACGCGGGTGGACAACCCGACAGCCGTGGAGTTTGTCAACGCCGCCACGCAGCGGTAAAGCCGCCCATGGCGGCGGGCGCACCAGCCCGTGTCGGGGCGCTGCCGACCCACGAACCCGCCTACCCTGCTGCCTTGCGCCGGGCGCACCATGCGCAAGCCCCTTCCCCTCCAGCACACGCTGAGTAATACCTGCTGGGTGCAGCAGCCCCTGCTGTCGTTGTTCAGCTCCATCCGCGCGCCGGGGGACGCGATTCTCATCACCTATGACCTGGCCCGTGCCCTCCGGGATTCCGGCGTGGCGGTGGTCGGCGGCTTTCACTCGCCCATGGAGCAGGAGTGCCTGCGCCTGCTGCTGCGGGGCACGCAGCCGGTGGTCGTGTGCGTCATCAACCTGCGCCACGCCCGGCGCACCGATAATGGCTGACGGTCGATCCGCGGCAACCGCTTGCTCCCCACGCTACGAGCCTGCGCGTGGTTCTTGCGCGGATTGTTGCTCCCAGGACCAGCTTGTCGTTTCAATCGCGGCTTGGCTTGCAACAAACGGTGCGATTCTTGACTTGAACTTGATTTGGGAATATTTTCCCAAACATGAATGCCGGCATCACGGAAACCCTCCAGGTCGCGGTCACCAGGCTGCTGCGTCCACTGGTGCGCATCCTGTTGCGCTATGGCATTCCATACGGGGTGTTCGCAGACATCGCGAAGCGTACCTACGTGGATGTGTCCATGAAGCATTTTGCGGTTCCCGGGCGCAAACAATCCGTATCCAGGACGGCGATCATCACCGGGCTGTCGCGCAAGGAAGTGGCCCGCGTGCTGCAGTTGCCCAAGCTCTCCGACGCGCCGATTCAGGACCGCTACAATAGAGCCGTGCGGGTCGTCTCCGGGTGGGCGCGCGATCCGGCGTTTACCACGGTGGATGGCGCGCCGCGGCCGCTGCTCCCTGACGGTCCCCAGGGCAGCTTTGCCCAGCTCGTGGCCAAGTACAGTGGCGATGTCCCCGTGCGGGCCATGCTGGACGAGTTGCAGCGGGTGGACGCCGTGACGCGGTCCGCGGACGGCATGCTGCACCTGAAGACGCCCGCCTACGTGCCGGAAACCGGCTTGGAGGACAAGCTCGCCATTCTGGGGACGGACGTTCGCGACCTGATCGGCACCATCGAGCATAACCTGACGCGCACGGGAGACGAGACGCGCTTGCAGCTCAAGGTCGCCTACGACAACTTGCCGCAGGAGCGGGTGCCGCAGTTCCGCGCACTCTCCTCCGAGCAGACCTTGCGCCTGCTGCGGCAGCTCGACGAGGAGCTCTCGGAGCTGGATCGTGACGTCAATTCCGCTTCTACCGGCACCGGCCGGATTCGCGCGGGGATTGCGATCTACTACTTCGAGCAGGAGCACGCCGAACTCGACGAGGAGGCAAGCCGATGAGAGTGCCCATTGGGTTCCTCCCCATGCTGGTGGGCGGCCTGCTGCTGCTGTCGGCCTGCGAGTCCGACGTCAAGCTCGACGAGCCGGTGGCGGGGGGCGGCATCGGCGGCACGGGCAAGGGCACCGTCACGGGATTCGCCAGCGGGAGCATCGTTGTCGATGACCATCGCCGGTTCACCATCGCCCCCGACTCCCGCATCACGCTGGACGATGCGCCATCCACCGCGGCCGCCCTGGAAGAGGTCGGCCCCGGCCTGGTGGCCCGCCTGGTCGTCGCCCCGGACGTCGGCGCCGACTTTTCCAGCGGCACGGTGCTGACCCTGGACGTCGATCAGCTTGTGATCGGACCCGTGACGCAAACGGAACTCACGCTGGAGGTGCTGGGTCAGAAAGTCTCGACGGACGAGGCCACGGTGCTGGAGGGAATCGGCGCCATCGGCGACCTGGCCGCGGGCGACGTGGTCGCAGTGAACGGATATGCCGATGGGCTCCACGCCATCGCCGCCACCCGCGTGGAGCGCCTGGCGGCGGGCGCGCCGGTCTGGAAGCTGACTGGCGACGTCAGCAGCCTGACGCCCGGCACCTCGCTGGCCATCGGCCCCCAGCCGGTGGACATCGTCGGCGTAACGCCCGCGCAGTGCGGTGCCGGCCTCGGCGTGGGAAATACCGTGGAGCTTTACGCAGCGGCAAACCCCGGCTTCACGGCCGGCGCCACGCTCGCCAACGTGCGCTCCCTGGCGTGCATCAGCGACGCGCTGCAATTGCCGGCGGCGGCCGGCTCGTCGCAGATCGTCGCGGAGATGGAGGGCTTCGTGCTCAGCGCCGCCCTGCCCGACTTCGAGCTCAACGACCAGCGCGTTACCGTGACCAGCCAGACCGCCTATATCGACGGCGGCTACGGCGACATCACCCCTGGCTCGCAGCTCCTGGTCGACGGCACGTTGAATACCGGCACGGGCATCCTGACCGCCGGGAGCATGCGCTTCAGGAAACCCCGCGTGCAGATGGAGGCGCCGGTGCCCACGGGCGACATCGTGCCGGGACAGTCCCTGCGCATTCTGGGGCTCACGGTCTACACGACCGTCCATACGGTGGATACCAGCGGCATCGTGTCCGCGGGCAACGGCAACGTGCAGGTCAGCGTGCACGCGTACATCGGCGCCGGCGGGCTGCTCTACGCCACGACAATCAGGCAGACGGGCGCCATGGATTACAACGACGTGAAGCTCAAAGGGCCGGTGTCCGGCCTGCCGGGACAGCCCCATCTGACCGTGTTCGGGATCGACGCGGATACCACCGGCGCGGAGTTCCGCAATGCAGACCATGTCGTCATCACGGAGGAGGAATTCTTCGCCGCGCTCGCCATCGGCAGGAAGGTGAAGCTGACCGGCGGAACGTACGACGACGCCCTGAACGCCATCACGTCGGTTGCCACGATCACGCTCAGCAACTGACGGGCTGGACGGAGCGCAGGCATGCACGCGGGCGCGTGCCGCACGCCTTTGAAGGACCGACGGCGCCTGCAACCGGTCTCAAGAACGGCGGGAAACGACGTTTGAGACCGCTTGAAGTCGCCAGGAAGCGCAGGCCAACGCGGGGTGGAGAACCCGTGGCGCTTGCAGCAAGCGATTGTCAACAGTGGAAGAGGGCGCGGAGCTTCACGTCCCTCACACTTCGAGATGCGGAGTTTTGCCATGGCCAGTCATGCTGCGGTTGCACCACCGAAAGACGGCTCGGCACGGCCTTCCGGAGTCGGCACGGACGAGCCTGGCGCCTGTTCCATGCGCCAGGCCGCGCACGCGGGCGCGCCGGTGGCCGATCAGGACCGGCAGGGCCAGGCCCGGAACAGACGCCGGAACGACGACAAGTTCCTGTTGCTGGAGGACGGCTCCGCGCAGGGCATTCTCGTGTACCGCCACGGCAAGCCGCTCTATGCCAACAGGATGTTTGCCAGGATGTTCGGCTTCCAGCAGGTGGACGAAGTGTTGCGGCTGAATGAAATCCGCGGCCTGGTCAGTCCGGACCGGCTGGGCGACCGCCTGCATCACCAGGAGACCGTGCAGCCTGAATCCGGGGCGCTCTATCGCTACGTCCTGCGGACCCGGAAACAGGACGGCTCCAACCTCTGCATCGAAGTCCTCTCGCGCATCGTCCGCTGGGAGGGCGAGCGCGCGATTCAGGCCACGGTGGTCGACGTCACCGACCGCGTTCAATTGGAGGAGAAGCTGCGCCTGTCCCACAAGCTGCAGCTCGTCGGCCAGATGGCAAGCGGTCTGGCGCACGAGTTCAGCAACGTGCAGCAAATCACCTCCGGCTACATCTCCCTGGCCAAGGAACACCGCGCCGACCTGGCCCAACTCACTGAATACCTGAACAAGATCGAGGAGAATTCCCTGCGCTGCACCGACCTGATCAGGAGGCTGTTGGCCATCGGCGGCGGCCATGAATTCAGGTCGGCGCAGAACGGGAACGTCAATCGCTCCATCACGGACGTGCTGGACGTGATCCGGCCGATTTTCGGCAAGAAATTCGAGCTGGTCTTCAATCCGGGAGCGCAACTCGGATCCGTGACCGCGGATGCCACGTGCATTGAACAGATGCTGATCAACCTGTGCCTCAATTCACGGGATGCCATGCCGAACGGGGGACGAATCGAGGTGCGGACGAAGAACGGCACCCTTGACGAGCAAGCGTGCAATGGGCTGTCCAAAGGCCATGCGGGTGAATTCGTGGAAATCGACGTCGCGGACAACGGCGTCGGGATGTCCCCGGAGGTCATGCAACGCGTGTTCGAGCCCTTCTTCTCCACGAAGGGCTTCAAGCAGGGTTCCGGGCTGGGCATGGTGCTGGTGCGGGACATGGTGCAGCAGCACCATGGCTTCATGCACCTGGAGAGCAGTCCGGGGGCGGGCACCGTCGTCAAGCTGTTTCTGCCCGCCGGTGCATGACAGGGCCAACACCCCGGTCCGGGATCAGAGGAACCGCAGCACCTGACGCACCGATGCGCCATCGTCCAGCCGGTCGAACGCGGCGTTGAGCCCCGCGAAATCGACCTGGTGCGAGAGCAGGCGCTCCACCGGCAGCCGCTGCTGCAGGGCCAGCTCCACGTAGCGCGGAATGTCGCGCGTGGGCACGCTGCCTCCCATGTAGCTGCCCTGGATGACGCGCTCATCCGAAACGAGCGCCGAGACCGGCACGGCAAAGGTGGCCGTGGCGGGCGGCAGCCCCACGCAGATCAATGCGCTGCCGCGCCGGCCCAACTTGTAGGCCAGGCCCATGGCGGCGATGCTGCCGGCCATCTCGAAGGTCACCTCCACGCCCCCGCCGGAAACCTCGCGCACGCGGGCCACGCAGTCCGGGTCGTCGGCCGCGAAGGCGTGGGTGGCGCCGAGCTCGCGCGCCAGCGCCAGCTTGGCGGGGTTCATGTCCACGGCGATGAGGGGCTGGGCCTGTTGCTGCACGGCGCCCAGCAGCCCGGCCAGCCCCACCCCGCCCAGCCCCACCACGGCCACGGCCTTGCCGGCCACCCCGCCCGCCGTGTTCATCACGGCCCCCACGCCCGTGATCACCGCGCAGCCGAAGATGGCGGCGCTGTGCAGCGGCAACTGCTTGGTGATGCGCACCAGGGAGTTTTCGGCCACCACGGCGTATTCGGCGAAGGCCGAAATGCCGCTGTAGTGGTTCAGCGGCCGGCCGTGGATGCTCAGGCGCCGCGCGCCGGTTTGCAGGGTGCCCTGGGCGCGGGCCTGCCAGGACGACTCGCACAGATTGGGCCGGCCGGAGCGGCAGTAGCCGCACGCGCCGCAACTGGCCACGAACACCATCGCCACGTGATCGTCGGGGGCGACGCTGCGCACCCCGCGCCCCACCTCGCGCACGATGCCGGCCGCCTCGTGGCCGGCCACGGCGGGCAGGGCCCGGGCCCGCAGGCCCTGAATGGTGGACAGATCGGAATGGCACAGTCCCGCGCCGGCGATCTGCACCAGCACCTCGCCGGGGCCGGGCCCCTCCAGATCCACCGTCTCCACTTGCAGCGGCAAGGAATCGGCGAAGGGGCGGGGCTTGCCCTGTTCGTACAGCACGGCTGCCGTCATTTTCATGCTTGCACTCCTTTGCGCCGACTGGCCCGGCGGGTTCGGCGTGGGGTCCTGCGCGCCGTCGAGGCGGGGATGCGTTGACGGCGCGGCGGCGCCTGCCCGTCCACCGCGGCGCAAGGTCGCACGCCGCAGGCGGCCTCACGCCGCGTGTCCATATCCTACGCGCCGGGCGGGCCCTGCTGATCCTGCAGCCTGGCCCAGGTGTCGCGCAGGGTGACGATGCGGTTGAACACGGGCTTGCCGGGCGCGGCATCCAGCGGGTCCACAAAATAGAAGCCCTTGCGCTCGAACTGGTAGCGCTCGCCCGGCCGGGCCGCGGCCAGGGAAGGTTCCGCCATGGCCCCGGCCAGCACCTGCAGCGCGTCGGGGTTGAGGTGCCGCTTGAAGTCGCCTTCCTTGTCCCCGGTGGGATTGGGCACCGCGAACAGGCGGTCGTAGAGCCGCACCTGGGCCGGCAGGGCATGCCGCGCCGACACCCAGTGGATGATGCCGCGCACCTTGCGGCCCACGGGCGCGGCGTTGAGCGTCTCCAGATCGACGCTGCAGCGCAACTCCACCGGCGTGCCCGCCGCGTCCTTGAGCACCTCGTCGCAGCGGATCACATAGGCCCGGCGCAGGCGCACCTCGCCGCCGGGGGAGAGGCGGAAGAAGCCCTTGGGCGGGTCTTCCATGAAGTCCTCGCGTTCGATGAACAGCTCCCGCGAGAGCGGTACGAGGCGCGTCCCCTGCCGGCCGGATTCGTCCGGGAAATAGGGCGCCTCCAACTCAAGCACCCGGTCCTGGGGCCAATTGGTGAGCACCACGCGCAGGGGATCGTGCACGCACATCACGCGCGGCGTGGCGGGCTCCAGGTCCTTGCGGATGCAGCTTTCCAGAAAGCCCATGTCCACCAGGCTGTCGGCCTTGGCCACGCCGATGCCGGCGCAGAACTGCCGGATGGCCTCGGGGGTCACGCCGCGGCGGCGCAGCCCGGAGAGCGTGGGCATGCGCGGGTCGTCCCAGCCGCTGACGACGCGCTCGCGCACGAGCTGCTGCAACAGGCGCTTGCTCATCACCGCGTAGGCCAGGTTCAACCGGGCGAATTCGATCTGGCGGGGCCGCGGCTGCGCATCGAGCTGCTCCAGGAACCACTCGTAGAGCGGGCGGTGATCCTGGAACTCCAGCGTGCAGATGGAGTGTGTCACGCCCTCGATGTAGTCCGACTGGCCGTGGGCCCAGTCGTAGGAAGGGTAGATGCACCAGGCATCGCCGGTGCGGTAGTGGGGCGCGCGGCGGATGCGGTAGATCACCGGATCGCGCAGGTTCAGGTTGGGCGAGGCCATGTCGATGCGGGCGCGCAAGGTGCGCGAGCCGTCGGGGAAGTCGCCCGCGCGCATGCGCGCGAACAGCGCCAGGTTCTCCTGCACCGGGCGGTCGCGGTAGGGGCTGGGCCGGCCGGGCCGGGTCAGTGTGCCGCGGGCGTCGCGCACCTCGTCGTGCGACAGGTCGCACACGAAGGCGCTGCCCTTCCCGATCAGGCGCACGGCGAATTCGTAGAGCCGCTCGAAATAGTCGGAGGCGTGGAAGCGCCGCTCGCCCCAGTCGAAGCCCAGCCAGCGCACGTCCTGTTCGATGGAGGCGACGTACTCGTGCTCCTCGGTGAGCGGATTGGTGTCGTCGAAGCGCAGATTGCACACACCGCCGTAGTCCTGCGCCAGCCCGAAGTTGAGGCAGATCGACTTGGCGTGCCCGATGTGCAGATAGCCGTTGGGCTCGGGCGGAAACCGCGTGACGACGCGTCCGGCCGTGCGCCCGGCCGCCAGATCCTCGTCGATGATCGTGCGGATGAAGTTGCCGGGACCGCTGGACTCGCTCATCGGCTTGAACCGCTCGCGCCGCTCCGCGCCGGGAAGACCGCATCCCGGGCGCGGGCGGGCTGGCAAAGGGGAAAGGTGGGAACCATCGCAACTGGGGTGGGAGGATTCGAACCCCCGGATGGCGGAATCAGAATCCGCTGCCTTACCGCTTGGCGACACCCCATCGGGTTGTGCGGCGAGCCGCCGACGCCGGCCCGCTGTGCAGTCGATACCATCGACCTGCCGCGGGATCAAACGCTCTGGCGGCGCGGACGCCGGGCCCGCACGCGAATGGCCGTTGGCGGGCGATGCCCGCGACAACGCCCGGCGTGGCGGGAACGGAAGACGGTTGGCCAAACGGCGGCCACCCACCCGGAGCCCCGGCTCGCATCAGTTGCATTCTCGCATTGCGGGCGTCGGCTGCACAATATGGATTTCGCGGGATTTGGCCGCGCCCCGCCGCGGCGGGGGACCGTGCTCCGCGCCAAGTTGGAAGCCGGGTGGCGGACAAGCTAGAAGGCCCAGGCCACGGAGACGGCCTGGTACTCGTTGTTCAGCGGGTCGCTGCCGGCGCCCTGGGTGGATGTGCCGCGGTGACCGTGCAGCAGGATGGCCAGGCCCGACTGGCTGACCCAGCCCACGCTGGCCGTGGCGCCCACGAATTTCTTGTTGACGCCGGCCTCGTCGCGATCGCGGTCGAACAGGCGATAGCCCAGCACGAAGCTGCCCCAGCCCAGCTCCAGCACGCCGGTGCCGGAGTGCTCCTCGGAATCCGGCCCATTGCCGAAGTCGAGGGGATCCTTGTCGTTCTTGTAGTATTCCAGGTGCATGCGCAGCTCGCCCTCGTTGCGGAAAGCGACGCCGTAGGATTTTACAGGGCGCACCGCCTCTTCCGGCGCGTGCAGGAATTCCTCGCCCGAGGCGGCGCCCACGTAAAAGTATTCGCCGATGCGCAAGGACGTGCCGACCGTATTGATGACCGAGTCGAATTTGCCCAGCGTCACGCCGCCGGAGGTGAATCGTGCAGTGATATTGCTCTGGCTGGCACCCAGGGCGATCCAGTCCCAGGCCTGTCCGGCCAGGGCCACATTGACCGTATCCATAGTGATTCTGGCCGCGGATTTGCCGCTCTCGAAGTTGACGCCCTCGGCGGCCAGCGAGAGATATTCCCAGACTCCACGGACCCCATAGAAACTGCCCGTGGAGTTCTGATCGATGGGGTCGGCACCCTCGCGTTTCTCGGAGCCCTCCAGCCCCCCGGCGCCGATCAGGCTGTAGCCGCTCCACTGCATGGCGGCGGGGTTGAGCGTGACGAAGCCCGCGCCGATTTCCGGGCCATCGGTGTCGACGTCGTTGTTGACGGCCAGCATGGGATTCAGCGGAAGCAGCGAGGGTGCGGCAACCTGGGCCAGCAGCGCCTGGGCGGCCAGCAGCAGAAACAGGCAGAGCAGGGAACCGACGCGCAACATGTCGTGACCTCAAGGCAATGGTGTCCGTGAGCCGACCCTGTGGGGCCGGGTGGTTGTCCCTGTATCGGCAAAATTCGGCGGAGATTGAGCCGGAAGGGCCCCAGCGTGCGGCCCGGCGGCATGCGGAGCGGAACTGAGGGTGGCCGGCGGCGTTGCATCGCGGGTGCCCGGCGCTGCGCGGCACCGCGGACGGGGCTTCAGAAGAACAGGACGAGCTGGATGTTGCCGCCGTCCCACTGCTTCTTGTCGATGATGTCGATGTCCCAGGTGGTGTTGAACAGCACGGTGTAGGACGCGGGCTCCACCAGGGCGATGCCCACGCCGACCTTGGCCTGCAACTCGTCGGCAAGCTCCTCGTCGTTGCGGACGCCGCCTGTGGATTCGAAGAGGTGTACGTGACCGACCTGCAGGGTGTAGCGCCAGCGCAGCCAGTCGCTCTGGGTATGCTCCCACTCGCCGTAACCCTGGGTGGTGAAGAGCCGGAAGCGATAGCTGTCGGCGGGCGTCGCACTGTCGATGGTGTTGGTGAAACGGCTGTCCAGCCAGCCCACGCTGGCCACGTCAACGGGGGAGAGCCGTTGGCGCCAGAACACGTCCAGCCAGCTCAGGCGCAGCGTCTGGGCGGCGGCGGCGCCGGCAGTGCCCGGCCCGGGGGCGTAACCGCGTTGCTCCTGGTCGGCGAAGACCTCGAAGCCCGCCGTCCAGCCGCCCGGGGATTGCCACAGCACCAGCAGCTCGCCCTCCTTGCCGCTGTAGGTGCGCGAGGCGGCCGGCAGGGCCTCCTTGAGCCGGGACGGGGGCTCGCTACGGAGATCGCCCTGCACGTGCAACCCATCCGCGGCGAACCAGCGGAACTGCACCCGTTCCACGGTGGGAATGGGCGAAAACACGTCGTCGCCCTCGCTGCGCTGGTTGAACAGGGCGTACTGATCCAGGTGGCTCAGGCGCAGGAACACCGGGGCGTCGGGCGTGCGGTACGAGACGGCCGCGCCCAGGCTGCCGTCGGACTTGACGTGCTGCGTCCAGCCGAAGATGGACGCATTGAACGCCTCGCCCACGCGCAACTCCACCTCCTGCAGCAGCGGCTCCGGGCGGAAGAAGGACACCTGGCGCTGGGCATAGCCAATGGCCGCGTAGCGCCCCAACGGCTTGGCCAGCTTGAGCTCCACGCCCTGGTAGAAGCGCTCCTCGGAAAGGCTGCCCACCGACGCGCGCATGGCGTTGCGCGCCAGCTCCCATTCCAGGCGCCAGTCCAGCGGAAGCTGGTAGGCCTTCCAGTCCAGAAAATTCTCGTCGGCCAGGCGGTGGCGCTGGATGCGGAAATCGCCGTTGAACTGGCCACGCGCGGGCGTGGGCGAAAGGCTGCCCAGCAGCAGCGTTATCAGCACCGGCAGCACGGTGAGGACCCGGGCCCGCGCGTGCCGCACAGCCGCTGCGCCCGGGGATGCCGTGCCGCATGGGATGGCTTGACGATGAGCGGTCACAGGCGCCTCTCCCGCGGATGCGCCTGGGCCGCGCGGCGGCGCGGCGCTCGCCGGAACCCAGGGCGACCGCTCCAGCCGTCGCGGGCGCACGGGCGCCGGTCGGCGCGCTGCGCGCAGCTTGCGGTGGCCGGCGGCTTCAGCGCACGATGCCCGACTGCCGGCCCTGGTCGGTGATGCGGCCCTTGTTGGCGTCCAGGATGGCGGGGCGCATGAGATAGCCGTTGCCGGGCTTGGCCGTCATGGCCTGCGGCGGCGTGGGGCGGGTCACCTCGGGCCAATGCCCCGGCTGCGGTGCGGAGCCCTCCTCGGCCACGGGCAGCGGCGCCACCTCGTACATGGCGGGCGTGTCGCTCAGCTCGAAGAAGTTCCACGAGCATTCCAGCGGCAGATTGCTCACCGGATCGAAGAAATAGATGGACCAGAACAGGCCGTGATCCACCGCCCCGTGTACGCGGATGCCGGCGGCATCCAGCTTGTCCTTCATGGCGAACAGTTCCTCCTTGCTGTCCACCGTGAAGGCCAGGTGGTCGAAGCCGATGGGGCGGTCGGTGGGTTCGCCATGGAACTTGTCATACTGCATGGGGCGGGCGATGTCGTACTCGAAGAAGGCCAGCAGCGCCTCGCCCACCTGGAAGAAATAGTGACGGAAGCCCTCGTGGCCCACCCCCGAGACCAGCGGAAAGCCCAACAGGTCCCGGTAGAAGCGAATGGTCGCCTGCATGTCCGGCGTGATGAACGCCAGGTGGTCGAATTTCTTGATCAGCATGTGCTCCCCCCTGTGGTGCGCGCGCTGGAGGCATGCGAGGCCGCGCTGCGATCACTTGATGGTCACGAACTGCTTTGCCTTGAGCGACTCGGCAAAGCCGTTGTGCACGTCGTTGACCGCGCCCCACGAAGGCAGTGCCTGCATCCTGCTCAGCCAGCGGCTGGTATTGGGATAATGTTTGTAGTTTACTCCGATCAGGTCGCCACAGGTCAACAGGCCCGCCCCGAAAAAGTCGGCGATGGTCATTTTGTCGCCGGCCACGAAGTTGCGCCGGGGGCCCAGCCAGTGCTTGTCCAGCACGTCCAGCAGAAACCCGGCCTGACCCTTGCCCCAGTCCACCGTGACCGTGTTGGCCGTCTCCGGCTGGCGCACGTGGTGCGGATACACCTGCGGATACACCATGTGATAGCCGTACTCGCGATAGAAGGTGGTGTTGAACCAGTCCATCACTTCGTTGACCTTGGCCCGCTGCTTGAGGTCCTTGGGATAGGCCGGCGAGCCGAACTTCTCCGCCAGGTATTTCAGGATCGTGGAGGATTCGGTGAGGATGAAATCGCCGTCTTCCAGCACCGGCACCAGCTTGTTCGGATTGAGCCTGGTGAACGGCTCCTTGAGATGCTCGCCGGTCATCAGGTCAACGACCACCATCTCCACGTCCAGCTTGTTCTCGGCGACGAATTGCAGAATCGGCCGACAGGTCGTCGACACCTTGTGCATGTGCAGCTTCATGGCTCCCCCCATGGCACGGCATTGATCGGGTTGTAACGGGATGATTGCAGCAGGCACGACACCACGCCCCCCGGCGGTTGTCAACGGCGCACCCTGCGTCGGCGGCCGCGCCAGCCCCCCGCGCGCCGGCACGTGGCCGCGGACCCCGTGCGTTTGCCGTCGCGGGGTGAGGGCGCTTTGCCGGGTGGCGCGCCGCCCGCGGAGCGACGCCGGCCCGCCGCGGAACAGCATGCGCCGCCGCCGTGTCGCGATCCGTAAGGCGGCCTACCGCCGCGGGCGCCCCTCCC
>JACQHH010000086.1 GCA_016199125.1 Candidatus Lambdaproteobacteria bacterium
CTCGTAGTCCGGCGGCAGGGAAAAGCCGTAACGGTCGTTGAGCCAGCGGGCGAAGGCTCGCTCGAAATCGAGCAGCACGCCGTCGATGTCCAGAAAGAATTGCATGGGCGTGAATGGGCCGTGAAGGCAATGCCGGCGGCGCGCCCGGTCTTGCCACCCGCAACGATGGGCTCGGGGGTCGCGCCGCGATCCAGGTGTCTGGATTCAAGCTTGCCGGGCAGTCCGCGCGGCGTCAAGCCCACGCGTGATGCCTCGCCGGTGCCGCCGGGGCCACGTGGCGGCGGCCGCCGCGGGCGATTCCGCGCGGCGTGGGCTCAGCTCAGGTACTTGCGGAACCACGCCAGGCAGCGGCCCCAGCCGTCCTTGGCCGCCTCCGGCCGATAGCTGGGCCGATAGTCCGCGTGGAAGGCATGCGGCGCATCGGGATAGATCACCATCTCGTTGGTCTTGCCCAGGGCCTTGAGCTTATCGCGCATGGCATTGACGTCGGCCACGGGAATGCCATTGTCCTGGCCGCCGTACAGCCCCAGCACGGGGGCATGCAGCCGCTCGGCCAGATCGATGGGATTGTGCGGGTGCAGCGGGCCGCTGCCCCAATTGGTCAGCCGCCCGTACCAGGTCACGGCCGCGTCGAGTCCGGGATTGTCCAGGGCCAGCAGCCAAGTGGCTCCGCCGCCCCAGCAAAAGCCCGTGGCGCCCACCTTGCCGTTGGACTGGGGCAGGCCCTTGAGATGGGTCAGCAGCGCCCCCAGGTCGTCCAGCAACTGCCGGTCGGGGATGTTGCGAACGACTTCCAGAATGGCCGGAAAATCCTTGAGATGCTTCACGCCCCCGTCGCGAAAATACAGCTCCGGGGCCGCCGCGATGAAGCCCTCGCGGGCGAAGCGCCGCGCCACGTCGCGGATGTGCTCGTGCTGCCCGAAGATCTCATGGATCACGATCACGGCCGGCCGGCGTGCGCTGCCTTCCGGCATGGCCAGGTACACGGGCATGCGGTCGGCGCGGCGGGACACCTCGATGTCGCGGGTGACCAGTCCCGTGTCCGGCGTGTGGATGGTTTCCGCGGACAACGGCTGCACGGCCAGGGCGTAGCCCGTGGCCGAGATGCCGGCGATCTTGAACAATGTCCGTCGACTCAAGCCCTCCGCTGCGGTGTCCTTGTTCACAAGCGTTCCCTCCCCGAAAATGATTCATCGCTCAAATTGCGCCACGCACCCCTGCCGCGGCGCGTGCCCGGCCCATCAGCCGCCCGCCACGGGCAGCTTGGCCTCCCACTGCAATGCGCTGCGCACGATGGTTTCCAGGTCGTCGTGGGCCGGTCGCCAGCCCAGGGTGGACAGGATGCGCGCGTTGGCGGCCACCAGTTGCGGCGGATCGCCGGGACGGCGCTCCGCGTTGTGCACGGGAAAATCCCGACCCGAGACGCGCTTGACCATCTCAATCACCTCCTTCACGCTGGCCCCGTGGCCGTAGCCGCAATTGAGCACGGTCGAGGCGCCGCCGCGCCGCAGGTACTCCAGGGCCTGCACGTGAACTCGCGCCAGATCGGCCACGTGCAGGTAGTCGCGGATGCACGTGCCATCGGGCGTAGGGTAGTCCGTGCCGAACACCTCCAGCCTGTCACGCTTGCCCAGCGCCGCTTCGCAGGCGAGCTTGATCAGGTGCGTGGCCTGCGGCGTGGCCTGCCCGAGGCGCCCCTGCAGGTCGGCCCCGGCCACGTTGAAGTAACGCAAAATCACGTAGCGCAAGTCCGTAGCCGCGGCGACGTCGCGCAGCATGCGCTCGCTCATGTATTTGGAATGTCCATAGGGATTGATCGGAGCGCAGGGTGCGTCCTCGGCGATGGGCACGCGCGCGGGGTCGCCATAAACGGCGGCCGTGGAGGAAAATACGAACTGCCGCACGCGGTGCTTGCGGCACGCCTCCAGCAGAGCCAGCGAATTGGCGGTGTTGTTGCGGTAGTATTTCAGGGGATCGGCCACCGATTCGGGCACGATGATGTGCGCGGCAAAATGCAGCACCACATCGAAACCGTGCTCGGCGAACACGGCGTCCAGCAGCTCGTGGTCGCCGGTATCGCCGACGATCAGTTCACCGGCCAGCACGGCCCAGGGAAAACCCGTGGACAGGTTGTCGTAGACGATCACATCGTGCCCGGCCTCGCCGAGCAGCAGCACCACATGGCTGCCGATGTAGCCCGCCCCTCCGGTGACCAGACATCGCATGGCGGGCTCGTATGAGGGGCGGAGCCGCCGAGGGGCTCGGCGACGTCCGGCAGTGGAGGATAGGGCCTATGCCAGCCCTTCGTCCAGACGCCAGCAGTGGACTCATGACGTGTGGCGGGTGGGGCCTTTCCATTTCGCCATTGCCGCCGCCACGCGTCAATGGCATTTCCACGTCACACCGCGGCTGAGCGCCCCAGCAAGGCCATCATTCCACGCGAAGGGAGGACCATGAGCATTGAGCAACGCTTGCGCGAAAAGGGCATCGTACTGCCCCCGGCGCCCGCACCCGCGGCCAACTATGTCCCCACCGTGACCGTGGGCAATCTGATTTTTGTGGCGGGGCAGGTGCCCTTCGGCCCCGATGGCAAGCTGCAATTCATCGGCAAGGTCGGGGCGGAACTGAGCGTGGAGCAGGGCTATCAGGCCGCGCGGCTGTGCGGGTTGAACTGCCTGGCACAACTGCAGGCGGCGGCCGGCAGCCTGGAGCGCATCAAGCACATCGTGCGCGTGGGCGGCTTTGTCAATGCCACGCCGGATTTCACCAAGCACCCGGAGGTGATCAATGGCGCCTCGGACCTGTTTGTGGAGGTGCTGGGTGAGATCGGCCGGCACGCCCGGGCGGCCGTGGGCAGCGGCTCGCTGCCCCGCGGCGTGGCTGCGGAGGTGGAACTGGTCGCCGCCATCTGAGCTGTAGGGTCATGGCATGCCATCCCCTTTAGTGCGGGTCTGCCCGGGTGCGCAGCGCGCGCGCCTTCAGTGCAGGATGCCGCGGTAGATCTCCAGATGGCGGGCCTCCTTGGCTTCGTGGGAAAAGCGGCGCCGGAACGCGGCCAGCTCATCGGGGCCCAGGCGTTTGCGCGTTCCTGTGGCCAGTGTGCGGGCCAGGGCTCGCGGATCGTGCGGCGCCACAAGCTCGCCCCAGCGGCCCTCGCCGAGGCATTCGGGCACGCCGCCGATCCGGGCGGCTACCACGGGGCACCCGGACTGGATGGCCTCCAGGATCACGGTCGGCAAGGAATCGGGCTTGACCGGATAATGCACGAGCGCGTCCAGATGGCGATAAAAGGCGTCCGTGTCGGCGATCTGCCCCAGGAAGCGCACCCTCTGCTCCAGCCCATGCCGGACCACCAGTTCCTGCAGTTCCTGCAGATAGTGCCGGTCGGTGCTCGTTGCAGCCTGCCCGGCAACCATCACTCCGGCGTTGCAGCCGTGCTCGCTGACCAGCAGGCGCAATGCCTCCAGGATTTCGTGGATCCCCTTGAGGTGCGAAATGGTGCCCATTACCCCCAGCACGAGATCGAAGGCGGATGCAAAGGCTTCGAATTTGCGCGCCTCGGGGCCCGACGCCTCGCGCTGTGCCGGCGGGTCGGCGGCGTTGTAGACGGTGACCACCTTGTCCGGGGGGATGCCCAGGTCCAGCAGGCTGCCACGCACTGCGTCGCTGACGGCGATGATCTTGCTCACCGGCGTGCTCATGCTGCGCAACAACCAGCGCGTGGCGCGGTTGGGTCGCACGAAATCGTGCATGTGCCACACAATGGGCGTGCGCAGCAGCAGCGCCGGCAACAGCGTATAGACCACGCTGACGTAATTGTTGCACTGCACCACGCTGGGGCGCAGGCAGCGCAGCCAGTAGAGCAGCTCGAACTGGGCCAGCACGAATCGGTACACGAAGGCAAACGGCCACAACACGTTGGCGTCGCGGTGCAGATTGCCCAGGCTGCGCGAGAGAAGGTACGGCACGCCCGCCGCCGCCAGACTCTCGGAGAAGGGTCCCGCCGGAATGAGAATCAGGTATTCGAATCCTTTTACCCGCCGCAGGAAGCGTTGCAGCACGATCTCCGCGCCGCCAAGGTGAGCCGTGTGGCTCACGAACAGCACGCCGATGCGTGCGACGAGCGCGCCGGAAGGTGCAATACGGGGTTTTGTCGCTTCAGCCGTCACGGTGATAATGGTGGTTGGTCGGCGCTGGCCGGGCCGGCACGCTACGGGTTTTTCAGCGGCAGCACACGGCGAATGTGCCGCACATGGTTCAGGTCGATCTCGCCGAACAGCAGCGTCGGTTTATCCGGCGCCATCGCGGTGACCACGCCCCACGGATCGATCAGGGCGCTGTGACCGTACGAGGCCGCGGCGGCGGACCGGGCGCCGACCTGTGCGGGCGCCGCCACGTAGAACTGGTTCTCGATGGCCCGTGCGCGCAGCAACGGCTCCCAGTGGGCCGCGCCGGTGGGCACGGTGAAATTGGAGGGAACGAACACCAGCTCCGCACCCTGCCGGCGCAAGTGCTGATACAACTCAGGGTAGCGCAAATCAAAACAGATGGTCAGGCCGACGCGTCCGAGGGGAGTGTCCACCACCGGCGGCAGCTCGTCCCCGGGCAGAATCGTCTCGCTTTCCCGAATCGTCAAGTCCGGCAGGTCCACGTCGAACAGCCGCAGCTTGCGATAGACGCCCGCGATGTTGCCGCCGGCGTCGATGAGGACGGAGGTGTTGTGCACGCGCTGGGGATCGCCGGCGATGCGCTCGTGGATGCTGCCCAGCAGGATCCACAGGCCATGCCGCGCGGCGGCTTCCCGGAAGTGGGTCACCCAGGGCCCGTCCAGAGGTTGGGCCAAGCGCAACTTGGCCTCGCGCGGGCCCACGTACAGGAACACCTCGGGGAAGGCCAGCAGCGCCGAGCCCCGGTCCGCGGCGGCGCACACGAAGGCGTCCGCGGCGGCCAGGTTGGCCTGCACGTCGTCGCCGGCATGGGTCTGCGCCAGGGCGATGCGTCCTACGCGGGGCCGGTCGCCGTCGGTTGCCATACGCGGGTCTTGGCTCGGATGCGTTCCAGGTTGGCGGGCGTGGCGGTCACGACCAGGTGAATGCCGTCCTCGGTGTAGGTCACCTCGTCCACGCGCCCCCAGCGGTAGATCTTGGACAGCTCGGGGTAGTCCGCATAGGCCAGTTGCAGCGGCGTCGTGAGCATGGAGCGTTCGAAAAACTCCAGCACCCGCGCCCGCAGGGGCGCCACGTCATCCCGCACGGCGGAAATGAACAATGCGTCGGGATAAGCCTTGCGCGCCAGCAGCAGGTCCACGCGGTCCTCCACGCGGTCCACCTTGTTGAACACCAGCAGGCGGGGCACATTCTGCGCGCCGATGTCTTCCAGCACGCGGATGGTCGTGGCGATCTGCTCGGGGTAGCCGGAATCGGCGACGTCCACCACCTGCAGCAGCAGATCGGCTTCGCCCAGCACTTCCAGTGTGGAGCGGAAAGAGGCCACCAGTTCGTGCGGCAGGCGGTTGATGAAGCCCACCGTGTCGGTGAGCAGCACGTGAGGCCGGTTGGTGCGCTCCATGGCGCGCGTGGTGGCGTCCAGGGTGGCGAACAGGCGGTTTTCCACTTTCACGCCGGCGTCGGTGAGACGGTTCATCAGCGTGGATTTGCCGGCGTTGGTGTAGCCCACCAGCGAGACGCGGAAGCAGTTGGCGCGGCGCTTCTTCTGCGTCTTACGCTCCTGGGCCAGGTGCCGCAGCTCCTTGCGCAACTGGGCGATGCGGTTGCGGATCAGGGTGCGGTCGATGTTGATCTGCTTTTCGCCGGTGCCCTTGGAGCCGCTGATGCCGCCGCGTTCGCGGTCCAGGTGCGCCCACAGGCCCACCAGGCGCGGCAGCATGTACAGCAGTTGCGCCAGCTCCACCTGCAGACGCGCCTCATGGGTGCGGGCGTTCTGGCCGAAGATTTCCAGGATGAGCTGGGTGCGGTCCAGCACCAGCACGCCCAGGATGCGCTCCAGGTTGTCCCCCTGGGACGGCGAGAGGTTGTGGTCCAGGAGCACCATGTCCGCCTGATGGGCCGTCAGGGCGGCCTTGATCTCGTCCAGCTTGCCGGAGCCGAACAGGGTGCCCGGGTGAAAGCGCGGACGGGTCTGCACCATTTCCCCCACCACCACGCCCCCCACGCTCTGGCAGAGGCTGGCGAGCTCCTGGAGGGACTCGGCGACGGTGCGCTCGGGAATGTCCGGCGTATGGATGGCCAGCAGAAAGGCTTTGCTGTCGTGCAGGGGGCTCTTGATCAACAGGTCGCGACCCAGGCGGATTGATCGATCTGATACGCTGCTGCCGTTAGCTTATTGCGCCCGCAGCGGCCCGTCAATCAACCTCCCCACGGTACGCGGTTACCCCTCCGGTGGCTCCCGGTCGCACTGCAATCGGCCGGCGAAAAAAGAAAAGGAAGCGGGCCCGGGTGCGAATATTCTCCTCCTTGAGATCATTCATCCTCCTGAACGAATGATTCGTCCGCCCGGGCCCGCCTCCCCTCATCCGGCACCGGCCTGCCGCGGACCCGCGAGCGCCGGCGCCGATGTCTGGGGCGCCGGCGAGGCGCGCAGGTGAGCGGGGGGGTCCAGGCGGTAGGTGTCCTTCAAGACGTTGCGCGGCACATGGCGCTCAGCGCGCCAGGGGCCGATGAAGCCTTGCTCACGCAGCCAGTGCAGATCGGCCTTCAGCGCCTCCACCATGCGGAACTGGGTCGAGGGCTTGAGCCAGAATCCCGCATCCTCGATCAACCGGCGGGCGCTGCGTACCACGGCGCCAGCGCCCTGGCCCCATTGGGCGCGCAGATACACGTACACGCCCAGCGCCAGGGGATGGTCGGCGGAGGGAAGCCCCAGCAGGCTCGCGGGTACATCCTTGTACAGCCGCCCCGCCGGGGCTTCTGCTCCGTCACCGCTGAGCACGCGATCGGCCAGCAGCCGCACGCGCTCATGCAGCGGATCGCCGGCCAAGTGGGTCTCGGCCAGGGAAAGCGGCGATGTTGCCGGAAACTCGTTCCACCGCCCCAGCAGGTTCAGCAATGGCGCCGTTTCCAGGTGGTAGCGGTCTCCATCCTTGAAAACGCGCTGCACCTCCAATTGGGACAACATCGCCAGCACTCTCTCCAGCAGGCGCACGCGCTTGCGCGCGGCCGCGTTGCCGGCCGGGCCGGCGGCCAGCGCGGCGGCGTTCAAGCTCAGCGGGGCGCCGGATGGCGCGGCGGCCAGATGGGCAAGGAGCGCGATGTGCAGGCGCACGCCTTCCGCGCCCAGCTCCCGGTGCACCTTGCGCTGCAGGGCGGCAAAGAAGCTCGGGGCATCGAACTGCAGCAACTCCAGTTGCGCCTGCTGCAAGGCGTCGCCCGCGTCCAGGCGCAGATTGCACGTGATCGAGGCCAGCTCGCCGGGGGCCGCACGGCCAGCCGTCCGTGGCAACGGCGGCAGCGCCGCCATGGTGCACCCGTCCCGCGTGGCGGACGCCGTCGCCGCGGCGCCATCGGCGCATTCCCGCCGCTGGGCCGGCGCCGGCCGCATCCCGTTGCGCCCCTTGACCTGGGGCGCCGCCATCGGCTGCCGCCCGGCCACGTCCGGTTGCGCCGCGGCGTGCAGGGCCGCGGCCAGGTCGCAGGCCAGATACTCCCAGCGGCAGAGGGGATTGGCGGGCACCCAGTGCTCCGCGTCGGCCTTGACGGGCCGCATGCCCGGCTGCGCCGCATGTTCCCAGCGGTGCAAGGGAAATCCCGTGCCCGCAAAGCGGATCACCAGGTTGGGCGGCGGCGTTTCCTCGTCGCGGTCGAAATTGAGCAGCGCCACAGCCAGCAGCATCTGCCCGATCCCGCTGTTGCGCCGCGAAAGCAGTTCACGCGCCGCCACACCCACCGGGTCGATGTCGGCGGGGACGCGCCCGCCGTGGCGGCCCCCCCCGTCCGGCGGTGGCGCCCAGGCAGTCGACCGCTCCAGCAGCAGGTCGCGGATGGCCGCCCAGCGCAACCGCAGATCGGGCTCCACCACCAGCACGCGCAGCAGGTCGCGCTTCAGCGATTCCAGGGCGGGGTCGCGCATGATGAAGCGCAACATGTCGCGCATGCGCAGCAAGGCAAACAATCGCGCCCGCACCTGCTCGCCATTGGGACTGTCGACGCCCAGGCAGCTTTCAATCTGCGCGCCCAGGGCCGCTTCCACGGCGGGCACGGCCCAGCCGGCGCCGTCGCACAGCCGCAGCAGCTCGCGCGCCGCGTCTTCCAGCGCAATGAGATAGCTGAAGCGCTTGACCCGCTTTCCCGCTTTTGTCGTGCCTTTGATCAAATACATAGGCAGGCACACCAATCCCTTGGCGTTGAACCACGCGCAAAACTGTAATAGTTCCGAATATTTCCCGGTTTGTTGAGCGGAGAGTGTGCGTTTTTCCTGTAACCGGATTCCTGCCCCGAACGTGCTCTGCACGTCAGGGAATCGACCGGAATCCGGTCCTGCCGCGAACCGTGACCGGGGCGCTGCTCAGTCCTGCCTGCGTCGCG
The DNA here is from genome assembly GCA_016199125.1 of Candidatus Lambdaproteobacteria bacterium. GTDB lineage: Bacteria > SAR324 > SAR324 > SAR324 > JACQKK01 > JACQHH01. Next base: position 8,541 of record JACQHH010000086.1, read on the forward strand.
CGCCCGGCTCAGTGGCCTCCCTTTGTGCCCACCGGTCCGACTGCAACTCTTCGTCGCGATCAAAATTCCATACGGCCAAGCCTTTTCCAACGGGATTTTTCCGCAGAAATACTCAGCCCTTGTTAGGGGCTGTTCTCACTAGACAATTCAATTGATGAAATTTCCTCCACCGGGGAGAATTAAGGAAGATTACTTCTCCACCCCGCAAAGCCGCCCTGGGGGCAGACAAGTGACTAGAATCTAACGCGAAAAATCTTGCGCGGCCGGGCGTGGCGCGTGGGGCGCGGGCCCCGTCGTTTGAACTAACTTCATTTATCCGCACTGAATTTTCGATTTGTTCCGCTCGGTGAAAATTCGGTCGTGATATGAGCCGGTTGCGCAGCGGGGCGGAGGGAAGGGTGGCGGGTCAGGGCGCTGCAGCGCCGGAGCGGCGCAACATGCGCAGGCCCATGAAGAGGAAAAACAGGGCAAAGATGATGCGCAAGACGTTGGCGGGCAGCACCAGCGCGGCCCAGGTGCCCAGAGCCGCCCCGGCGAAGGACGCGGGCACCAGCCGGGCCACTTCGCGCCAGTGGATGCGCCGAGAACGGAACTGGGCCAGTACGCCGGAAAACGCATTGACGGCATTGACCATCTGGGCCAAGGGCAAGCCACCGGCCACTGGCGTGTGAAACAGCAGGGACAGCCCCAAGATCACCAGTCCCCCGCCCCCGATGCCCAGCATGCCGGAAAAGAACCCTGCGACAACGCCCACCACGGGATAGCCCCACAGCGGTGGCTCGCCCGCCACGTCGACCACGGCGGGCACCCATCCGGCCGAGAACGCCAGCATGTGTCCGGAGAAGAACAGCGTCAGCGCGGCGAACAGGATCAGCACCACCCGCTGCGAGACGACGTTGAGCATGATCCCGCCCAGTTGGGCCCCCGCGAAACCGGCCGCCAGCAGCGCCGCTGCGCCAAGCGGGCTCACGTGCAGGCCGATCATGGCCAGGTTCAGGGACAGGGCCATCAAGGACAGCAGCATGACCGCCCCCAGCGAGGTGGACACCGCCTCGCGGGGGCTCAGGCGGCCCACGAACATCAGCCCGGGCACGATGATCAGTCCGCCGCCGATGCCCACCAGCCCGTTCACCAGGCCGGCGCCCAGTCCCACCAACAGGGAGCGCGGGCGCAGCCAAAAGGCCAGCGCCGCCAGCACCGGGGACGGGTCTTTGACAGGGTCTGGATGCATCACTTAGGCTGAGAGGCGGTCACGCCGTGGGGCCCGGGGCTCGCAGGAGGCGCCGCGCCGCGAACGGTCCTTCCGCTCCGGGACGTGTTGCGCGCAACCGGGGCCGGCGGGCCCGGCCGTGGATTTGCTGCACCATTGACCGATTGCCGGCAACAGTCAAGTCGCGACGCCTGCCGAACGCCCGACCCCGCACAGGGAATGCCCGCCATGTCCCAGCCTCCGCCGCCCTCCGCGCCGCCGCCCGCCCCCGGCACGGGACGCGTTGCCGCGGTGTACATGGACAAATGCCTGGTGTGGACGCCCCACGGACAGTGGGTATGCACCTGGCGTGGGAGCATCAAGACCCAGCCCGTGGTGGGCGATCTGGCTGACTTCGCGCCCCTGACCGCGGAGACGGGAGAAATCGCGCGCTTCCTGCCCCGGCGCAGCGTGCTCACGCGCTTGGCGCCGCACCGCGGTCGCCACCAACAGGACAAAGCCCAGGTGCTGGCGGCCAACGTGGAGCAGGTCGTCATCGTGGCCGCGCTGCACCAACCGCCCTTTCGCGACGGGCTGGTTTTTCGCATCCTGGTGGCCGCGCGGTCCCAGGGCCTGCCCGCGCTGCTGTGCCTCACCAAGCTCGATCTGGACACCGGCGGCGAGTTCGCGGCGCTACGCGGACGCTTTGCGGCGCTGGGGCTGCCGGTGCTGGGCACCGCCCTGTCGCAGGCGCAGACCCTGGCGCCGCTGGCGCAGGCCCTGGCGGGCCGCATCAGCATCCTGGTGGGCCATTCCGGCGTGGGCAAGACCAGCCTCATCAACAGCCTCTCCGACGAGACCTTGCGCGTGGGGGAGGTGGGCTTCTTCAAGGACCGCGGTCGCCACACCACCACCACGGCCCGGCTGATTCCCCTGCGGGCGGGCGGCCTTGCCATCGACGCCCCGGGCCTGCGTGAGTTCGGCCTGCACGGTCTTACGCCCGAACTGCTGGCCGAGCATTTTCCGGGCTTCGCACCCCATTTCGGCCAGTGCCGCTTTCGCAATTGCCGCCACGGGAGCGAGGCAGGTTGTGCCGTCCGCGTGGCCGCGGAGCGCGGGGAGCTGAGCGAGGCGCTCTACCAGGGCTACTTGAAGCTGCTGGGGGAACTGACGCCAGGCTGAACTCCTGGGCACAGCCCGGTGGCCTGGGACGCAGAGCGGCGGCATAGTTGCGCGGAGAACGCATCCGGCGTTGTCCATGAGCGCCCGGCGGCGCGGCCCGATGCCAACGCGTCAAGCACAGTTGCTCCAAGCGGCGCGGCCCGATGCCAACGCGTCAAGCACGGTTGCGCCCGGCAGACGAAGGCCGTGAAGCCGCCTACGCCGCGGGCGGAGCGATGCCGTGCCGCGGCGACTGCCGCGGAGCCGATGGGGTTCCGATGGAGGGATGCGACGCGCCAGGGCTCCGGCGCGTCGCGGGAATTGCGGCGTGCCTAGTGCAGCGCGCCCTTCTGGTCGGTCTTCTTGCCACGCACCGCACGCCAAAGCCACGCCAGGGGATCGTAGAAGGCCCCGGCCACGCGTTCCTTGAGAGGAATGATGGCGTTGTCCGTGATGTGAATGTCTTCCGGACACACTTCGGTGCAGCACTTGGTGATGTTGCAGTAGCCCACGCCAAAGACGTCCTTCAGCTCGCGCAGGCGATCGTGCGTATCCAGGGGGTGCATGGCCAACGACGCCAGGCGCACCATGAAACGCGGCCCCGCAAATTCATACTTCTGGTGGTCGCGCATCACGTGGCAGACGTCCTGGCACAGGAAGCATTCGATGCACTTGTGGAATTCCTGGATGCGATCGATGTCGTACTGCATCATGCGATAGGTGCCGTCCGCCTCGCGAGGCTTGGGTTTCAGCGGGGGAATCTTCTTGTTGACCTCGTAGTTCCAGGAGACGTTCGTCACCAGATCACGGATCAACGGAAAACGGCGCATGGGTTCGACCGTGATGGTTTCGCCCGCCGGAAACTGATCCATGCGGGTCATGCACATCAGGCGCGGCTTGCCGTTGACCTCCGCGCTGCAGGAGCCGCATTTGCCGGCCTTGCAGTTCCAACGCACCGCCATGTCGTGGGCATCGCTGGCCTGGATGTGGTGCATCGCATCCAACACCACCATGCCCTCGAAGAGGGGGACGGTGTATTCCTTGTAGGTGTGCTGTTCCTGGGTGCCCCGGAACACGCGCATTTTCGCGTCAGCCATGGGATATTTGCTCCTTCCCTAATCCTTCAAGAGTTCTGCCAGTTCCGGCGGCATGGGTGGTCGCTGCACATGCTCGACCTGCATTTGTCCGTTGCGGGCCCGGACCACGGTATTCACCTTTTCCCAGCGTGGCGTCGATTCGGGGAAGTCTTCGCGGGTATGGCCCCCGCGCGATTCCTCCCGGTGCAGGGCACTGGTGGCGACGGCTTCCGAGACGATGAGCTGGTTGCGCAAGTCCAGCGCATAGTGCCAGCCCGGGTTGTATTGCTGGTTGCCTTCGATCTTCACCCGGCCCAGGCGCTCCTTGAGGGTCTGCAGATTGGCCAGCCCCTTTTCCAGCTCGGCCTTGACGCGGATGATGCCCACGTTCTGGTCCATGCTTTCCTGCAGCTCCTGCAGCAGGGCGTAGGGATTTTCCTTGCCCGTGTCGTTGAAGGGGGCCAGGGCCACGTCCATGGCGGCCTTGATCTGGGCGTCGGAAATCTTGGGCATGCTCTTGTCCCGGACGTCGTTGGCGGCGGCCGCGCCCGCGCGCCGGCCGAAGACCACCAGGTCGCTCAGGGAGTTGCCGCCCAGGCGATTGGCGCCGTGCAGCCCCGCGGCCACCTCGCCGGCCGCATACAGGCCGGGCACCGTCGTGGCGGCCGTGTCGGCGTCCACGCGCACGCCACCCATGATGTAGTGGCAGGTGGGTCCCACTTCCATGGCCTGCTTGGTGATGTCCACGTCGCCCAGGTGCTTGAACTGGTGGTACATGCTGGGCAGCTTGCGGCGGATGGTTTCCGCGTCCACCTGGTGGGCGATGTCCAGGAAGGCGCCGCCGTGGGGGCTGCCGCGGCCCGCGTGCACCTCGGCGCGGATGGCGCGCGCC
>JACQHH010000102.1 GCA_016199125.1 Candidatus Lambdaproteobacteria bacterium
CACGGTGAAGACCATGCTCGTGCTGCCCATCCGCCGCTGGCAGTGGGCGACGGCAAAGCTGGCCTTCCTGGTGCTCTTCGCCTGCGGGCTGCTGCTGCTGCTCACGGCCCTGGCGCTGGTCGTCGTGATGGCCACCATCGGCCTGGGCGACGTGGTGCGCGAGGACGTGGTGCTGTATCCCGCCGCGGAGGTGTGGCAGAATGTACTGCTCTCCAGCGGGCTGACCATGGTGTTCCTGCTGCCCGTGTGCGCCTTCGCCATGCTGATCGGGCTCTATTTCACTTCGTCCGGGGCGGCGGTGGGCGTATCGTTGCTGTTCGGTATCGTCATCGAAGCGGTGGTGGGGCTGGCCGGCTACGGAAAATACGTCTTTCTCTACCACCTGTTCCGCCCCTACCAGCAGTTGCAGAAGCTGGGCAAGGGACTGCCGTTTCAGTGGGACGACCTGCTCACCTGGGGTCTGGGCGCCACCTTGGTGAGCTTTGCCGTGTTCGCCCTGTGGGGCATCGTGCGCCTGGAGCGCATGGATATCACCAGTTGACCCCGCCGGAGTTTCGGCACCGGGGCGCGGGGCCCGGCGCATGTGTCGGCCCCCATGTGCTGCATCCAGGCTGATTGCCATGAACGACCTGAAAGATAAAATCGCACTCGTCACCGGCGTGGCCAACAAGCGCTCCATCGCCTATGGCATCGCGGAGGACTTTGCGCAGCAGGGGGCGCACGTGGTGGTGAGCTATCTGCCCATGGAACGCGAGCACGGGGAGGACAAGCTCCGCAAGCTGGTGGAGGAGTTGGGCGAGGTCACGTTGCTGCCCCTGGACGTGCGCGACGAAGCCTCCATGGCAGCGCTCTTTGCCGCCATCCGCGAGCGCTGGGAGCGCCTGGACGTGATCGTGCACTCCATCGCCATGTCCAAGCGCGAGGAGCTGGACGGCCGCATCAGCGATACGAGCCTGGAGGGCTTTCTGCTGGCCCACGAGGTCAGCGCCTACAGTCTGCTGAGCCTGGTGCGCCACGGGCGGCCGCTGATGACCGGGCAGGGCGGCTCGGTGCTGGCCATGAGCTACATCGGGGCCGAGCGCGCCTCCAAAAACTACAATGTGATGGGCGCGGCCAAGGCCGCCCTGGAGGCCAACGTGCGCTACCTGGCCATGGAACTGGGCCCGGAGAAGATCCGCGTCAACGCCATCTCCGCGGGGCCCATCCGCACGCTATCGGCCTCGGGCATCCGCGACTTCCTGGACCTGCTGCACGACGCCGAGGCCCATTCGGCGCTCAAGCGCAACGTGACCGTGGCCGAAGTGGCGCACACTGCCACGTTCCTGGCCAGCGATCGCGCCTCGGGCATCACCGGCCAGACCATCTACGTGGACGGCGGGTACAACATCTACGGCTAGGCCCCCTGGGTCGGGCCGTCCTGGGGGAGCGCATGGACTCGCCGCTGACCATCGTCACCTGGAACGTCAATTCCATCCGCGTGCGCCTGGAGCACCTGCTGACCTGGCTGGGCGACTTCCTGCCCGACGTGATGTGCCTGCAGGAAACCAAGGTCGCCGACGACCAGTTTCCCCTGGAGCCCATCCAGGCGCTGGGTTACCAGGCCGCCATCTACGGCGAGAAGACCTACAACGGCGTGGCCATCCTCTCCCGCCATCCGCTGGAACATGTGGCGCTGGGCTTCGGCGACGACGGTCCGGAGACCCAGCGGCGGCTGATCGCGGCCACGGTGCGCGGCGTGCGCATCGTCAATGCCTATGTGCCCAACGGTGCCGCTCCCGATTCGCCCAAGTTCGCCGAGAAGCTGATGTTCCTCGAGAAGCTGGAAAAGCTGATCCGCGCCCAGGCCCGCACCGATCGGCCGCTGGCGCTGGTGGGCGACTTTAACGCGGCCATGGACGCCCGCGATGTCTATAGCGAGGAGGAGATGGAGGGGCAGGTGTGCTACCACCCCGACGAGCGCAAGGCCCTCGCCAAGCTGCTCAAGTGGGGACTGGTGGATCAGTTCCGCGCCCTGGAGCCCGGCGCGGGCTTCTTCTCCTGGTGGGACTATCGCCAGGGGGCCTACCAACGCAACATGGGCCTGCGCATCGACCACATCTGGGTCACGCCACCCCTGGCTGAGCGGGTGATCTCCTGCTGGATCGACCGCGAGGAGCGCGCCCGCGACAAGGCCTCCGACCACGTCCCGGTCGTGGCCACCTACTGGAACTGACGACGCCCCGCCGCGGGCCGGCCTTGCCGCTTTCCCGGCCACCGCAATGGATTGCAACGCATTGGAATCATGAAGCAATTTTCGCCGCCGTGCTGCGCCTCGCGCGGCCTGTGAGGCACACAGGCGGCTGGACTGATTCTTGCTTGGACCGGGGGAGCATGGTTCGCCTGCGGAAACAGTGCATTGGGACTAGCGGCGGCGCGACAGGACGGCCGGCCGCCAGCATGTGCCAGCCGCACTGCCCGCAGGCTGGCCATTGGCATGCGTACATTGTATGATTCAGGGGATTGTTGCAGGCCCCCGCCAATGCCGCGCGCCCTAGGGCCGGCGCAGCGCGACGCGGGACGGCGCTGGACAATTCCTTCCCGGGAGCTTCCATGAGTTCGGTACTTTCGCAGAACGAGGTCGATGCCCTCTTGCGGGGCATTTCCGGCGGCGAGTTCGACGTAGAGGAAGGCGGCGGAGGGGAATTAGGAGATGAGGAGATCATCCCCTACGACCTAACCAGCCAGGACCGCATCATCCGCGGGCGCATGCCCACGCTGGAGATCATCCACGACCGCTTCGTGCGCATGTTCCGCCTCACGCTTTCTTCCGCCCTGCGCAAGGTGGTGGACATCAGCGTGCGTTCCACCGAACTCATCAAATTCGGCGAGTTCCTCAAGACCCTGCCGGTGCCCTCGTCGCTGAACCTGTTCCGCATGAACCCCCTGCGCGGCAACGCCATCATGGTGCTGGAAACGCGCCTGGTGTTCACCCTGATCGACCTGTTCTTCGGCGGCACGGGCGAGCTGGAGGTGAAGGCCGAAGGGCGCGACTTTTCCGCCATCGAGCAACGCATGATCAAGCGCGTGGTGATCAGCGCTCTGGAGGACCTGCAGACCTCCTGGCGGCCGGTGTTCCCGGTGCAGATCACCTACACGCGCTCCGAGGTGAACCCGCAGTTCGTGGCCATCGTGCCCCACAGCGAGGTGGTGGTGGTGGTCACCTTCGACGTGGAGATGGGCCGCGCCCCCATGTCCGTGACGCTGTGCATCCCCTACTCCATGATCGAGCCCATCCGCGCCAAGCTCAACGCCGGCTTCCAGAGCGACCAGAACGAGGTGGACACCACCTGGCTCAACCGCTTCCGCACCAATCTGCAGGCCGCCAAGGTGGAAGTGGCCGTGGAGCTAGGCCGCGCCGAAATCTCCGTGCGCGATTTCCTCAATCTCAAGGTGGGCGACATCGTGTCGCTGGACCAGGAGGTGGAGCATCCCCTGGAGGTCACGGTGGAAGGCATCACCAAGTTCAAGGGCTTCCAGGGCTCCTACAAGGGCCACCAGGCACTCAAGATCACCGAGCTGGTCTACAAGCCGCCGGTGGTGGACGAGATTCTGCTGCTGTAGCACGCCCCGCCCGGAGCGATCCCCCGCCCGCGCCGCGCCGCCATGTCTCCGCACCCGCTCGCACCATGCGGATGAGAGCGTCGCGCAACGCATTGCACCGCCAGGGCGATTGCCGCATACTTGAGGGGCGGGCCGGCCGGCGCGTGGCATGCCCCGTGCCGCGGCGCGGGCCAGGCGCGTGCGCTGTCCCGCAACCCCTTCCCCCTGGAGCCCCACGAGCATGGCCACCTGGATCCGCTTTCTTCACGAAACCGGCGATTCGACCCTGATCAACGCATCGCAGGTGCTGCTGCAATTCCACGTCGAGCAGCGGCAGGTGGAAGTCTTCGCGCTGGGGGCCCCTGAAACGCTGAAGCACCCGGTGTGCGTGTACACCTGCGAATACCCCGAGCAGGTCACCGCGGCGGAAGAGCTCATCATGCAGGCCCTGGGCAATGACCAGCCGGTGACCATCTCCCTGGACATCCTGGATGAGCAGGCGGAATACCTCAACCATGTCAACGGCATGCGCATGGTGTTGCAGCTCCTGCACCAAGGCAAGGTGCGCATTCCGGTGGAGAACGACCTGAGCGAGGACGACCTGTTCGAGCGCGATCCGGACGAGCGCCAGTCGGAGCTGAGCCACTTCGAGGAAATGCTGCACACCTACCTCAACGTGCCGGAAGACGCGCTGCGCCGGGCCTACCGCAAGGAAGGCGACGACGTACCGTTTGAATTGTCCCAGGACCACGAGGAATGCGCGGACCACGGATTTCACGAATACTGGGTCGTCTCGGCGCGCCCCGACCGTAACTACAAGATCCGCGACAGCTACGACGAGCTGGCCAAATCGCTGATCGAGAAGGAAGGGTACGGCATGGCGAGCGAGCGCGGCGCCCATGCCCATCCCAGTCCCCAGCGCCCCTCCTGAACGCCCCCGGAGCGAAAAAAGCTTGTCCTGCGCACGCGGGGCGGCTATTGGTTTGGCTACATTCCAAAGACGGACGCGGCATCCGCCGCACCGTGGGGAACATTGCCGACATGTCCAACCTGGCCGGCGGCCGGGGTTGCGGTTCGGGGCGCCACACCGCGGAGCCCGCACGGTCTCCGCCGGCGCCGCACGCGGCCCCAGCCACAGGCCGGCGTCGGTTTCCCCATGCGGCCCACGCCCGGCACCCGACCCCCTGAATCAGGAGCCACGCATGATCTACGAATTCCGCACGTATACGCTCAAGCCCGGGTCCGTACCCGAGGTGGAGGCGCTCTTCGAGGAGCGGCTGCCCCACCGCGAGAAATTCTCCAAGCTGACCGCGTTCTGGCACACCGAGGTGGGCCCGTTGAACCAGATCGTGCACGTCTGGGAATACGAGGACCCCGCCGAGCGCATGCGCCTGCGGGCCGAATCGGTGAAGGGTCCCCAATGGCCACCGCCCATCGGGCAGTTTGTCGTCGACATGAAGTCGGACATCTACATCCCCTTCCCGGGTTCGCCGACGCTCAAGCCGGGCAAGCTGGGGCCGGTGTACGAGATGCGCACCTACACCTTCAAGCCCGGCTCGCTGCCGCAGGTGATCGAGGCGTGGAACACGAAGATCGAGGAGCGCGTCAAGCTCTCGCCCTTGGCGGGCGTGCTTTACACCGATGCGGGCGCGCTGAACCAGTTCTCCCACATCTGGGCCTACAAGAGCATGGACGAGCGCATGGCCATCCGGAAGACGGCCGTGGATACGGGCGCCTGGCCGCCGCCCACGCGCCCCTTCCTGCTCACCATGCAGAACAAGCTCATGCTGCCGTCCTCCTTCTCGCGCATGCAGTAGCGCCCCGCGGCACGCGCCGCGGCGGACGGCGGGTTCAGGGGCGGGTGACGGCGAGCCAAGTGGCCACCACGTCCTTGGCGGCGATCACGCGGCGGAAGGCCTCCGGATCGCCCCCGCGGTCGGGGTGGGTCTGCTTGCTCAGGCGGCGGAACGCCTTGCGCAGCAGCTCGCTGCTGGCGGTCGCCATGTCCAGCTCCAGCAGCTTCAGCGCCTCGCCCAGCTCCAGGTGCAGCCCGGCGCTGCCCCGGCGGAACTGCTGGTAGCGGAAACGCCGGCTGGTGCGCTCCTTGCGGGCATCCTGCCAGCGCCGTACCGCGCGCTCCAGCTCCTCGGCAAAGGCCGCCAGGGATTCCCCGAGCCGTACGCGAAAAGTGCGCTCCCACTGGTAGTTGAAGGTATTGGGCGAAAAGCCCCCCTGCTCGATGGAGCGGCGCAGGTACCGGAACATCAGTTCGGCGCGGTGGTGCAGATAGCTGCGCTGGGCGTGCCAGAAGTATTCGCGCCGCGAGAGCTCGTCCCACAGCGAACTGCGTGCCCGCTGCATGCCCAGGTCGAAGGGCAGGCGCAGGAAGCTGCCGCCCCAGCGCTCCTCCCCGGCCCCCTGGGCCAGACGGGCGGTGTGGAAACCGATGGGCTCCAGCAACGCGTCGTAGAACTTGCGGTAGTCCTGCCTGGAGTAGAACCAGGGGCTGGCCTCCAGCTTCCAGTCGGTGCAGTTGTAGAAACGGACGAGCAGTTGCAGCAGGCTCTCATCCTCGAAGAAGTCTGCCCGCATGGCCTGGGCCGCGAACTGCTCGGTGGGCGTGGCCGCATCCCGCATATACCAGCGCCGCGCCTCATCGAGTTGCGCGGGGGGAAATCCCGCCTGCACCAGGTGCCCGAAATCGCGTGGTGCGCGCCCCAGTCGCGACAGGCGCTCCAGGACGGCATCGTCGCCGAAGATGGGACGTTGAATGCTTGCGGCGTGCGCCTTCATGGTGCGTCTGCGTTGCCGATTGCTGGCCGAAATGCCTGCGCCGCCCGCCCACCCTCACCGGCAGGGCGCGCCCAGGGCGATTATACACGCCGCCCTGCGCGATTGCAGCCCGCCCCCCTGTGCCGCCGCGTGGCCCGCAAATGCCCAGCGCGGGCCTGCGCCTGGGCGATCCCGGCGGCCGATTGGCGCTTGACGGGTGCAAAGCAATCGCGCTACCCATGTTCGTTGTCTTGCCCGATTTCCGCTTGATGGACGTGGCCCCACAGTTGCCAACAGGTCCCGATTCACCGTCGGCTTTCGGAACATTGCGCCGGTGCCTCACGTCCTGGTCCCGACGACCGGTCACCGCGGCCATGCTGGACGTTCCGTTGCAGTTGAATCACCAATTTCCGGAGAATTGAACATGACATACGTCGTCACTGCGTATTGCGACGGCTGCAAGTACACCGACTGCGTCGAGGTCTGTCCCGTAGAGGCCTTCCATGAGGGCCCCACCATGCTCTACATCAATCCAGAGACCTGCATCGACTGCGACGTATGCGTGGCGCAATGCCCTGTGGAGGCGATCTATCCTGAAGATCAGGTGCCCGACAAGTGGGTGGAATACATCCAGATCAACGCCAACGAGTGCGCGAACCATCCGACCATTTCCATCAAGAAGGACGCCTTGCCTTCGGCCCGCACCCTGGAGGAGATCAAGGCCGCGGAAGACTGAGCCCGCCCGCGCGGAGCGGCCCGCCGCGTGCCCTTCGGGGGCGCCCGGCCGCCGCGGCTCGGAGCCCTTGCGCCGCGGACGGTCCGTGGCGGGCGGCCGTGCGCGGAGTGCGACAGCGCCGCATGGCCCCGTCTCCCTGCAAGCCCCTGTTCCCAGCCGTGGCGCCACGTCCGGCGCGGTGCCGGACCGATCGCCGGCTGCACGATAGGATGCGACCATGCCTTATCGATACATCAAGGTTGAGAAGTCCAATCACATCACCACGATCACCATCAACCGCCCCGAGTTGATGAACGCGCTGCATCCGCCCGCCAACGGCGAGATGGGCAAAGCCTTCGACGAGTTCCAGGACGACGACGATGCCTGGGTGGCCATCGTGACCGGCGCCGGCGAGCGGGCCTTCTGTGCCGGCAACGACCTGAAGGCCCTGGCCGAGGGGCAGACCTATCCCGAGGTCAAGTGGAGCGGCTTCTTCGGCGGCATCACCGACCGGCACAACCTGTACAAGCCGGTGATCGCCGCGGTGAACGGCGTGGCCATGGGCGGCGGGTTCGAGATCGCCCTGGCCTGCGACATCATCGTGGCCTCGGACAATGCGGTCTTCGCGCTGCCCGAGCCGCGGGTGGGACTGGTGGCCGGCGCCGGGGGCATCCATCGCCTGCCGCGCATGCTGCCGCTGAAGATCGCCATGGGCATGCTGCTCACCGGGCGCCGAATGCCGGCGGAGGAAGCCGCGCGCTGGGGCGTCGTCAACGAGGTGGTGCCCCAGGCCAAGCTCATGGAGGCGGCCCACCGCTGGGCCGCGCTGATCCTGGAATGCGCGCCCATTTCCGTGCGCCTGACCAAGCAGTCGGCCTACGGCAACCTGCACATGTCCCTGCCCGACGCGATCAACCGCTACGCGCCCCTGGACCGCGTGTTCCGCGCCTCTGAGGACATCGTCGAGGGTCCCAAGGCGTTTGCCGAAAAGCGCAAGCCCAATTGGAAGAACCGCTAGCGCAGTGCGGCTGCGGGGATGCGCGTGTTGCACACATCACAGACGATCCACCCCGCCCCGTGACATGCTGCGGGGTGCCGCGCCACCGCCGCCGGCTGGATCCCCGCCCCGGGAGAATCGTCACCTGCGGCGCACGGCAGATGGCCGCGGGCCCGGGCTGCGGCGACGGGGGAAATGTGCAGTCGCCACGCCGACCGGACGCCGGCCCGGTACATCCGGGGCCCCTGCACGGCGGCTGACCCGCGCCCCGGGCGCGTCCGACAGGATTTCCGCATGGAACAAGCCGTCACGATCTTCCTGGCCGGCATCTTTGGCGTCTTCCTGGGCATTGCGCTGATCTACGTGGCCATCCGCATCACGGCCATTGCCGTGGACCGCTTTGTCCCGAAGAAGGACCCCGCATGATGTCCCGCGTGTTTTCCTTGTTTGAGTCCACCGGCTTTGCCTATCTCACGCCGGGCATGGTGTTCATGTGGGCCATTGGCGTGACGCTGATCTACCTGGCCATCGCGCGGCGCTTCGAGCCCCTCCTGCTGCTGCCCATCGGCTTCGGCGTGATCATGGCCAATCTGCCCCTGGCCGGGCTGATGCATCCTGGCGAGGGCCTGCTGTGGCGCTTCTATCACTATGGCATCCAGTGGGAGGTGATTCCCCCGCTGATCTTCCTGGGACTGGGCGCGCTGACGGATTTTGCGCCGCTGCTGGCCAATCCGCTGCTCATCTTTCTGGGGGCCGGGGCGCAGGTGGGGGTCTACCTGACGTTCTTCGCGGCCTTCGGGCTCGGCTTTTCGCTCAATGAGTCCGCCTCCATCGCCATCATCGGCGGGGCAGACGGGCCCACCACGATCTTCCTGACCACCAAGCTGGCACCGCATCTGCTGGGCAGTTGCGCCATGGCCGCGTATTCCTATATGGCGCTCGTGCCCATCATCCAGCCGCCGATCATGCGCCTGCTGACCACCAGGAAGGAGCGCCTGATCCGCATGCAGAAGAGCCGCAAGGTCAGCCCACTGGAGAAGATCGTGTTCCCCATCGTGGCCACGCTGCTCATCGTGCTGCTCACGCCCGCCGCCGCCCCGCTGATCTCCATGCTCATGCTGGGCAATCTGTTCCGCGAATCCAAGGTCGTGGAGCGCCTGAACCTGACCTCGCAGAACGAGCTGATGAACATCGTGACGATCTTCCTCGGCGTGTCCATCGGAGCAACCCTCAGCGCGGAGAATTTTCTGCGCCGCGACGTGATTTTCATTTTCTTCTTCGGGCTCTTCGCGTTCATGGTCAGCACGGCCACGGGCGTATTGCTGGCCAAGCTGATGAATCTGTTTCTGACCACCAAGATCAATCCGCTGCTGGGCGCCGCCGGGGTCTCGGCGGTGCCCATGTCCGCGCGGGTGGTGAGCAACGTGGGGGCCGAGGCGGATAAGAAGAATTACCTGCTGATGTATGCGATGGGGCCCAATGTGGCAGGCGTCATCGGGACAGTCATCGCGGCAGGCGTCTTTCTCGCGTTTCTCAAATAGGCGCCGCTCCCCTGCCGGAGCCGCCAGCACCCCGGCCGGGCGTCGCCACCGGGCAACACGGTCCCGCCGCGGCTGGCGCGCACGCTCAACCCCAAACCAACCCACCGTCACCATTTACAGGATCACGCTCATGGCACAGAACATTACCGCCCCGTTGTCGGGCAAGGTCATTTCGCTGGATATCAAGGTCGGCAAGAAGGTCGAAGAGGACGACGAGGCGTTGGTGATCGAGGCGCTGAAGATGGAAAACCCCGTCTACGCGCCGTGCAACGGCACCGTCAAGGAAATCAAGGTGGCAGTGGGCGATCTGGTCGAGGAAGACCAGGTGCTGGCCGTCATCGAATGAGGCCGTCCAGCCGCAGCAGCTTCGTCGAACCAGGAGTGACGAGATGAGACCCTATTTTGAAAAAATGGCGGCATTTGGCCACGAGCTGAAGAAGGGTGAACTCAAGCGGGCCGAAGACAACGTCAGGCAGTTCAAGGACGCGGAAACCGCGCTGGAACAGGAGGGCGAAAAGGTCAAGCAGGTGGGCCTTTCCGCCGAGCAGGTCAATTCGCGCGGTCAGCTCACGGTCTGGCAGCGCCTGGAATACCTGGTAGACCCGGGCACATGGATTCCCTTGCACACCCTGTTCAACCCCGAGGACAACGAGGAGGGCACGACCAACGTCGTCGACGGCCTGGGCAAGATTTCCGGCCGCTGGGCCGTGATCATCGGCTTTGACAACAAGGTCATGGCCGGCGCCTGGCTGCCCGGACAGGCAGACAACGTGCTAAGAATCACCAATCTTTCCAAACGCTTGAATATTCCGCTGGTGTGGCTTGTCAACTGCAGCGGCGTGAAGCTGACCGAGCAGGAAAAGTTCTACCCCAACCGCCGCGGCTCGGGCGCCACTTTCTACCGGCACGCGGAACTGGAACAGTTGGGCATCCCCATCCTGGCCGGCATCTATGGCACCAACCCGGCCGGCGGCGGCTACCAGTCAATCAGCCCCACCATCCTGTTCGCCCACAAGGACTGCAACATTGCCGTGGGCGGCGCGGGCATCGTCAGCGGCATGGCGCCCAAAGGCGGATTCGATGCCGCGGCGGCCGAGGACATCATCGACAAGGCCAAGCACTTCAAGGCCGAGCCGCCCGGCACCGTAAAGATCCACTACGACGAGACGGGCTTCTTCCGCTATGTCTACGAGGAGGAGCAAGGCGTGCTGGACGGCCTGAAGTCGTTCATGGAGGGTATTCCCGCCTACCACCCCAAGTTCTTCCGCGTGGCCGAGCCGGCACCCCCGCGCTTTTCCGCGGAGGACCTCTACCGCCTGCTGCCCCTGGAACAAAAGCGCGTCTACGACTTCGACGAGGTGCTGTCGCGGCTGGTGGACAACAGCGAGCACATGGAGTTTCGCCCGGGCTACGGGCCCGAGGTGTACACGGGGCTGGTGAAGATCGACGGCTTCCTGGTGGGCTGCATCGGCAACCGCCAGGGCTACCTGGGCAAGGGCTACCCGGAATACGCTGACTACCAGGCCATGGGCGGCAAACTCTACCGCCAGGGCCTGATCAAGATGAACGAGTTCGTCACCCTCTGCGGCCGCGACCGGGTGCCCATCGTGTGGTTCCAGGACACCACGGGCATCGACGTGGGCGATCTGGCCGAAAAGGCCGAGCTGCTGGGTCTGGGACAGTCGCTGATCTATTCCATCCAGCAGACCGACGTGCCCATGCTGCTGGTGGTGTTGCGCAAAGGCACCGCGGCGGCGCATTACGTGATGGGCGGACCCACGGCCAACCGCCACAACGCCTTTACCCTGGGCACGGCCGCCACGGAAATCTACGTCATGCACGGCGAAACCGCGGCCGTGGCCACGTATTCCCGGCGCTTGGTGAAGGAAAAGGAGGCCGGCCGGCCCCTGGAGCCCGTGATCGAGAGCATGAACAAGCTGGCCGACGAGTACCGCGAGAATTCGCGGCCCCTGTTCTGCGCACGCACGGGCATGGTGGACGAGATCGTCTCCATGACCGGCCTGCGCGGTTACCTGGCCGCGTTTGCCGGGGCGGTGTACCAGAACCCGACCTCCATCTGCCCCCAGCACCAGATGTTCCTGCCGCGGGTGATCAAGGGCTAGCAGTACGCTGCACAGGAGACGGTTACATCGTTTTGCGGGGCTTTGCCCCCGCACCCCCAGCGGGGAGCGCGCCCTCCGCGCCCCCATGCACTTTCGTCCCGGGAGAATCGCCTTGTCCTACCAGAAAGTCATCTATGACGTGCAGGACCGCATTGCCACCCTGACCTTCAACCAGCCGGACATCCGTAATCCCGTCACGGGCGACATGGTGGACGAGATCATCGATGTGCTGCAGCGGGTGCAGCGGGACGACAGCCTCTCGGTGCTGATCGTGACGGGGGCGGGCAAGGCCTTCTCCGCCGGGGGCGACGTGAAGGCGATGCGCGCGCGCAACAACGACCCCAGCGTGGTGCCCATTCACCTGCGGGATTGGTACCGCCGCGGCATTCAGCGCGTGCCCCTGGCCATGGAGGACCTGGACGTGCCGGTGATCGGCGCGGTGAACGGCGCGGCCATCGGCGCGGGGTGCGACATGGCCATGATGTGCGATCTGCGCATCGCCTCCAGCCACGCCAAGTTCGGCGAGACCTTCCTCAACCTGGGCATCATCCCGGGCGACGGCGGCTCGTGGTTTCTCACCCGCCAAATCGGCTATCAGCAAGCGGCCAAGCTCACCTTCACCGGGGAGGTGATCGACGCCCGGCAGGCCCTGGCGCTGGGCATGGTGCTCAAGGTGGTGGAGCCCGAGGCGTTGCTGGACGAGGCCATGGCCCTGGCCCGAGAGATCGCCGCCAAGCCCCCGCAGGCGCTGCGCATCGCCAAGCGCATCCTCAAGCAGTCCGAGCGCATGAACCTCAAAGACTTCCTCGACGTGTGCGCCTCCAATCAGGCCCTGGCGCACCGCACCGCGGACCACAAGGAGGCCATCGAGGCCTTCTTCGAGAAGCGCGAACCGACGTTCACGGGCAACTGAGCGCTGCCGCGCGCCGCGGCACGCGCATCCCGTGGACGTTCAACCTGTCGCGGAAACAAATGCACGGCGCGGAGCGCCGGGCCGCTCTGCCGACAGGAGCGCCGCGCGTGCTTCCCCCCAGCGCGGCTCACTCCTGGCCAGGCAGGCGCCCAAAGCCCCAGAGCAGCATCACCACCGCCAGCAGCCCGACCTGCACCCATTGGTAGGTGCGCAGCTTGGCCAGGTCGCGGGCGTATTCCCGCCGCAGGGCCGGAATGCCCTCCAGGCGCATCAGCGTGACATCCACGACATCCAGGGCCGCACCGGCACGGCGCAGCGTCACCACGCGCCGGGTGAGCTGGCGATCGTCGGCCTGGAGCCGGGTGAGCACCAGTCCGCGCTCCAGGGGCCGCAGCGCGGGACCCTCGGCCGACAGCAGCGCGCCCACGTCCCGTTCCAACCGGGCCGCGTCGCGCTCCATGGCGCTCACGTAGTCGAATCCGGCGCCGATGGCCCACGCCCAGCAGATGAGCACCAACGCCAGCAGCAAATTGGGGCGCGTGCGGGCCAGGGACGTGGCGCGCAGCACGGTGTAGAGGACTAGCACCCCCCACAGCGCCAGGGCGGCCCACGGCCCGTCCAACAGCCCGCCGCGCCCAACGGCCAGCCACCAGGTCTGGTAGATGGCGCCATAGAGCAGCCAGGCGGCCACTGTATCGCCGATGTGCGCGCGGCGCAGCAGCCAGGCCACGCGGTCGTGCCAGCCCAGCCACAGCATGCCGCCGCTGATCGTGAGGATGGCCCCGAGCAGGAACGCCCAGATGACGAAGTTCGGGGCCAGCACGGTCAGGCCGCGCGGAACGACTTGGTGAAGCCTTTCCAGGGGGCGTCGGGATCGGCGGCCTTGATGGGGAAATACATCGACACGCGGTCCAGGACGCCATCGTAGCGCTCGTGGATGGCCT
This sequence comes from Candidatus Lambdaproteobacteria bacterium, assembly GCA_016199125.1. Taxonomy (GTDB): domain Bacteria; phylum SAR324; class SAR324; order SAR324; family JACQKK01; genus JACQHH01. Next base: position 13,585 of record JACQHH010000102.1, read on the forward strand.
TGGGCAGCTCCTTGAACTTGGCCACGACCGCCACCTCGAACAGCAGCTTGTCGGGAACGAGCGCTGCCATGGCGCCCCAATCCCCCACGCGCGCGTGCTTGCTCAGCTCTTTTCCCAGTTCCGGGTAGCCGTGGTATTCCAGCAGCGCGCGGTAGTTGGGCGTGGAGGCATAAAACGAGAACTGCCGCCGCACCTCCTCCACCATCTCGTCCACCTCGGCCTGGGTCTCACCCGTGGCGGTGAAGATGGGGGCGTGCAGGGCCACGTCCTTGACGGTCTTGCCACGGGTCTTCGCTCCGGCGTCGATGGCCGGGCGCACCACGTCGCGCAGATAGCCCCGCGAATTCATGGGGTGCACGTGAAAGCCATCGGCCACCTCGCCCGCCGCGCGGCACATGCGCTCGTTGATTCCCGCCAGGAAGATGGGGATGTCCGGATGCTCGATGGGTCCGGCGCTGAAAAACGGGTTGATCAGCGTGAACTTGTAGAACGGCCCCTCGTACTTGGGCGTGGTGTCGTTCTGGTAGGTGTCCCAGATGGCGCGCACGCAGCGCACATAATCGGTGATGCGCGCGGCGGGATGGTCGAAGACCATGGAGTAGCGCCGCTCCACGTGGGCCCGCACTTGGGTGCCCAGGCCCAGAATGAAGCGCCCACCGCAGGCTGCCTGCAGGTCCCAGGCCGTCTGGGCCATGGCAAAGGGGCTGCGCCCGAAGGCCACCGAAATATTGGTGCCCAGGGCCACGTGCTTGGTCGTCGTCGCGCACACCGCCAGAGGCAGAAACGCGTCATGGGCAGCTTCGAAGGTCCAGATGCCGTCGAAGCCGAGTTTTTCGAAGCGGGCGGCCTGGCCGGCGATCTGGTCCGGCGCAAGGTCGCGCAGTTGCGTGTCGATTTTCATGTTCGTGCTGCTCCTGGTCTGCTGGCGCCCGCTGGCGAACGCGGCGGCGAATGGAATGGCCGCGGCGGCGGGCGGTTGCTGGTCGTCGGGCGGTGATGCGGTCGGCGCCCTGGGGTCGCTGGCCCCGCATCATCCCCAATTTGCGCCCCGCATACAAGCCCGCGCGCGGGCCCCGGGTTGAGCGGGCATTGTGCTTTCCCCGCCACGGCATCCGGGGTCTTGGCGGCGGCTGCGCGCCGGGCAGAGGCCATTCCTGCGCCTAGTCATCCCCTGGGGGCTGCGAAAGCGAAATCCCCAGCCGCCGCTCGATGACGTGGCTGACGGCCGAAAAATCCTCGCCACCCCAGCCGGCGTCCACACCCTGGTCATACTCCTCCCGGGTGAGGGCCATGATGGGGGCCGCGACGCCCCAGCTCTCGGCCAGCTCGGCCGCCATGGAGACATCCTTGCGCATCAGCTCCAGCGTGAACGTGGGCGAGTAGTCGCCATCGGCGATGCGGCTCACGCGGCGGTCGAAATACGTGGAATAGGCCATGCCGCCGCCACTGCGCACCACGTCGTAGAAGGTGCGCACGTCCACGCCCCCGCGCACGCACATGGCCAGTGACTCGGCCACGGCCACGGAATTCACGGCCCCCAGGGCATTGTGGATCAGCTTGATCTTGTTGGCCGTGCCGGGTCCGCCCACGAACATGCTCTGCTTGCCCATGCTGCCCAGGTACGGCCGGGCACGCTCGTAGTCGGCTCGCTCCCCGCTGACGATGAAAAAGATCTCTCCGCTCACGGCCTGGGGCTGCGAGCCCAGCATGGGCGTGTCCAGGTGTGACACGCCCCGCGGGACCAGGGCTTGCCCCAGCTCCACGGCCACCTGCGGCGCGACGGTGGAGCAGTCGCAGGTCAGCAGCCCGGCGCGCGCCTTTTGGGCCACGCCGTGCTGGCCCAGGTAGGCCGCATGCACGGCGTCGTTATTGGGCAGGCAGGAGAAGAGCACCTGCGTCCGCGCGGCCACGTCGGCAGCCGAGGACAGCGCCTGCACGCCGGGCAGCGCGCCTGCCGCCCGACACAGGGCCGGGCTGGTATCGAACACGGCCAGGCGGTGACCGGCGCGCGCCAGGCTTTGCACCATGGGCATGCCCATGCGGCCCAATCCGATGAATCCCACCAGTGCATCCATAGTGACTTCCCTTGTGCGGCACGGGGCGAAGGCCGCGTGCAGATTATCACGCCGCAACGAAACGTTTGCCGCGTCCATGCGTTCATTCCATGGGGAATCCACGTTGCCGGGGCCTTGCACCGCCCTGAAACCAGCAACGGGCATGTCCCGTCGCGGCCGCGGCGCATAGGCGCGGTCGCCACACTGACCCACGTAGTCCCGCAGGCTCCGGCGACCACCGGGTGCCCGGCCGTTCTGCGAGCAACGTGAATTGTCCAGGCGGCTTGCGCTTTGGCGACAATGCCATCACGATAAAAGATGGCCTGCGCCACGCGCCCGGGGGCGATCTTACCGATATCGGAATGCGATAGCGACCTATGTCCAGCGATCACCTCTCAGAAGCCGTCGAGTCATTGTCCAAGGCCGTGCTCTCGGCCAATCCGGGCGACCTTTCGTCCGTGGCCGTGCTCATCGGGGCCTTGGAGCAACTGGCCGCGGCCAGCGCCGACGATGCCGCCGGCGCCACGCACCAGGCCGGCGAGGCCATGGTCAGGCTGGCCAACAAGCTGCTGATGGATGAGCTCAAGGACCCAGATGGCGCCGTGGCGGCGATGGCGCAGTCCGTGGAACTCCTGCAATCCGCCGCGGAGTCAGGCAAGCCCCCGCAATTGACCGACTTTCCCGAGCTGCTGCAGCTCAGGCCGGCTGCGCCGGCCGCGCTCAAGTTTGGCAACGTGCCCCATCCCGCGGCCGATCAGGACGTGCTGTCGGAATTCCTGGCCGCTCAGTCCACGGTGCTGGAACATATGGAGGGCGCTGTGCTGGCCCTGGAGCAGGGCGACCAGGGCGAGGCCTTTGCCAATCTGCGACGCACCCTGCACACCCTCAAGGGGGAGTCGGGCTTCCTGGGCCTCACCGCGGTGGAGCGCGTGTGCCACTTTTCCGAAAGCCTGTTGGAGGACAAGAGCGTTCCCTTCGACGCGGAGAAATTCCTGGCCATCAAGGACTGGCTGGCCACGTCGTTCGCCACCCTCTCTCAGGACGGCGTGCTGGATCAGGATCCCGAGCGGGCGCTGGCCGACCTGGGTCTGTTGAGCGATCCGCCCGCCCGCCCGCCGGCGGCGCTCCCGGCCTCCACGACTGCCGGCGCCGCATCGCTGGCGCGGCGTGCCCCGGAACAGCCCTCCCAGCAGCCCGCCCCCCAGGCGGCCGCCCCGCGACCGGCCGTGCCCCCCAGGCCCTCCCCCGCGGGCAGCAGCAAGGACAAACCGCACGTGCAGCTCGTGCTGGAGCCCACGCCGATCACCGGCGACACCAGCCTGATGCTCGACTTCGTTTCGGAATCCAAGGAGCACCTGGAGGCGGCCAATACCCAGTTGTTGGACCTGGAAAGCGATCCCACCAACGAGGAGGCGCTCAATGCGGTGTTCCGCGCCTTCCACACCATCAAGGGCATTGCCGGATTCCTGGAGCTGGTCAACATCAGCTTGCTCGCCCACGACGCCGAGAACCTGCTGGACATGATCCGCAAAGGCACGCTGAATCTCACCGCCGGACTGATGGACGTCATCTTCGACGCCCTGGACATGATGAACAACATGATCGGCATGGTGAAGACCGCGCTGGAAGCCGACGGCATGCTGGGCGTGGACGAGCGGCTGCCCGCCATGCTGGAGACCATCCGCAAGGCCGGCCAGGGCGAGTTCGTCGAGCGCGCGGCCCCGGCCGCGGCCGATGCACCCATCGGCGACCTGCTGGTGCAGTCGGGTGACATCACCGAGGAGGACCTCAACGAGGTCATCACCCAGCGCGACAGCGGCGCGGGCGGCGGGAAGCTGGGCGAACTGCTGATCCAGAGCAAGAAGGTCTCGCCCAAGGCAGTGGCCGGCGCGCTGCGGCGCCAGAATGCGCCCACCGATGCGCCCAAGGTCGGCGTGGAGCTCAAGGAGACCATCCGCGTGGATTATGAGCGCCTGGAAAAGATGGTCGACACGATTGGAGAGCTGGTCATCGCCGAGGCCATGATCAATCAGGATCCCCATCTCGTCGCCGTGAGCTCCGAGGCGCTGACCAAGAAGCTGCACAACCTGAAGATGGTCTCGCGCCAGCTTCAGGAAATCGGCACGGCCGTGCGCATGGTACCCATCGCCGGCACGTTCCAGAAAATGGCGCGGCTGGTGCGCGACCTGTCCAAGAAGTCGGGCAAGGCCATCCGCTTCCACACCGTGGGCGACGAGACGGAACTGGACCGCGCCTTCGTGGACAAGATCGGCGATCCGCTGGTGCACATGATCCGCAATGCCGTGGATCACGGCATCGAGCCGGCGAATGTGCGCCAGTCCCGGGGCAAGGCGCTGGAAGGCGCCATCGAGCTGCGCGCCTTTCACGAAGGCGGCAACATTCACATCGAGTTGCAGGACGACGGCAAGGGGCTCGATCCGGACGTGATCCTGGCCAAAGCCATCGAGAAGGGCCTGGCCAGCGAAGAGGACCGCGAAAGGCTCTCCCGCGACGAGATCTTCAACATCATCTTCGCCGCGGGCTTTTCCACCGCGGCTCAGGTGACCGAGGTTTCCGGGCGCGGAGTGGGCATGGACGTGGTGCGCCGCAACATCGAGGGGCTGCGCGGCCAGGTTTACATCAAATCCACATTGGGCGAGGGCACCACATTCCGCTTGACCCTGCCTCTGACCATGGCCCTCATCGACGGCATGGTGGTCAAGGTGGGCCAGGAACGCTTCATCTTCCCCGTGCTCTCCGTGGTGGAATCCCTGCGTCCGGCGCCGGGCATGGTGCAGACGGTGCTGGGCCGGGGCGAGATGCTCAGCCTGCGCAACCGTCAGATTCCCATGTATCGTCTGGATCAGCTCTTCGGCGTGCACCAGGCCGTGCAGGACATTTTCCAGGGACTCGTGGTGGTGGTGGAAAATCAGGGCCGCCAAGTGGGCATTGTGGTCGACGAGTTGCTGGGCCTGCAGCAGACGGTGATCAAGAGCCTGGGCGCCGGCCTGGGCATCACGGAAGGCCTTTCCGGCGGCGCCATCATGGCCGACGGCACGGTCGGGCTGATCGTGGACATTCCCGGGCTGATCAAGGTCGCCAAGACGGAAGGCACCGTGGCCCGTCGCGCCGGTTGAGGCCGGTCGCGCCGGTTGAGGCCCGGCCCGCACTGACATTCCCCGCGTCCCACGGTCCATTTTTCCAGGGTGCGCGTTTAATGGGGTGACAAAAGGACATTGCTGCAACACACCTGACGATTGGAGAACAGCGCTATGGCGGAAACCCGTGAGGAGTTGAATCAGAAGATCAGCGCGGCGGGAAATTCCCTCGCCGGCAAATATTTGACCTTCAAGCTCGCCGACGAAGAATATGGCCTGCCAATCATGAAGGTGCAGGAAATTATCGGCATGATGGCCGTGACCAAGGTGCCTCGGGTGCCCGACTTTGTGCGGGGCGTGATCAACCTGCGCGGGCGCATCCACCCCACCATCGATCTGCGGCGCAAGTTTTCCCTGGAAAGCAAGCAGGACACCGAGAAGACCTGCATCATCGTAGTGGAAGTCGATGGCCACCGGGGCAAAGTCAACATGGGCATCATCGTCGACGAGGTGGCCGAGGTGCTGGATATCAAGGCGTCCGAGATCGACATGACCCCGGAATTCGGCACGAGCATCAACACGGAGTTCATCCTTGGACTGGGCGTGGTCAAGGGCGACGTCAAGATGCTGCTGGATATCGACAAGATCCTCTCCACGCAGGAGATTCACGCCCTGGATACGCTGACCCAGTAGCGCCCCGCCGCTGCGGGCCGGCTGCCCCCGCCTGGGCGGCCGCCGGCCGGTGGCCTGCTACGAACCGACGCTTTCCATCTCATGTCACAGGACGCAGTGATGGGCAGGTGCCCCCATCGGGCAGGGTATCGAGGCGCGGCTGCGCCCCGGCGCCAGTGTCGGAATCGGCTCGGGGCCGGGCGGAGGCTGGGGTGAACTTCTTCGCGTAGATGCGGCACAGGCATGGAACCCAAGGTTTACCAGGCATTCCGCAATCTGGTCTACGAGCACAGCGGCATCTTCCTGGGCGATCACAAGCAGGCGCTGGTCTCGGCGCGCATCGGCAAGCGCATGCGTGCGCTGGGCCTGGCCGATCCCCAGGACTATCTGCACGTGGTGGCGAGCGACCGCAGCGGCGGCGAGCTGGGCCAGTTGCTGGACGCCATTTCCACCAACGTGACGCATTTCTTCCGCGAGGCGCGGCACTTCGACGTGTTGGCGCACCTGGTACACGAGGCAGCCGAGCGCCGGCAGAGCAGCTTCAGCATCTGGTGCGCGGCTGCCTCTTCGGGCGAAGAGCCCTATTCCATCGCCATGACGGCCCTGGAAAGCGCCCCGCCCAGCATGCGCATCAACATCATCGCCTCGGACATCGCCACCAGCGTGCTCAAAAAGGCCAAGTTCGGCGTGTACCGCAAGCAGGACGTGGAGAAGATCGACCCCAAGCTGCTCAAGAAATATTTCCAGATGGGCGCGTCCGAGCGCGCCAAGGATCTGTACCGGGTCAAGCCGGTGCTGCGCGACCTGGTGTCGTTCAAGCAGATCAACCTGTCCACGCCGCCCTTTCCCATCCAGGGCCCGCTGGACGTGGTGTTCTGCCGCAACGTGATGATCTACTTCAACACCGAGTTGCGGCAGAAGCTGGTGCAAAACCTGTTCAGCCTGCTCAAGCCGGGCGGCCACCTGATCGTGGGCATGGCAGAAAGTCTCTCCAGCGTTCATCATATCCATAAGGCCGTCGAGCCGTCGGTGTACCGGAAAATGTCGTAGCAGCAGCCCTTCCGGCCTCGGTCCGGATCAGACAACGACCGGGCGCGCAAGCCCCGCGCGCCGCAGCCCGTGGTAAGAGCGATGGCGATAAAAGTGCTGATCGTGGACGATTCGGCGGTGGTGCGCAACATCCTCTCCCGCGAGCTGGCCAAGGACCGCGAGATCGAGGTGGTGGGCACGGCGCCCGACCCCCTGGTGGCCAGCGACAAGATCGAGCAGTTGAACCCCAATGTGCTGACCCTGGACGTGGAGATGCCGCGCATGGACGGCATCACCTTCCTGCGCGGGCTGATGCGCCACCACCCCATGCCGGTGATCATCGTCTCCTCCCTCACGCCCCAGGGCAGCAAGCTGGCCCTGGAAGCGCTGGAGCTGGGGGCCGTGGAGATCATGAGCAAGCCGGGGGCGGCCTACTCGGTGGGGAACATGTCCAAGGACCTCATCGAGCGCATCAAGGCTGCCGCGGTGGCCAAGGTGCAGCCGGGCAACGGCGCGACCACGGCGACCCGCGCACCCGCGCGGCGGCTGTACCTGGCCGAGACCACCAACAAGGTCATCGCCATCGGCGCTTCCACCGGCGGAACCCAGGCCCTGCAGGCGGTGCTGACCCGGCTTCCGCGTACCATTCCCGGCATCCTCATCGTGCAGCACATGCCCGAAGGCTTCACGCGGGCCTTTGCCGACCGGCTCAACGGGCTGTGTGAAATCGAGGTGCGCGAGGCCAAACACAACGACTCGGTGCTGCCGGGCCTGGCGTTGATCGCCCCGGGCAACAAGCACATGGTGCTGCGGCGCTCCGGGGCGCGCTACTTTGTGGAAATCCGCGATGGCCCGCGCGTGTGCCGGCAGCGGCCGTCGGTGGAGGTGATGTTTGAATCGGTGGCCAAATACGCCGGCTCGAACGCCGTGGGCGTGATGCTCACGGGCATGGGCGGCGACGGCGCCGAGGCCATGCTGCTCATGAAGAAGGAGGGCGCCCGCACCATTGCCCAGGACGAGCAGACCTGCGTGGTCTTCGGCATGCCCCGCGAAGCCATCCGCATGGGGGCCGTGGACCATATTCTGCCGCTGCAGAAAATCCCCGAGGAAATGGTGCGTCTGGTGAGCTAGCGCCGGCGGCACGCCGCGCGGCCGGTGGGCGACCCGGGGCGGCAAGCCGGCGCCGCAGGGCGCTCACGTCTCATGTCCCGGCCGTATGCTGCGCCAGGAGCCACGCTTTGGCTTCCCGCTCATCGCGAAAGACGCGCATGCCTGGGCGGGCATCGCCGGACATCTGCTCGAACATGCGCGCCACGCCGAAAGCCACGTCGTGCTTGGCCACCACGGCTATGAAATCGATTGGCGGATACCCCTGCAACCATAGGGCGTACTGAAACATGTCGTCAGCGGAGACGCGCGGCACGGCGTCGCCGACGTCGACCAGCTCCTTGAGGCCCGCCCGGAACAGGGGATCGGCGCGCAGACGCCGACTCGCCTCCTGCAACGTGCGCAGGGTGATCTCCCCGTCGTATTGCGAGTAGATGATGCCGTCCTGCGGATCGATTTTGGAAGCGATGCCCATGCTGCCCGCAGGGGACCCCGCACGCTATCGTTGACGTAAACCGTTGCGGGCCGCTTGCCGCACCGCATACGGCGACCACACGCCCAACCCATCGCCCCCGGCCCGCACCCCCGATGCGCCCGTGCGCTCCACTGGCTCCATCGGACGTTCAGTGCATGTACCGCGCCCGGCCCGGCGGTGCAACCGGACCCGCCGCGCAGCCGACCGGTGGCGGACGATGCGCCCGCCTGTCACAACGTGATAGGCTGGTCAGCGGCGCTTTGCCTTTGCCGTCGCGCCGTGCGCCGGCCGGATCGGGCCATTGAAGGCGCGCCGCACCCGCCGGGGCGCCGCCCTGCGGTTTCACTTGGTGTTCACCAGCGCACGCCGCGACCCTCATGCACCGCATTCCGACCGTCCTGCTCTGCGCCGCGCTCCTGGCGCTGTCCGCCGTGCAGGCCCTGCCGGCGGCCGAGGAGGAGTCGCAGATTGAAGCGGCCGTGGTTTCCATCGATGTGACGGCACAGCGCGGCGACTGGTACAGCCCCTGGCAGCGGGCGGGCATCCTGCAATTCACCGGGTCGGGCTTTCTCGTCGGCCCGGGGCAGGTGATGACCAACGCCCACGTCGTCAGCGACGCCAAGCAGATCCTGGTGCGTCGCAACGGCAACAGCCGGCCCTATTTCGCGCGGGTGGAGTTCATCGCCCACGATTCCGATCTGGCATTGCTGCGCGTGAGCGATCCGAGCTTCGATGCCGGCGTGGCTCCGCTGCGCCTCGGGGATCTGCCTTCGCTGCTCACGCGGGTGCGCACCTACGGCTTTCCGGCGGGCGGAGAGAAGATCTCCCGCACGGAGGGCGTGGTCTCGCGCATCCAATTCGTGACCTATGTGCACAGCAGCGCCGACGCGCACCTGGCCGTGCAGACCGATTCGGCCATCAATCCCGGCAACAGCGGCGGGCCCGTGATCCAGGACGGCCTGGTCGTGGGCGTGGCCTTCCAGGTCAGCGCGGAGTTGAACGACGTGGGCTACTTCATCCCCACCACCGTGGTGCAGCGCTTCCTGGACGACATCCGCGACGGGAGCTACGACGGCTACGCGGAAATGGCCATCCGCAGCAGCAACCTGAACAACGAGGCCTATCGGGCCTTCCTGCGCCTGCCCGCCGAGCGCGGCGGAGTGGTGGTCGATGCCGTGCTGCCGGCCAGCTCCGCCGACGGCCTGGTGCTGCCCGGCGACGTGATCCTGGCCATCGGCGTGCACACCGTGGGCAATGACGGCAACATCCTCTACCATGGCCACACGCTGCCCTTCGAGCAGATCGCCGAGGAGAAGCAGGTGGGCGACGTGCTGCGGCTCACGCTGTGGCGCGATGGCGGCGAGTTGCGCCGGGAAATTCCCCTGCGCGGGCTGCCCGATGCCGAGCGCGTGCGCTCCCGCTTTGACGTGCTCCCCGACTACATCGTGTATGCCGGGCTGGTGTTCATGGAGCTGGACCGGGCGTACATGGAGACGTTCGGCAACTTCTGGGAGCAGGCACCCGACGACCTGCTCTACGAGCAGTTCTTCCGCCGCGACGAGCATCCGCAGGACCCGCCCCGGCGGGCCGTGGTACTTTCGCGCATCCTGCCGCACGCCGTCAATCGCAACTACCGCGACAGCGCCAACTCGCTCGTCTCGCGCATCAACGGCGTGCCCATCAGCGGGCTGACGTCCATTCCCGCGGCTCTGGCCCGTCCCCAGGGCGGCGAGCAGATCTTCGAGCTGGGCGATGTGGGCAATCTGCTGATCCTGAATGCCGCCCAGGCCGATGCGGCCCACGCGGAAATCCTGCGCCAGTACGGCGTCGCACAGGACCGGAGGTTGCCATGAACGCGCAGGTGGGGACCTTGCGGCGCGCGGCACTGCTGGCGGCTGTGCTGCCGGCGCTGCTGCTGCAGGCGCCTGCCCGCGTGCAGGCCCAGGCCCAACCCGTCGCCGCCGCGCTGGTCAGCCTGCAGGTGACCACGCAGGCGTTCGACACGGCGCTGCCCTGGAACAAGCAGCGCGAGCGCGCCCTGAGCGGCAACGCCATCGTGTTGCGGGGGGAGCGGCTGCTGACCACCGCGGACATGGTCAAGAACGCCAACCTGATCGTGGTGCGCAAGTTCGGACGCTTCCCCGACTTTCCGGCCCAGGTGGTGCTGGCCGACTACGAACTGAACCTGGCGCTGCTCAGTGTCGACGACGCGGCATTCTGGACCCAGCTCGCGCCGCTGCCCCTGCGCGAGCGCCCCTTGCAGACCGGGCGCTTCACCATCAACCGCTGGCGCCAGAACGGCCGCTTCGAGCAGGGGTCCGGGGAGGTGGTGGAATACCGGGTGGGCGTGACGCGCTACGGGAGCATGGACCTGCCCGTGCTGCG
>JACQHH010000088.1 GCA_016199125.1 Candidatus Lambdaproteobacteria bacterium
GGCATGAGCTCCCCCCCGGCTGCGCCCACGCCCCAGGGCAGACCCGCGCTGCTCGTGCTGGCGCTGCTTTCGCTGTACCTGATCTGGGGCTCGTCTTACCTGGGGGCCAAGATTGCCCTGGAGGGCCTGCCGCCGCTGATGGTCAGCGGGCTGCGCTTCTACACGGCTGGCACGATCCTGCTGCCCATCGCCGTGGCGGCCGGCTATCCCCTGCCCACCTTGCGCGAGTTTGCCTCGGCGGCGCTGGTGGGGCTGTTCATGATGGCCATCGGCAACGGCGCGCTGGTGATCTCGGTGCAGTACGTGGCCTCGGGGCTGGTCGCCGTGGGCATGGCCAGCATCCCCATGTGGACAGCGATCTTCGCGGGCATCCTCTACCGCTGGCCCGGGCGCATGGAATGGCTGGCCCTGGCGGTGGGACTGGGGGGCATCGTGCTGCTCAATCTCCAGGCCGACTTCCGCGGCAATCCCGTGGGCGCCGCGGCCATCCTGGTCGGCGCGCTGGCCTGGGCCCTGGGCACCGTGCTGCAGCAGCGCCTGACCATTCCCCAGGGGCTGATGGCCCCGGCAGTGGAGATGGTCACCGCGGGGATCATGCTGCTGTGCACCAGCTTCCTGTGGGGCGAGCGGCTGATGACCTTTCCCGGCTCGCGGCCGCTGCTGGCCGTGCTGTACCTGGCCGTCGGCCCCTCGGTGATCGCCTTCAGCTCGCACGCCTACCTGCTGCGCCAGCGGGTGCGGGCGGTGGTGGCCAACAGCTTCGCCTACGTCAACCCGGTGGTGGCCGTGGTGCTGGGCGTGACCTTTGGCGGCGAGACCATCCATCTGCACGGCTTGGCGGCCATGGCGGTGATCATCGTCAGCCTGATCATGCTGGGCGCCTCGCGCAGCAAGGAATAGCGACGTATCGCACTGATATCATATTATTTTCTTTCAGCCCGGTGATCTCCGCTGGTCGCGCCGGGCGCGCTCGGCGCCGCGGGGGCGGCCCAGCACGCACCGCGGAGCGTGACGGGGCGCGCCGCGCCCCGCAGGTGCCGCGCCGACGGTGTGCGCCGATGGGAAATGCGCAAGCCGATTCAAGCACCTGCGCGTTGACAACGGCGCGCAGACATAACATGATAGCGGTTGAATTTGGCGGGTTGAAGGTCGATCCGCTGCACACTTACCGAGCGAATTCGACGTCCGCGGGCCGCGCTCCGCGGGAGTTGGATTTTGTCGCGGTTCAGGCGCAGCTCGGGCATGCACCCCTCGCCAGCACCGAAACGGCATCCCTCGCCACCGGGGTGAACGCCCGGCGGCAGGCGCTGGACGCATGCGATGCGGGGCGTCTCCGACCCCTGCCTGTGTGTCCGGCGAGCGACGGTAAGTTGGCGATAGAGACGGGTAGCTTTTTCAGTCGTCAAGTCAGGCCGCTGAGGCCCTTGACCGGGCAGGGGCCGGCGGTTCCAGCGCGCCCGTGCCTGCCAGCGCCATGTCCAGCAAGGGAGCAACGTATCGCGAACGTCAAACGTTACGGCAGTAAACGGGAAGATCCGACGCGCATCAACCGGCTGATCGTGGCCAAACAGGTGCGGGTGATCGACCCGGAGAACGAACAACTCGGCATTCTGGAACTGGAGGATGCGCTGGCACGCGCCGAACAGTTCGGCCTGGATCTGGTCGAGGTTGCCGGTACCGCCGATCCGCCCGTGTGCCGCATCATGGACTACGGGCAGTACAAGTACCAGAAGAGCAAGCGCCAGCACGAGGCCAAGAAGAACCAGAAGATCATCCAGCTCAAGGAAATCAAGCTGCGCCCGCGCACCGAGGAACACGATTTCCAGTTCAAGCTCAAGCACGCGCTGGAGTTCATCGAGGACGGCAACAAGGTCAAGGTCAGCGTGTTTTTCCGCGGCCGCGAGATGGCGCACCAGGAGCTGGGGCGGCGCCTGCTGGACAAGTTCAGCGAGCTCTCGTCGGAGGCGGCCATCATCGAAACTACGCCACGCATGGAGGGACGCACCCTGTCCATGATCCTGGCGCCCCAGAAGAAGTGACCGAAAAAACCATGGCTGCACGTTACAAAATGAAGACCAACAAGTCGGCCGCCAAGCGCTTCAGCTTCACCGCCACCGGCAAGCTGAAACGCAAGAAGGCCGGCCTGCGCCACTTCATGCGGCGCAAATCCACGCGCGCCAAGCGCAATCTGCGCACCCGGGGCTACGTGGATTCCGCCAACGTCGGTATCCTCAAGAAGATGCTTCCCTACGGTTAGGTGATCGCCAATGGCCAGAGTGAAACGGGCGGTGCTCGCCCGCAAGCATAAGAAGCAGTATTTCAAGGCGGCCAAGGGCTTCACCGGCGGTCGCCGGCGGCTGTGGCGCACGGTGCGCAACGCCGTGGACCGCGCGCGGCAATATGCCTACCGCGACCGGCGCGTGCGCAAGCGCGATTTCCGGCGGCTGTGGATCGTGCGCATCAACGCGGCGGTGCGCGCCAATGGGCTGAGCTACAGCCAGTTCATTCACGGGGCCCGCGCGGCCGGGATTGGCCTGGACCGCAAGGCGCTCTCCAATCTGGCCATCGAGGAGCCCGCGGTGTTCAGCCAGATCTGCGAGACCGTCAAAGCCCAGCTCGCCGCCTGAGCGCGGAGCGGCGCGGCAGATTTCCAAACCACCCGCCATCCTCTGGGATGCGGGTGGTTTTTGTGTTTCGTGGTCACGAGGTCGACCGCGGGCCAACTCCCCAGGGCCCGCCGCCAAGGCACGCCGCAGGGCGTCCCAAGTGGCGCGGCTCAACGTCCCAGCAGCGTGTGCAGGAGTGCCGCCGTCTCCGCGGCGGGTGCGTTGAGCCCCACCTGCTGGTGGCGCACGACGCCCTCGGCATCCAGGACGGTGATGAGATTGGAATGCTGGAAGTCGCCATAGCCATCGGGCTTGTACTTCACACCCAGCACGGCGGCCAGCTCCAGCACCGCGTCCGCATCGCCTGTGAAGAGCCGCCAGCCGTCATCCGGCAAGTTGCGCTTGAGGCGATAGGCCGCCAGTGCCGCCGGCGTGTCCCGGGCTGGATCGTAGGAGAACAACGCAAAGGTCACGCCTCGGAGCTCCGCCGGCGCAAGGGCCCGCTCGATGCGCTTCATGTCCTCCACCAGCACCGGACAAGTATTCTCGCAACTCGTATACAGCATCGCCAGCACGACGGGACGGCCGCGCAAGGCGGACAGCGGTTGCTGCGCGCCGCGGTCGTTCCACCACAGCGAGCCGAGCTGATAGATGGAATGATCGGCGAATGCGGCCGGCCTGGGCGCCGGAGGCAGTTCTTCGCTTCCCCGATGGGCGCTGCCATGGGCCAACAACAGCCCCGGCAGCAGCAACGCGGTGGCAGCGAACGCGGCGAACCGTGCCAAGACCCGTCTCTTCATGGGAATGCTCCGGTCAGGGGCCGGTCAGGGCGCAGCGGAACCCCAGGCTGGATGCCGTGTAGCGCGCATCCAAGCTGCTGCGGAAGGCGAAGCGCATGAATGCGGCATAGTCGTCTGCGTTGGCCGCATCGATCGCGCCGGCTGCACAGAACAGCCGCCGTTCCAGGCCCATATCGCCGCGCGATTCTCCCGTCACCAGGGCAGAATTGAAGTCGAGCACCCACTCCCACACCAGGCCGTGCAGGTCGTGCACGCCCCAGAGGTTGCGGTAGACGCTCCCCACGGGCGAAAGCAACTCCGGCGCGGGCTGCCCGTACCAATTCAGGATGCGTTGCAGAAACGCCGGGTCCTGCCGCGCGTCGGCCGAAGTTTCGGATGCGGCCGCCGCCAGTTCCCACTGTGCCGTGGTGGGCAGGCGCGCTCCGCGCCATTTGCAGTAGGCCCGCGCGGAAAACCACGATACATGCACCACCGGACTCTGCGGCGGCGCCAGAGGGCCCGGCAGCAGGTCGTTCTCCCAGGCCCGCAGGTAACCCGTATCCGCAAACAGCCCTGCCACATTCGAGCGGCGCCACTGGGAGTTGGCCGCCACGAACGCCAGGTAATCGGCATTCGTGACGGCAAAGCGATCAAGGTAGAATGCGGGCACCTCCACCGCCCCTGCGCCCGCCCCGTCGGCCCCCACCGCATCGGCGCCCCGGGCCGGATTCAGCTCGCTGGGCTTATAGAGTGGCGTGTCGCGGCCACCGGGAACGGCCACCATGCCGGGCGGCGCAGATATTGCCCCGGGCACGGCTGCATGACGGAGCTCCGCTGCGGTCGCGCCCGCCGCTCCTGCCGTCAGCCATGCCGCCCCAGCCAACAGCAGCGTGATGAGTCGTCCGCAGCGCATCTCACATCCGCCCGTTCGCTCACTGCTTGCGTTGCTTGGCCACTTCCTCGGGCGTGACCACATGGCCCTTGTTGCCCCAGGAGCTGTAGACAAAGGTCAGCACGTTGGCGATGTCCTCATCCGAAAGTTGCAGCGCCGGCATCTGGCTGTTGAACGGCTGGCCATTGACCGTGATAGGCCCTTGCAGCCCGTTGATGAGCACCCCGATGGCGCGCGGCCTGTCCGCATTGAGGAAGTCCGAGGCGGCGAGTGGCGGGAACACCCCTGCCAGGCCCTGACCATTGGCTTGGTGGCAGGCCGTGCAGATCTGGTTGTAGGTGCGCTTGCCGTACTCGATGCGCTCGGCCCTGGTTTTTGCCACGACCAGTGTGGCCGGCGCCTCGGTGGTCTGCACCGCCGCGCCCTCGGCCTGGTAGATCTCGTCCAGCACCTTGCCCGAATACACCGTGAGATTCGGCTCGCCATCGGCCTTGAGCATGGCCAGGGCGCCCTTGTTGAAGGCACGGAAGATGGAGTGATCGACCAGAATGTACGTTCCGGGCACCTGCAGGCGGAACTCCACCATGGCCGTGCCGCCGGCCGGGATCAGCGTTGTCTGGGCGTTGGTGATGGGCGGAAACCCGCCTTCGGGGTACACGCGGTCGAAGATCTCCCCGATCACGTGGAAGGACGAGACCAGGTTCGGCCCAGCGTTGCCCACAAACAGGCGCACCGTCTCGCCCACCTTGGCCGGCAGGGCGTTGGGGCCCGCCAGCGCACCCACCGAGCCGTTGAAGACCACGTAGTCGGGTTGCTCGCGCAGCGCCTTGGCCATGTCGAAGGGCTGGTGCCCGACCTCGCCATGGAGGCCGCGGGTGTAGAACTCGCTCTGCATCACATAGTACTCGCGGTCCACCTCGGTCAGGCCCTCTTTGGGCTCCACGAGGATCAGCCCGTACATGCCGTTGGCGATGTGCATGCCCACCGGGGCCGTGGCGCAGTGGTAAACGTACAGCCCCGGGTTGATGGGCTGGAAGGAGAACACCGAGGTGTGCCCCGGCGCCGTAAAGGATGACGCCGCCCCTCCGCCCGGCCCCGTAACGGCATGCAGGTCAATGTTGTGGGGCATCTTGCTGCTGGGGTGGTTGCTCAGGTGGAATTCCACCAGGTCCCCCTCGCGCACGCGGATGAATTTGCCCGGCACCTTGCCCCCGAAGGTCCAGAACGTGTAGTCCACTCCGTCGGCCAGGCGCGCCGTCAGTTCCCGCGTTTCCAGCTTGACGACGACCCTGGTGTTGTAGGGCCGCGCGATGGGCGGCGGCACTTCAGGAGCGTAGGTGGTGACCGCCTCCTCCCGGCCTGCGGTGGCGCTGGTGATGACTTCTGCACGGGCCGCAGGCGCCAAGGTCAGGCCCAGCAGGAGGAGCCCCCCCACGAACAAGCACGGTGCGAAGCGGAACAAGCGCATAGCGTCTCCTGATGGGGGTAATCAATTGATCAGGCGAGATGGCTTCGCCCGGGCAGCATTGCCGTGGCAACTCGCCGGACCAGTCTGCCGGCCGGCGCGGAAGCGGTCTGCCCGCAAGCGGAACGCACGCAAGGCGACGACAGCGCGCGCGAGGCAGGCACCACGGCAGACAGGTCCAGCTCTGTCTTTACGGGATGCAGGGCCCATGAATATGACAAATGTCATTGCCCGGGTTGCGGTCTTCCCACGGCCGGCGCGGGCCAATCGCCGCCGGTGCGCAAAGATGATACGAGAGGATGGCGCCCTGAGTGGCGGCTTGTCAGTTTGCACACGGCTGGGCACCGCGGCCACTCCGCACGCCAGGCGCGCAGCGCCACCGGCCACCCCGCAGGTCACGGACGGAAGCATGCACACCTATCACGGAAGCTGTCACTGCGGCCGCGTGCGCTTCGAGGCCGAGCTGGAGCTGACCTACGTCTCGGAGTGCAACTGCTCCATCTGCCGCAAGAAGGGCATCCTGCACCACCGGGTGCCGCCTGAGCGGTTCCGCCTGCTCGGCGGGCAGGAGGTGCTGCGCACGTATCGCTTCAACACCGGCACCGCGCAGCATCACTTCTGCTCCGTGTGCGGCATCCACACGCACACCAATCCCCGCGCGGACCCCAGCCAGTTCACGATCAACGTGCGCTGCCTGGACGATGTGGATCTGGACGCGTTGACACTGGAGCGGCGCACGTTCGACGGGCGCAATTGGGAACAGGCGGTGAAAGAATGGCGGGAGCGCAAGTAGGCAGCCCCTAGGCGTGCTGGGTGTGCACGGCCTTCTCCAGCAGGTGCTGGGCCGCGCCGTCCCACACGGCCGCCAGGCCCTGGCCTAGGACCGCGGCGGCTTCCTCCATCCGCGTCTCCATGCCGAAGGAGAGCCGCAGCAGGGGGATGCGCCCGGTGAAATAATCCGGGGCGTAGACGATCTGCGCGCCGGGCGCGAAGCGCGGCGGCGCAAAGGGCAGCGGCCCCGCGCCGGCGGGGCGGCCCACGTCGGTAAAGGTCTCGTGGGCCAGCGCGGCGTTGGGATAGATGAACTGCCCGGGGAAGACCTTCACCCGGTGCGCGGTCAGCAGATGGTCGGCGATCTGCGCCTCGCTGAGGCCGGTGCGCCGCACCAGCGCGCCCACGTCCACGGCCAGGTAGAACGGGTTGGGCCGTCCGCCGAAGGGCCGCACGTCCAGGTGCGCCGCGGGCCGGAACGCCGCCATGAAACGATCGTGGCGCGCCGTGACCTCCCGCGCAATGCGCGCCGGGATGTCCGCGTGGTGGTCCAGCAGGTGCCCGGCGAAGGCCAGCTTGACGTTGCTGGGGGTGAGCGATTCGGACATCTTCACGAAGCGCATGGCATAGGTCAGCCGCTCCGCCGCGCTCACGGCGAAGCCCAGGCGCAGCCCCGGATAGCCGTACTGTTTGGAAAAGCTGTCGCTGAAGATCGTGCGCTCGGGGTCCAGCCGCCCCAAGGCCCGCCCCACTTCCACATCGCGCGCGTAGTTGGCATACACCACGTCCACCAGCAGCGCGCAGTCATGGTGCTGGGCGACGCGGTTGATGCGCTCCACCTGCGCCACGCTCAAGCCGTAGCCCATGGGATTGTGCGGCACGTTGAGCAGGATCAGCCCCACGGCCGGATTGCAGAAGCGCTCCACGCCGGCCGCCAGCATCTCCCCGTCATAGGCCAGGAACGATTGCAGGCCGGCCTGGCTGCTGACGATGGCCGAGAAGTAGGGATAGCAGGGCGCGGCCAGCAGCACGTACTGCTTGGTCCACGCCGGGCTGCCCAGGGGCGCGGTGAAGCTGCGCACGGCCACCTCGGCGGCGTTCTGTCCACCGTCCACGGAGACCACCAGGCCGTGGTGAAAGCGCTCCACGCCCAGCCAGCCATTGAGCCGCGCGGCAACGGCGCGGTTGGTCTCCCGCTCCCCGTGCGTGCCCGAATAGCGCAGGGCCAGCCGCGAGAGCTCGTCGGATTGGATGAAGCGCTTGTAGAGTTCGTAGAGCGGCGTCGCCAGCGGGATGGCGCCCACCTCGCCGATGCCCAGGTTATACACACCCTCCTGGAGCGGCGCGATCACATAGCCGCCGTAGAAGCGCTCCAGGTTGGTGGTTTCCATGTAGCGCCGGATCACCGGATTGACCAGGCGCCCGGCGTCCCGGGGCGGCGCCGGCGGGGGCTTAACGGACATGGCGGCTTTTCTTGGCGAGGCGCAGGTACTGCTCCAGGAACTCCCGCTTGAACGCCACAAAACGGTTCTCCAGGATGGCGGCGCGGGCCTCGGCCATCAGGGTGGCGTAGAAATGCAGGTTATGGATGCTGGCCAGGGAATGCCCCAGGATCTCCCCCGCGTGAAACAGGTGGTGCAGGTAGGCCCGGGAATAGTTGCGGCAGGTGTAGCAGGTGCAATTGGTGTCCGGGGGAAACTTGTCGCGCCGATAGGGGGCGTTCTTGATGCGCAGCCGCCCCACCCGCGTGAACAGCACGCCCGAGCGCGCGTACTTGGTGGGGATCACGCAATCGCTCATGTCCATGCCCAGCTCGATGTAGGCCAGGATGTCCTCGGGCAACCCCACGCCCATCAGGTAGCGCGGCTTGTGCGCGGGGAGATGGGGCACGGTATAGCCCAGCACCTCCTGCATCAGCTCCAGCCCTTCGCCCACGCTGAGGCCCCCCACGGCCACGCCCGGAAATTCCAGCGCCGCAATGCCCTCGGCGCAGGCGCGGCGCAGGTCGGCATAGGTGCTGCCCTGCACGATGCCGAAGAGCTGCTGATCCTGGCGCGTGTGGGCCGCCTTGCAGCGCGCGGCCCAGCGCAGCGTGCGCTCCATGGCGCTCTTGGCATAGGCGTACGGCGCGGGAAAGGCCACGCACTCGTCGAAGGCCATCACGATGTCCGCGCCCAGGCGCTCCTGGATGGCGATGGACGATTCGGGCGAGAGCACCACGGGCCGCCCGTTCTGCTCCATGCGGAAATGTACGCCATCTTCCTGGATGTCGCGTACCGGCAGGGAGAACACCTGGTAGCCCCCGCTGTCGGTGATGATCAGGTGCGGCCAGTGCATGAAGCGGTGCAGACCGCCCAGGGCCGCCACCACCTCCTCCCCCGGTTGCAGGTGCAGGTGATAGGCGTTGGCCAGGATCATGCGCGTGGCCGGCTCTGCGGCCTGTTCCGGCAACAGTCCCTTCACGGTGGCCTGCGTGGCCACGGGCATGAAGGCGGGCGTGGGCACCTCGCCCCGCTCGGTGCGCAGCACCCCCGCGCGGGCGGCGCAGCCGCTGTCGGTGGCCAGGACGTTGAAGGCAAAGGGCATGGCGCTGCATGACCGGGCGAGGGGCGCGTCACGGGCGACGCGGGGCGGTGGGCGCTGGGCGCGGGAAGTCCGTCGGGATGTCTGATTGTATGCGGGCCCGCGGGCCAATGGCAACGCCGCGTTTCACGCCGGTGTGGGCCCGCCTTCGTCCGGGTCGGGGTCCGTCGCGCCGCGGGGCGGCACCGCGCCCTGGGGAGCAAAGCGCGCCTGCGGATTGTGCAGGGCCTGGGAAATGAACAACCCCAGGCGATCCATCTCGGCGATGGGCAGGGCGGTCGGCGTGTCCTGGTTGATGTTGTAGGGGCGGGGCGTCTGGCCGGCGATGGTGCCCAGGCGCACCTTATACTCTTCCACCCGCGCGATGTGCTCGCCGATCATCTGCCGCAGCTCCTTGAGCCGCATCAGGTTCAGCTCGGCGATGGTGAATTCGGCGCGCACGTCGATGTCCACCGCCACCTCTTCCACGACCGCGCCGCACACCCGGTGCCGGCGTCCTCCGGGGATGGGCAGTTCAGTGAATTCGTAAGTGTTGCAGACGGGGCAGTGCAGCCAGATGAGCTGCCCGGGCAGCTTTTCCGGAGACGGGTCGGCGCCCGCCAGGCCCTTGCGCGCTACGCCGCCTTCGCGCTTGTCGAGGTGGCGCTGCAGCGAGATGACTTTTGAATCGTCGGCCATTCCGGCCTCGGAGTGGGGTGGGGCCGGCGCCTCTCGCGGTGAGACGTGGGGGCCGCTCCTGCGCCGGGGTTGGGATCGGGTGAACGGCCCCTCACCCCGCACAGCGCGGGGGCGAGCCTAAAGTATTGATTTACTTATATGCTTTCGTTATGGTGTCTCCAGCAGCCGACTGGTCTCGCAGCACATCGCGTGCGGAGGGAATCGCACAGCCGTGCCGTCTGCCGGGGTTTGGGCAGAGCCGGTTCAGTTACGTAGGATACCTGCCGATGGCGAATCTCGTCCGGCTCGCAGCCGATCGGGTCGAGTTTCCATTCCTGAGTCTGTCCCATCCGCTTACTCCTCCCCTGGCCAAATTACAAGCCGGGCTGGAAGCCTACCGCACCATCCGGATCGATCTCGCGTTGCAATCCCTGCCCCTGGCACGGCGCCGCGAAGTCACTGATTTTCTGCGGCAATTCGGGCAGATGCTGTTCGGCACGCTGTTTCCCGAGGGGCGCTTCGGGCGGCTGGATGGGCGCGCGCCTCTGCTGCTGCAGGTGCCGGCGGATTGGGAAGCCTATCCCTGGGAGCTGCTGCACGACGGGCAACACTGGCTGGCCCTGGGGCCCGGCGTGATCCGCATGCCTTTTCCGCCCGTGCCGCTGCCGGAGGGCTACGTGGCCTCGCCGCTGCCGCTGCGCATGCTGGCGGTGACCGCCGTGCCCTTGCCGGGCGACGAGGCGCCGGAGCTGGCGCGCCAGGAAGCGGCGCTGGGCAGCCGCTTCGTGTCGGGGCCCTGGAGCTGGGCGGAGCAGGGAGACTACGGCGCCATTGGCGCCGGCCTGCACCGCGGGCCGCGCTATCGTTACCGCTCGGTGGCCGACGCCTCCAGCGATGAATGTGCCGCGGCC
>JACQHH010000099.1 GCA_016199125.1 Candidatus Lambdaproteobacteria bacterium
CGTCCACCCCGGTCAGGCTGGAGGAGCCCACCGTGGCCGACATGTAGCCGCCGTACTCGCCGGAGTCAGGAGTCGTGTTGCTGTTCAGGTCGTAAAACGAAGCCACCACGATGCCGCCCAGGTCGGCGTCCACGGTGACCGAATAGGGCGCCGAGGCGGCCGCGGGCACGGAGGTCAAGATTAACGGATCGCTTTGGTCCAAGTCCCAAGCGGCCTGGGTGAACACGCCGATGAGAAAATCGGCGGCCGTGATCGTGCCACCGTAGAGAATGTTGCCTGACACGGTGACCGTGCCCCCCGTGCTCTCGTCCTTCTTCTCTTCCGTGGCGGCGCAGCCGAGCGCAAACAGCGCCGCAAGTGCTACTGCCCATGTGAAAACCGCGCGCATACACTTCATATGTTCTCCTTTGCATGCAGCGCTCGGGACACGTCGTGCGCGCCTGCGGGGTGATGGATCACGACCTCCGTGCCACATCGCATCCAGGCATGGCCGGGCGAGTCCGGGCGAACCCGGCAATTCGCAAGCGAATTGAGCGGAACACTGCGACGGTGAATGGAACCACGCGTGGACATCCGGCTGCTCCCAACGAAAACCGGAGGAATGCACCAACACGTGGCGGCTGCAGGGAGGACGATCGGGAACGGATGCCGCGCGGAACTACCGTGGGCACCGCACTTCCCTGGACGCGCTGACAATCAGCGGGGGTGCGCCCGCCGAATCTCTCAGCGGGGCTCGTCTGGACGTCTGCGGTCGCCGACAATCTGCTCGATTGTAGAAAAACGGCGTTCCGCTGACAATAAAATAAACTAATGTCTGTTAGAATATGGCGTAATTCCGGTGTAATTTCAGTGCACACTTGCGGAAGCGGGGCTCAGCCGTCCAGGAAATCCAGCGGCGGGGCGAAGCAGAGGGCGCCGGTCACCGCGCGCGTGTAACGCATCAGATGGTCGTAGTGGCCGGCCGCGTCGGCGTGGATCATGCGCGCCAGCATGGTCTCGAAGGCATGGGGCGAACGCCCGTAGGCCACGAACACCAGACCCGCCTCCCGCGCCCCGCCGTAGGGCATGCTGTGGCGCAGCAGCTCCAGCTCCTCGCCCTGCTCCTCGATTTCCACGCGCGCGATGTGGGCCGTGGGCGGCTTGCTGTCGTCGTCCAGTTCCACGTCGCCGGCCTTGGTGCGCCCGATCACGCTTTCCTGCTGGGCCACGGGCAGTTGTTCCCAGGCCGCCAGGTTGTGCACGTAGCGCTGCAGGTGCACGTAGCTGCCGCCGGCGAAGGGCGGGTCGTCAGCCACCAGGGCCACCGCGGCCCGCTCCTCGCCCTGGGGATTGGCCGTGCCGTCCACGAAGCCGGTCAGGTCGCGGTTGTCCAGGTAGCGGAATCCCGCGATGTCCTCGGCCACGACGACGGATTTGCCGAAGGCGCTCATGACGGCCTTGGCCAGCAGGTAATTCACGTCCGCGCGCTCGGAGCGGATGTGCAGCAGCACGTCCACCGGCGTGGCGGGCGCGTGGCGCTCGCCCTCGTGCTGGGCCACGAAGGGATGCAGGTGCCGCGGGCGGGGACCCGTGAACAGCCGCTCCCAGGCCTGCGCGGCGATGCCCACCACGCTGCCCAGTTGGGCTTCGGGACAGGTGGCGGCCAGCTCCCGGGTCAGGCGCGGCACCGCGCGGCAGGCGGCGCCGGCCTGGGCCATGGCGCTCCTGCCCGCGTTCAGCAGCAGGGTCACGAACAGCGCGTGGCTGTTGCCGGGGGGCAGAATTCCGGACTGCGGTGCGGCCATGGGCGGGGTCCTTCCTGCAATGGGGGGTGAGCGCAACGCACGCGCAGCGGCGCCGCGGCGGTGACGGAGCCGGCGGCGCGGGCCGCGCGGCCCTGGAACAATCCTGTCCCTCGACACCGCCCAGCGGACGATGCCGTGCAAGAAAATTCTACCCCGCGCGCAGGGTCAGCACAAAGCGCCGGGGCCCGCGCGGCCCGGCGGGCCGTCCCGCGGGTCGGTGCCGGCCCGCCTTGCGGCTGCCTCGGCGCGCCGAACCCGCTTGCGCCGCGGCGGCATCTGGCTCAGCGCCGGGCAATCGTGCTATGCACGTGCTTCCGCGGCGCAGCGGCGATCGACGGCCCCGCGCCGCCTTGCCGGGCGCTCCCCCTCGTGGGCGCCGGCTCACCCGACGCACTGGACGCCATGCCCGAACGCACCCTGGTGATCGGCAACAGGCGCTACTCGAGCTGGTCCCTGCGCGCGTGGATCGGCTTGGCCAGCGTGGGCGTGGCCTTCCGCGAACAGCGCATTGCGCTGCACGTCGGCGATTACAAGGCCGATATCCTGCGCCACTCTCCGGCGGGCAAGGTGCCGGTGCTGATTGACGGGGAGCTGGCGGTGCACGAGTCCATCGCCATCCTGGAGTACGTCAACGAGGCTTACGCCCAGGGGCGGCTGCTGCCGTCGGCGCGAGCTGAGCGCGCCCTGGCCCGGGCCGTGAGCGCCGAGATGCACGCGGGCTTCATGGCGCTGCGCGCGCAACTGCCCATGGACCTGCGGCGCGCGCCTGGGCCGCTGGGCCCGGCTCACGCGCCCGATGCGGCGGCGCAGGACGACATCCGCCGCATCCTGGAGCTGTGGGAGGACTGCCTGGCCAAGGCCGATGCGGCCAGCGCACCCTACCTGTTCGGGGCCTGGAGCATGGCCGACTGCATGTTCCTGCCCGTGGCCACGCGCTTCCGCACTTACCAGGTGCCCCTGGAGGCGCATCCGCGTTGCCGGGCCTACGTGGATGCGCTGCTGGCCCACCCCCGCTTCCGCGAGTGGGAAGCCGCGGCGGCCACGGAGAGCGAGGTGCTGCCGGCCATCGACGAGCAAACCAGCACGGACTTTTGACCAGCGGCGCGGCCGCCCCCATTCGTGCGGGCGGCGCTCCATGCACCATTCAACCTGCCTGCCGCGGCGGAGCGGAAAAGGGGCCATGGCCAGCAAACTCTTTGAACGCGCCGGGGGGCGACGCCTGTCCTGGGAGGATGGCGGCAACGGGCCGGCCATCGTGCTGGTGCACGGTTCGCCGGGAGCCGCGCGCAACTGGCGCGACGTGCGCGGGCGCCTGGAAGACCGCTACCGCGTGGTGGCGCCGGACATGCCGGGCCATGGCCGGAGCGACCCACGTCCGGCCGCGTCCCCGCCACGCACCGACGACGTGGCCGACGATGTGGAGGCGCTGGCCGCCTCGCTGGGCGCCCCGCTGCTGCTGGTGGGCCATTCCTACGGCGGCAACGTGGCCTTGCAGGTGGCCCTGCGCGGCCGCGTGCCCGTGGTGGGACTGGTGCTCTTCGAGCCCGTGGCCCTCAAGGTGCTGGCGCTGCTGGGGGACGACGCCTTTGCGCCCACCCGGGCCGTGTTCGACGACTACGTGGCACGGGTCACCGGCGGCGAGCACCGCGCGGTGGAGCGCATGGTGGACTTCTGGTTCGGCGCGGGCGCCTTTGCCCGCATGCCGGAGGCCGTACAGGGCGCGCTGGTGGCCGGGGCGCCGGCCAATGCGCTGGACGTGCAGGCCTCCTTCAACGAGACCCATTCCCGCGAGGCCCTGGCCAAGCTGGCCTATCCGGTGCTCACGGTCTACGGCAGCCGCAGCCCCCAGGTTTCGCTGCGCATCGCCCAGGCCGTCACCGCCTGCGTGCCGCGGGGAGAGCTGCGCACGCTGGAGGGCGGCACCCACGCCATGACCGCCACCCATGCCCCGGCCGTGGCCGAGCTGATCGGCGAGATGGCCGGGCGCTGCTTTGCGTGAAGCCACCGCGGCGAG
>JACQHH010000100.1 GCA_016199125.1 Candidatus Lambdaproteobacteria bacterium
AGGCGGAGGTGACCATCGCCGGGCGCAGCTTCCGCATCAAGAAGCAGTTCCTGGACGACATTGCCGCCGTGCCCATGCGCGAAGCCATCGGCAAGCTGCGCAAGGCGCTGCTGATTTTCCATGCGCCCCTGGACAACACGGTGAGCATCGACAATGCAGGGCAGATCTTCCAGGCGGCCAAGCACCCCAAGAGCTTCATCAGCCTGGACGGCGCCGACCACCTGCTCACCCGCAAGGCGGATGCGGAATACGTGGCCACGGCCATCATGGGCTGGGTCTCGCGCTACCTGCCGGCAGTCGAGGCCGCGCCGGCGCCCGTGGCGGATTCCCCGGCATCCGCCGCCGCGGCGGAGCCGCCGCCGGAGGACGGCTGGATGCGCGTCACGGAGACCGGACGCGGCGCCTATGCCAACCGGATCCGCCTGGGCAAGCACATCCTGTTGGCGGACGAGCCGGAAAAGTATGGCGGCACGGACACGGGTCTGGCCCCCTACGACTTTCTCATGGCGGGCCTCGGCTCGTGCACGGCCATGACCATCCGCATGTACGCCGAGCGCAAGCAATGGCCGCTGGAGCGTGTCTCGGTCAAGCTGCACCACGAGAAGATTCACGCCGAGGATTGCGCCGAGTGCGAAACCAAGGAGGGCAAGATCGACCGCTTCGAACGCGTGATCGGCTTCACAGGCCCGCTGGACGAGGCTCAGCGCCAGAGCCTGCTGGCCATCGCCGACAAGTGTCCGGTGCACCGCACGTTGCATTCCGAGATGGACATCCGCACCCGCCTGGAGCCCTGAGCGGCGCGCAGCGCCAGGCGCGGGGTTTGCGCGGCGGCATCCTGTGGCGCGTCGCGGCTACACGTGACCGTGGCTGCCGGTCGGGCGCGCCGCTGGAGCGCCCGGGACGGTTGACCGTCTCGGGCCATTGGCGTACGTGTCGTAGTGTTTTCCGGGTCAGGCATCCCCGGAAAACGCCGCCCCGGGGACTGGGGGAGGAATCCAACTGACGTTGGTCTTGCGCACGATCCGGCCAAGCGGGCCGTGCGCCTCGCGGTGTGCCGTGACGGCGCGCCGGAGGGTCGTCCGCAGATTTCCATTCGGGTTGAGGAGAGCGCTCCATGAAAAATGCGACTGTCGGCACGCGGCTACTGATCGCCGCGACCTTCCTGTTGGGCCTGGTCATGCCCGCGGCGGCCCAGGACGTCGAGTTTGGCCTGATCCAGCCCATCACGGGCCAGGGAGCTTTCGTGGGCCAGAGTTTCGTCAAGGGCGTGGATCTGGGCTTGGACGTGGTCAACAGCCAGGGTGGCGTGCTGGGCGGCCGCAAGCTCAAGTACATGCTGGAAGACGACCGCTGCACCCCGCCGGAAACCGTCTCCGCGGCCAAGAAGCTGATCGACCAGCAGGGCCTGAAGATCCTCATGGGCTCCATGTGCTCTTCCACCACCTTGGCCATCCTGCCCGTGACGCAGCAGGCGGACGTGGTGCACCTGGTGCCCATCTCCTATGCCCCCAACATCACCGAGCAGGGTCATCCGCGCCTGTTCCGCACCTGCTCCAACAGCGCCATCCTGGGCAAGGAGTGGGCGGCGTTCATGCAGCAGAAGATCGGCAAGGGCAGCATCGCCATGCTCTCCATCAACGACGACTTCGGCCGGGGCGACATCAAGACCGTCGCGGCCAACCTGGAGGCCATGAGCGACGGACCCAAGGTGGTGAGCACGGACTTCTTCGAGCAGGACGCGCGCGACTTCACCACCATTCTCACCCGCATCAAGGCGCGCAAGCCGGACGCCGTGTACATCATCGCGCGCATTCCGCAGAACGCGATGATCGTCAACCAGATGCAGGAGATCAACTTCAAGCCCGTGATCTTCGGCTCCACGAACTTCGCGGACAGCAAGTTCATCGAGCTGGCCGGACAGAACGCCGAAGGCATCTACGCCAACGTCACCTGGACCAAGCTCCTGGATACGGCGGAAAACCAGCGCTACCTGGCCGCCTACGCCAAGAAATACGGGGGTGAGCCCAGCAACGAGTTCGCGAGCATGGGCTGGAACGCCGTGATGGTGCTGGCCGATGCCATCAACCGTGCCGGCACTGCGGGCGACGTGGCCAAGCTCACCGCCTCGCTGCGCCAGACGAACATGAATGTCGTCAACGGCCGCTTCACGTTCGATAGCACGGGCCAGGCGAACCTGGGCGCCATCCAGGTGCGCATCAAGAACGGCGAATTCCGCCCCGTCAACTAAGGCTCACCCACCGGCGGCGCCTCCGCGCGCCGCCACACGGCCGTGCACCGGCCGCGGGCCCGCCCGTGGCCCGGCCTCCGCGGCACAGGGCTCATGGAACTGTTCGTCACGCAACTGGCTAACGGGCTGGTCATCGGCATGACCTATGCGCTGGTGGCCATCGGGCTGACGCTGATCTACGGCATCTTCCACATCATCAACATGACGCAGGGCAGCCTGTACATGTTGGGGGCCTATGCCGCGTACGTGTTCGTCTCCGGCGCGCAGGGCAACTACTTTGTGGCCATCGTCTTCGCCATGGTCGCCGTGGGGCTGGTGGGGCTGCTGTTCGAGCGGCTCTCGGTGCGGCCGCTGCTGGGCCGCAATCACCTGGTGTTCATCCTGTCCACCTTCGGCCTGGCGGTGATCACCGACAACCTGGTGATGATCGGCTTCGGCCCCGAGCCCCTGCGCCTGGCCAGCCCCATCGCACGCAAGTTCATCAACGTGCAGGACGTGCTTTTCCTCACCCAGCAGAAGGTGTTCCTGATCGTCTTCGGCGTGGCGATGATCGTGCTGCTGACTCAGTTCCTCAAGCGCACCAACGTGGGCCGCGGCATGCGCGCCGTGGCCACCGACCAGAACACGGCGGCGCTGATGGGCATCAACGTCAAGCAGATCTACCGCGTCACGTTCTTTCTGGGCGCCGCCATGTCGGCCGCGGCAGGCGCGCTGGTGGGGGCGGTGTTCAGCATCGAGCCCGAGATGGGCAACCTGCTGATCATCAAGTCGTTCGCCGTGGTGATCATGGGCGGCATGGGCAGCGTGCCGGGGGCCTTCCTGGGCGGGCTGATCCTGGGCGTCTCGGAAAGCCTGGGCGGCGCCTACCTGACTGTGGAATACAAGGACGCTTTCGGGCTGATCGTGATGATCCTGGTGCTGCTGCTGCGGCCGCAGGGCCTGCTGGGCCGGCGGATGGGGCTGCGATGAACGCCGTGCTGCGCTGGAAATGGCCGCTGTTGGCGGCGCTGCTGGTGCTGCTGCCGCATCTGCTGCAAGGCGAATATCCGCGCCATCTGATGATCCTGGCCATGGTATTCGTCATGCTGGCCCAGGGGCTGAACCTGACCATGGGCTACGTGGGCTACCTGCCCTTCGGCTACCTGATCTTCTTCGCCATGGGCGCCTACGCCTCGGCGCTGCTCTCGGTGAACTGGGGGCAGAGCTTCTGGGTGGGGCTGGCCGGCGCCATCGGGCTCACGGGCGTGCTGGCCTTCTTCATCGGCATCCCCTCCCTGCGGCTGCGGGGCCCGTACTTCGCCATCGTCACGCTGGCCTTCGCGGAAATCGGGGGGCTGGTGCTGAACAACTGGGTGGAGCTGACGCGCGGGCCGATGGGCATTCCGGGTATCCCCAGCCCCACCATCGCCCTGCCGGGCATGACGCCCTACCGTATCAACGGCTCGGTGTCCTGGTACTATCTGATGCTGGTGCTCGCGGTGCTGGTCACGCTGGTCTGCCAGCGCCTGGTGCAGTCGCGCACCGGCGACGCCTTCCTGGCCATCCGCGAGAACGAGGACCTGGCTGAATCGGTGGGCGTGCCCACGTACCGCTACAAGCTGCTGGCCTTCGTGGTCAGCGCAATGATCGCCGGGGTGGCGGGCAGTGCCTATGCCCACTACGTGACCATCGTCAGCCCGGACCTGGAGAGCTTCTACTTCGTGATCACCACCTTCACCATGGTCATCATCGGCGGCCAGGGCACGCTCAGCGGGCCCATCGTGGGCGCCGTGGTCTTCACGATCCTGCCCGAGCTGCTGCGCGCGGCCCAGCTCTGGCGCCTGGTGATCTTCGGCGTGCTGATGGTGGCGGGCATCGTCTTCATGCCGCGGGGCATCGTGGGCTGGGCCGAGGAGCAGTGGCAGCGCCTGCGCCGGGAGGGCCGCCCATGAGCATCCTGCACCTGCGCGACGTCTCCAAGCATTTCGGCGGCCTGCAGGCCCTTTCGCACTTCGACTTGAGCGTGCCGCAGGGGGCCATCTTCGGGCTGATCGGCCCCAACGGCTCGGGCAAGACCACGCTGTTCAACGTGATCACGGGCTTCATGCGTCCCTCGGCGGGGCAGATCCATTTCAACGAGGCGCCCATCCACACCCAGCCGGCCTGGCGCATCGCGCAACTGGGGCTGGTGCGCACTTTCCAGAAGACCAGCGTCTTCGCCGACCTGTCCGCGCTGGAGAA
This sequence comes from Candidatus Lambdaproteobacteria bacterium, assembly GCA_016199125.1. Classification (GTDB taxonomy): domain Bacteria; phylum SAR324; class SAR324; order SAR324; family JACQKK01; genus JACQHH01. Next base: position 4,469 of record JACQHH010000100.1, read on the forward strand.
CATACGCGTGGGCTGCTTTGCGCGCACCCGCGGCACGCCGCTGCAGTCCATCCTGCGTCTGCCGGGCGAGCGCCGGGAGCGGCGCGCGGCGGACGACAAGGCGCGACGCATCCTGGCGCTGCTGGGGATGGCGGCGGCGGAATCCATCCAGGCGCGCAACCTGCCCTACGGCCACCAACGGCATCTGGAGATCGCCATCGCGCTGGCCGCCGAGCCGCGGCTGCTGCTGCTGGATGAGCCCGCCGCGGGGCTGAACGCCGAGGAGACGTCCGTGCTCATGCAGACCGTGCAGCGCATCCGCGACCAGGGCATCACCGTGCTGGTGGTGGAGCACGACATGAAGCTGGTGATGGGCATCTGCGAGCGCATCGCCGTGATCAACTACGGCCAGAAGATTGCCGAGGGCCCGCCGGAGGAGGTGAGCCGCAACCCGGATGTGATCAACGTGTACCTGGGCGAGGACCTGGAGCTGTGATCGAACTCTCCGGCATCGAGGTCTATTATGGCCGCGTGTATGCCCTCAAGGGCATCGACCTGACGGTCAACGAGGGCGAAATCGTCTCGCTGATCGGGGCCAACGGCGCGGGCAAGACCACGATCCTGAACACCATTTCGGGGCTGCTGCGGCCCGTGGCCGGGACGATCCGCTTTCGCGGCGAGGACATCTCCCGCACCGAACCCCACCGCATCCTGTCGCTGGGCATCGCCCAGGTGCCCGAGGGCCGCAACATCTTTCCGGACATGACGGTGCGGGAGAACCTGCTGCTGGGCGCCTACCAGGTGCGCGACGAGCACGTGATCCGCAAGCGCCTGGAGCAGGCCCACGCCCTCTTTCCGCGGCTGGCCGAGCGCCGCGGGCAACTGGGCGGCACGCTCTCCGGCGGGGAGCAGCAGATGCTGGCCATCTGCCGCGGCCTCATGTCGGGCCCCAGGCTGCTGCTGCTGGACGAGCCGTCGCTGGGCCTGGCCCCGCTGATCATCAAGCAGGTGGTGGAGGCCATCCGCAGCATCAATGCCGGCGGCACCACCGTGCTGCTGGTGGAGCAGAACGCGCGCATGGCCCTGCGCATCTCCCATCGCGGCTATGTGCTGGAGACCGGCAAGGTCGTGCTGGCCGACACGGGCGCGCGGCTGCTGGAAAACGACCAGGTGCGCGCGGCGTACCTGGGACAGTAGAACCCTTTTGCGGCGCGGCCGGCGGGGTACCATCCGCCGATCGGTCTGCGGGCGGTGCGGGCAGACGGCTCGCTTCCCGCGGCCGGGCGCCACTCAACCAGGCGAGGAACGACATGGATTTCGCGGTGGTGGTGCCGACCAAGATCGACGACGTGGGCTACGTGGTGCACGCGGAAAACCTGGGCTACAAGCGGGCCTGGGTGGCCGACAGCCAGATGATCTGGTGCGACGTGTACGCCTACCTGGCGCTGGCCGCCCAGCGCACGCGCAAGATCATGCTGGGCACCGGCGTGGCCATTCCCGGCACGCGCATCGCCCCCGTCACCGCCACCAGCATCGCCACCATCGCCCGCCTGGCGCCTGGGCGCACCATGCTGGGCATGGGCACGGGCAACACGGCCATGAGCTTGATGGGACAGAAACCCTACCGCATGCAGGACTTCGCGCTCTACCTGCGCCAGGTGCGCGACCTGCTGGACGGCAAGGAAATCCTGTATACCTACCATGGCGTCACCAAGCCCATCCAGATCCTGATGCAGGAAGCGCGCTTCGTGAACCTGGCGCAGCACATCCCCATCATGATCTCCGCGTTCGGGCCCAAGGGCCAGGCCCTGGCCGGCGAGCTGTGCGACGGGCTGATCGTCTCCCTGCCTCGCGGTGGACCCGTCTCGACGGCCATGGAGCGCGTGCGCGCGGGCGCCAAGCGGGTTGGCCGCACCCTCAAGGATTTTTATGCGGGGGCGCTGGTGACGCTGGTCATCCTGGAGCCCGGCGAGCAGATCAACTCCGAGCGCGTCGTGCGCGACTTCGGCCCGTCCATCTTCGCCACGGTGCACTACGTCTACGACAAGGTGACGCGCGAGGGCGGCGATCCGCCGGATTACGTGAAGAGCATCTGGAAGCAGTACGCCGACTTCGTCAAGCCCGTGCCGCTTGAGCGGCGCCACATCGCCTTGCACCACAACCACTACATGGGGCTCGACCCCGAGGAGGCGCGCATGGTGACGCCGGAGCTGATCAAGGCCACCTGCATCGTGGGTCGGGTGGAGGAGGTGCGCGAGCAACTGCGGGAGCTGGAGCGGCAGGGGCTGCAAGAGGTCATGTTCGCCCCGCCCATCTCCTCCCAGTATCGGGTGATGGAAAACGTGGCCCGCCAGCTCATGGAAAAGATGTAGCTCCACGGCGGCTAAGGGCCGCCAAACTCCTGGCCACACGGCGGGCCAAGCCGTTCGCGGGGTGTCGTCAGGCGGCCCTGGCGGCAGCCTTTTTCAGCTTGCGCTCGAACAGGGCGAACACCCGCTCCCACTGCCGTTCCGCGGCGGCCTTGTTGTACACCGGGCGTTGCGGAAACACGTAGCCATGCTGGGTTTGCGGGTGAATCTCGATCTCGTGGGCCACGCGCTTCTCGGCAAGCACCTTGCGCAGGGCTTCCACTTCTGCCGGGGGCACGTGCGGATCGTCGGAGGCGAAGCCGAAGTACAGCTCGCCCTTGATGCGGTCGGCCAGCAGGTGCGGCGAATCGGGCTTGTCCGTGACATGCTTCACGCCGTGCAGCGACGCGCCGGCCACGAAGTGGTCGGTCAGCGTGCCCATCAGCGTGAGCACGAATTGACCGCTCATGCAGTAGCCCGTGCACCCCACCGGGCCCTTGGATGCGGCCGCCTGGCTGGCCGTGTAGGCCAGGATGTGGCGTGTGTCCTCGACGACCATGGCATTGGAAAGCTTGCCCATGGTGTCCAGCATGGCCTGCTGCGTCTGCGCATCGCGGTTGACGGTGGCGAAGCTCGGCCCGCCCCAGCGGTAGAACAGGTTGGGCAGCACGCAATAATAGCCCACGGTCGCGATGCGGCGGGCCATGTCGCGCAGCTCCTCGCGAATGCCCGGCGCGTCCATGTAGAGGATCACCACCGGATGCGGCCCGCCGCGCTCCGGGTGGGTGATGAACGTGCTCATGTCCCCATCGCGGGTCTTGATGTTAAGCTGTTGCTCGATCATGCGTGCACCTCGGGCTGACCAGAAACGTTGGATGGGGGCGCGGGGCACCGCGGCCATGGCGGCCTCGTCGGCGGAAACCGCCAAGGTGCCGCGCATCGGCCCACGCCATGGTGTGCGCCCATCCTGATCAAAAATCCCGCGCCGTGCAATGGAAAAGCCGCTCATGACCGACCCCCGTCCACAGGGTTCCCCGTCGCGACCCACCGCCCGGCGCGGCACCTGGTCTCTGTCATCCGCGAACGTGCCGGTGGGGGCATGCCCGGCCGCGGCGGAGCGCGCCGCATGCTGAGCAATCCCTGGTTCTACGCCACGGCCGTGCCGGCGATCCTGATCACGGGCATCTCCAAGGGCGGGTTCGGCACCGGGCTGGGCATCGTGGCCGTGCCGCTCATGTCCCTGGCCATGCCCACGCCCCAGGCCGCCGGGATCATGCTGCCCATCCTGCTGGTGATGGACGCCGTGGGTCTGCTGGGCTACCGCAACCGCTGGGATCGCGGGCACATGGCCGTCATGCTGCCCGCGGCCCTGGTGGGCATCGCCCTGGGCGCGCTGACCTTCGGACTGGTGGACGAGGCCTGGCTCAAGGTGCTGATCGGGCTGATCGCGGTGGCCTTCACGCTGCACCACTGGTTTGCCCCCCGCCGTGGCGGGGCGGCGCCCGCGCAACGCAGCGTGCTCAAGGGCGGCTTCTGGAGCGCGGTCAGCGGCTACACCAGCTTCGTGGCCCATGCCGGGGGCCCGCCCATCTCGGTGTACCTGCTGCCCCTGCGCCTGGACAAGACGCTGTTCACCGGCACGGCCGTGGTGTTCTTCGCCGTGGTGAACCTGGTCAAGCTGCTGCCCTACGGCCTGCTGGGCCAGCTCAACCTGGGCAACCTGGGCGCCGCGGCGGTGCTGAGTCCCCTGGCGCCCCTGGGCATGGTGCTGGGCATGCGCCTGCACCACCGCATCAATGCCGAGGTGTTCTACCGCGTGTGCTACGGCCTGGTGCTGCTGGCCGGGGCCAAGCTGCTTTACGACGGCGCGGCGCGCCTGCTGGCCGGGTGACTCCGCCGGCCCGCACCGCCGTCCTGGTGCCGCCCGCGTGCAATTGACATCCCGCACCACGCTCGGCTAATTCAGGCACGACGGGATGCACGATGGAGCCTCCAACCGGGCCGGCGCGCCGGCGCCGTGCCTTCCACCCGCAGCGTGACGAGCCAGACCATGAGCGCGTGGTTCCACAAGCAGACCCTGGGACGGCTGGCCGATCAGGCGGCCGCGCGCTTTGGCGAGCGTGAGGCGCTGATGTTTGCCGGGCGGCGCTGGAGCTTTCGCGCCCTGGCCGACGAGGTGGATCGCGCCGCCCAGGGGCTGCTGGCCCTGGGCATCCGTCCGGGCGAGAAGGTGGGCGTGTGGCTGCTCAACCGCCCGGAGTGGATCTTCGCCGTGCTGGCCCTGGCCAAGATCGGCGCGGTGTTCGTGCCCATCAACAGCCGCCTGCGCACGGCGGACGTGGGCTACATCCTGGATCAGTCCGACAGCGTGGCGCTGATCTGCGCCCAGCGCTCCGGGCCCATTGATTACCTGGCCATGGTGCGCGAGCTGGCCCCCGGCAGCCTGGCCCCGCGGCCTGACGCACCGCTGGCGGAGGCACTGCCGCTGCTGCGCCACATCCTGCTGCTGGGCGAGTCGCCCCAGCCCGGCGCCATCTCCTGGGACGACGTGCTGCGTGGCGGGCGGGCGGTGAGCGACGAGACGCTGGACGCGCGCGCGGGCGCCGTGGACCCCGACGGGCTGCTGTACATCATGTACACTTCGGGCACCACGGGCTTTCCCAAGGGCGCCATGCACTGCCACAACATTCTGCGCAACGTGACGGACCAGGCCAACCGCCTGGCCGTGACACCGCGCGACGTGATGCTGATCAACCTGCCCCTGTTCCACGTCTTCGCCTTCTTCGAGGGGCCGCTGATGTGCCTGCACACCGGGGCGCGCATGGTGCTCATGGAATCCTTCGACGCCGAGCAGACGCTGGATGCGATCCAGGCCGAGCGGGCCACGATGGTGCACGGCTTCGATTTCAACTTCAAGCCCATGCTCGCCGCGCAGCAGGCCCGCCCGCGGGACGTGAGCAGCCTGCGCACCGGCGTGCTGGGGGCCGGCATGGCCAGCTCCACCGAGGTGGCCTATCAGGCGCAGGAGGTGTTCATGCCCACGGTCTCCGGCTTCGGCATGACGGAAATCGGCATCGGCGCGGCGCTGGGCTTCATCACCGGCACCCGCGAGCAGCGTTGCGAAACCTCCGGCTATCCCCTCCCGGGCTATGAGCTGCGCGTGATCGACCCGGAGACGGGCCAACGTCAGCCGGACGGGGAGCCGGGCGAAATCCAGGTGCGCGGCTACATGGTCACCCGCGGCTACTACAAGAAGCCCGAGGAGACGGCCAAGGCCATCGATGCCCAGGGCTGGCTGAGCACCGGGGACATGGGCATCCTGCGCAACGACGGGCACCTCGTGCTCATGGGGCGCTACAAGGACATCCTCAAGGTGGGCGGGGAGAACGTGGACCCCCTGGAGGTGGAGAGCTTCCTGCTTCAGCATCCGGCGGTGCGCGAGGTGGCCGTGGTGAGCTGCCCGGACGAGGCGCTCACCGAAGTGGGCGTGGCGTTCATCGTGCCGCGGCCGGGCCAGCCCCCGCCCGGCACGGCGGATATCGCCGCTTTCTGCAAGGGCCGCATTGCCGGATACAAGATTCCCAAGCGCGTGGAAATCGTGGAGGCGCTGCCGGTGACCGGCTCGGGCAAGGTGCAGAAGTTCAAGCTGCGCGAGCAGGCCCGGGCGGGACGGTAGCGCGCCCTGCGCCCGGCGGCGCGCCCCAGGCTACAGGCGGCGCATGACCTTCTCGGAAAAGTCCTCGATCACGCGGTACTGGGTTTCCAGCGAGGGCAGCAGCAGGATCTGGCTCAGCCCGGAGGCTTCCAGGGTGCGAATCTGCTCGATGACCTCTTCCGGGCGTCCGGCGATGCAGATGGTCTTGATCATCTCCGGCGTGACGAACTTGGCTTCGTCGGGCAGCAGGTAGGTGCAGTGCCCGTCGTGCACGCGCATGTGCCGGCGCTCGGGCGGCACCTGCTCCACCTGGGCGCAATACTCCTTCCACATGCCGCGCATGTGCGAAGGCGGCTCCCCGCCGGATTCCTTGATCTTGTCGTAGATGTAGTGCACCGAAGACATCACGAACGAGCCGCACTCGGCGATCACCCGCTCGGACTTCAGCTCCGCCTCCTTGTCCACCAGCACCACCGTGGTCAGGGAGGAGGTGTAGAACTTCGCGGACAGCTTGCGTCCCGCCGCCTCGGCGCCCACGCGGGCGCTGTTCATGGCGCGGGTCATGAACCCCGGATTGGGCGGAATGGAGACCACCAACGCGTCGCCATACTGGCCTGCCAGCGCCTGGGACTTGGGGCCGAAGCCGGAGACGTGCAGCTCCACGGGCTGCTCCACGTTGATGAAGCCCACGTCCTGCATGAGGAAGCGGATGGGGTAGGTGCGCCCCTTGTAGGAATAGTCCACCTCCTCGCCGTGCAGGAGGGCGCGCAGCACGCGCAGGTATTCGCCGTATTCCTTGAGCAGCACCGGACGCTGACCCATCAGGCGCTGGGCGGTGTTGCCCGTACCCACGCCCAGGAAGGTGCGTCCCGGGGCCAGCCGGTTGATGGTCGCGATGCTGTTGGCCGTAACCGGTGCGATGCGGGTGCCCACGATGGACACGCCCGTGCCGATCTTGATGGTGCGCGTCTGCTGGGCGGCCAGCGCCAGCGTGGCGTAGCAGTCGGACCAGATCATCTGACTGTCTGGAATCCACGCGGAGCGGTAGCCCAGGTTTTCCGCATGGGCCACGATGCCGACCTCGTCGATCTTTGTCGGGACGCAAATGCCAAAATCCATGAAACCTCCTGTCGTCAAGTGGTGGCACGGGGGGAGAGGGGTCGGGCGGTGCTGTCATGCCACGGCGGGACGGGGCCAAGGGCCGGCGTGCCGGGCGGCCCCCGGCGGGCCGCGCACGTATCCTAGCACTCCTTCCCGCGCAGCGCGCAACGCAGGACTGCGCGGCGCGCGGCGAGTCGGAGTGGCCACGCTGCAACGGCAGGTTAAAGCCGCTTCATGACCTTTTGCGAGAAATTCTCCAGCACGCTGAACTGCGATTGCAGCGAGGGAATAAGCATGAGCTGATGCAGCCCCGCGCCATCCAGGGTGCGGATCTGCTCGAGCACCTCGTCCGCGGTGCCGGCGACACAGTTGCTGCGGATCAGCTCCGGGGTCACGAAGCGGGCCTCCTCCGGCACCAAGTACGTGCAGTGCCCCTGATGCACGCGCATGTGGCGGCGCTCCGGCGGCACCTGCTCGACCAGCGCCGTGTATTCCTTCCACATCTTGCGCAGGATGGGGGGCGGCTCGCCGCCGCTGTCGCGCACCTTGTCGTAGATGTAGTGCACCGCCGACATGACGAAGGGGCCGCATTCGTTGATCACGCGCTCGGAGGCCAGCTCCGCCGGCTTGTCCACCACCACGACCATGGCCAGGGACGAGGAGTAGAAGGTCTTGGGCAGCTTGCGCCCGGCCGCTTCGGCTCCGGCCCGCACATTGGCCATGGCCTTGGTCATGGCACCCGGGTTGGGCGGAATGGAGACCACCACCCCGTCGCCGTACTGGCCCGCCAGGGCTTGGGCCTTGGGCCCGAAGCCCGAGACGTAGATCTCCACCGGATGCTCCACGTCGATGAAGCCCCAGTCCGGCATATCCCAGCGGATGGGCCGGGTGATGCCGTGGTCGGTGTACTCCACCTCCTCGCCCTGGAGCAGCGCGCGCACCACCCGCAGGTATTCCGCATAGGCCTTGAGCTTCACGGGACGCTGGCCCAGCAGGCGCTGCGCCGTGTGGCCCGTGCCCACGCCCAGAAAGGTACGCCCCGGCGCCAGGCGGTTGATGGTGGCGATGCTGTGGGCCGTGACGGGCGCGATGCGCGTGCCCACGATGGAGACGCCCGTGCCCAGCTTGATGTGGCGGGTCTGCTGGGCGGCCAGGGCCAGGTAGGCGTAGCAGTCCGACCACAGCATCTGGCTGTCGGCGGCCCAGCAATGGGAATAGCCCAGGTTTTCCGCGTGGGCGACCACGCCCACCTCGTCGATCTTGGTGGCAACACAAATGCCGATGTCCATGCATGACTCCTGGTCTCGTTTATTCGCGGCATGAACGGTAACATGTTCCCGCGGGCGCCATCATGCCACGGACCCGGCGCAAACCCAACGTGTTGCGCGCGGGCCGGGTTGCCGCGCGTTCAATTCGCAGACCGCCTCTCCCGGAGCAGTGCAGGATGGCCAAGACCGTGGTGCTGGGGGCGGGGGTGGTGGGCGTGGCCTGCGCGTATTACCTGGCACGGGCCGGCCGCGAGGTGCTCGTGCTGGAACGCCAGGCGCAGGCCGGGCTGGAGACCAGCTTCGCCAACGCGGGCCTGCTCACGCCCGGCCACGCAGTGCCCTGGGCCGGGCCCGACGTGCCCTTGAAGATGCTCAAATGGCTGAGCCGCGAGGATGCGCCGCTGCGCTTCCGCCTGTTTGCCGACCCGGCGCAGTGGCGCTGGCTGCTGCGGTTCCTGGGCAACTGCACCCGCGCGCGCTTCGAGACCCATGCGGCACGGCTGATCGAGCTGGCGCTCTACAACCAGTCGCTGCTGCGCGAGTTGCGCTCCGCGGCGGCCCTGGACGACGACGTACACGCTCCGGGACTGCTGCACATTTTCGACGATGCGCGGGTCTTCGATGCGGCCCGCACACATGCGGCGTTCATGACCCGCCACGGCGTGGCCCAGCACCCGCTGGACACAGCAGCCTGCCTGCGCATCGAGCCGGCCCTGGCCCGCTGCGCCTATCCCATCGCGGGGGCGATTCATACGCCGGACGATGCCTGCGGCGATGCGCTCAAGTTCACCCAGGGCCTGGCGCGCCACGCGGCGGAGCGGGGCGTGGAGTTCCGTTACGGCTGCACAATACGGGGGCTGGCCCTGGCGGGGGACGCGGTGCGGGGCGTGCACACGGATGCCGGCGAGCTGCCGGCCGAGGCCGTTGTGCTGAGCCTGGGCAGTTACAGCCCGGCCCTGGCGCGGCAAGCGGGTCTGCGCCTGCCCGTGCATCCGCTCAAGGGTTACTCGGTCACCGTACCGCTGTCCGACCCGGGGCGCGTGCCCAGCGTGAGCCTCTACGAGGAGCGCCACAAGATCGGCGTGTCGCGGCTGGGCGACCGCCTGCGCGCCGGCGGCACGGCGGAGTTCGCACGCTTCGACACGTCGCTCAATGCCGTGCGCGGCCGCGCGCTGCTGGACGCTTTGCAGGCCCTGGTGCCCGCGGGGCTGGACCTGGCGCGGACCACGCACTGGGCCGGCCTGCGGCCGATGAGCCCCGACGGAATGCCCATTCTGGGGCCCAGCGGCGCGGGGGGATTGTATCTTGCCACCGGGCACGGCACGCTGGGATGGACGCTGGCTTGCGCCTCCGGCAAGGTGCTGGCGGATCTCCTTTGCGGGCGCACCCCGCAGGTGGAGGCCGGCGCATTCGATCTGCAGCGCTTCCATCCATGAATTGTTGCCCAGGCACGCGCCCGGCCGGCGCGTGCCGGATCATGCCCCAGTGGAGAACGCGGAGATGAATCGATTCTGGAACAGGCTGTCGGGACGGTGGCAATTCTGGGTGCTGTACGGTCTGATCCTGCTGCCGGCGCTGGTGTACCACTTCTTCACCTACCAGCTTACGCCGCTGCGCAACGCACATGCGCTGCCCTCCGCGTCGGCGCTGGTGTCCGGACCGCTGTTCGATCTGACCTGGGGTACGGTGTTCTTCCTGCTGCTGCTGCCCGTGCAGCGGGTGAGCCTGTGGGCCTTTCGCGTGCTGGCCGCGGCGTATGCGGTGGGGATTTACACGTGGGCCTACACGAATGCGCTGTTTACGGAGACGTTCTTCGGGCTGTTGTCCTTCGAGGATCTGCTGATCTGGAGCGGACAGCACGAGGTGGGCGCCGAATACGCAGTGGGCAATGCGACGCGACCGCTGATGCTGGCGATGTTTGTGCTGCCCGCGCTGGTGTCCGCGGCACTGCTGCTGTGGGCTCCGCGCGTGAGGCTGCGCCTGCCGCACTACGGCATGCTGTTGCTGGCGGCGCTGATCGCGCACACGTATGCCAACACCTATGCCTATCGGCACCTATCCGATCCGCGTGCCTTCTCGGTGTTCAATTACGCATACGCCAGCAAGGACCTGTACGACAAGAAAGAGCGCTTCATCGGCTCGTACTATCCGCCCGCGGCAGAGCTGCGCCTGGTGCGGGCAAACCTGGGCTTCGGCGACGGGCCGGTGCCGGAGCCCTATCCTTTCTACCGGGAGCACCGGCCCACCGCGCTGCCGCTGCTGGCGCCGTTCCGGGGCAACAACGTGATCCTGGTGATCCTGGAATCGGTGTCCGACGCCTGCCTGGACGATGAGACGACGCCCAACCTCAACGCCATGAAGCGCAAGGCGATCTATTTTCCGAACTACTACATCACGGGCCAGTACACCTCGGTGTCCACCTTCGACATCCTCTTCTCCACCGTAGGGGCGTTCGTCAAGTCGCAGTACGGGCCGGCCTACCTGGAGACCTACCCCAGCCTGAACGAGGTGCTGCAAGCCAACGGCTACACCATCGAGTTCTACAAGGGCGGCCCCCTGGTGCAGAAGCTGCGTGATTTCTTCCGCAACAACGGCGACATGCGCATGTTCGACAGCGAGCAGGTTGTCAACGAGCTGCAGCCGGACTACCGGTTCAACCCGGCGCCGGGCGCCAACGACATCATCGACGACCGGCTGATCTTCGCCTTTGCCCGCAAGTACATCGAGGTGATCCGGCGACCCTTCATGGCCGTGGTGGCCACCGTGTCCACGCACGGGCCCTACTTCTTTCCCAATGACTACCAGCGGCGGCTGCCCGACGAGGCTCAGGAGGCCCACCGCTTCGGCGACGAGGAGTTTGGCAAGTTCCTGGCATGGTTCGAGGCCAACCCGGCGTTCAAGGACACCATGCTGGTAGTGACCTCCGACACGGCCACGGGCTGCAGATATCGCCTGGCGCAGATGACCTCGCCCCACAAGATCAACGACTATCTGCTGCACGCGCCGCTGTTCTTCTACCGGCAGGGCATGCGCCAGGGCCACGTGATCGCCACGCCCGGGTCGCATGTCGACCTGGCGCCCACCATCCTGGACGCCCTGGGATACGGCTACCGCAGCTCGTTCCTTGGCATGAGCCTGTTCCGCAGCGACGTGCCCCGGCGCCAGGTCTATTTCCGACGCTACCAGCGCGCGGGCTACGTCCAGGACGGCTGCTTCTATTACTACAAGAACGACCTGCAGCGGGAGCATACCTGCCGCGATGGCACGAATGTGGCCGACGCGGAGCTGGTGCAAAAATTCCACGACATCGACGCGTTCTTCAACGTCATCAACTTCATCGAAAACAACAAGGGCGTGTGGGTGGACGTGAAGACGGGCAAACCCGGCGCGGCCACCGCGGCCACGTCGCCCTCCTCTGCGGGCGCCGCGAGCCCCTGAGCATTCCGCCTTGCGCAGGCCGCCGGAGGCTTGTCCCAGCTCCCCGCGCCGCCTCCGCTCACGGCCCATCGGCAAGCGCGCGCCGCCGCCCAGACCCGGGTTGCGCAGGGCCGCCATCTGTGCAATCAGATGGCGCAGGGGGGACGTTGACGCGCACACACGTGGGGGCGTGAGGCCGTATGCAAAAAAGCGCAAACGTGTTCTGGGTCTATGCGTTGGAGATCGGGGGAGAGGTCGTGTACTACGGCACCACCACGGCACCCAAGCGCATGGAAGGCGAGCATCGGGCGGAAGGCAAGCAATTCGACCGCTTCACCTTGCTGGAGAAGCTGCGCACGCCCGAGGAGGCGCACTATTGGATGCGCATCTACCTGTCCACCTTCCGCCGCAAGAACGACGGGCGCAGCCCGCGCTACAACCTGTCGCTGGTGAGCTGAGCGCGGACGCCGCGCGATCGTGGCGCGGCCCGGCAACACCCGGCGCACCCGCGGGGAACGCAGCCCGGGCCGGCGGCGACACCTGGGGCTGCGGGGAAGGCTAGCGCCCCGCGTAGTTGGCCTTGCGCTTCTCCATGAAGGCGTTGACCCCTTCCTTGTGATCCTGCGTCTCGCCGCAGCGCAGATGCGTTTCGGCCTCCCGATCCAGCATGGTGCGGAAGTCGCAGACCGTGGACATGTTCACGTTGGCCTTCATGTAACGGTAGCTGACCAGGGGACCCGCGGCGATGCGCTCGGCGATCTGCAGGGTCTCGGCCAGCAGCTTGTCGTGGGAGACGACGCGGTTGACCAGCCCGTAGCGCTCCGCCACGTCGGAAGCGAAGGCATCGGTGAGGAAGAACAGCTCCTTGGCCTTGGCCATGCCCACCAGTTGGGTGAGCTGCCAGGTGGTGCCATAGTCGCCTCCGAACCCCACATTGGCATAGGCCGTGGTGAACTTGGCCTTGTCCGAGGCGATGCGCAGGTCGCAGGCCAG
>JACQHH010000089.1 GCA_016199125.1 Candidatus Lambdaproteobacteria bacterium
CCGCAACAGCCGATGGCACGAGAGCCATGATAACAAAAGCCGCACGACACGCCAAAGCCGTCCCCTGGGCGGCCTGCACCCGCTGGGCCGCCAGCGTGGCGCTGGCCTTGGCGCCCTTGGCGGCCCTGCAGTGGTGCGACCCGGTGCAGCGCCCGGCGCCGCCCGTGCTGCACCTTGAGCTGACGCATCTGCCCGCGGCTGATCCGGCGCTGGACGGCGCGGCGGCCGCCGACCCTGCCGCGGCGCAGAGCTCCGCCACGTCCGCCGCGGAGCCGGCGGAGCCGCCCGCAGCGGACGTGACACGGCAGGGTTCCGGCGGCGGGCTTCTTCCCGAGCCCGATGCCGCGGCGTTCGCATCCCCCGCGGCGAATGAGGCACCCTCCGCGCCCCGCGATGCGGCGCAAGCGGTGGTGCCGTCCTGGCCCCGCGCAGCCGCGGCACGCGAGCCCGTCGAGCGTTTGCCCGGTGCCGCTTCCGGTGGCAGCGCCGCGGCTGGTGAGCCGCCCCTGCAGGCGGCGCTGGGCGCCCGCCTGTCCCCGGCGCAGCCGCGCAGCATGCCCGCTCCCGAACGGCCCCAGCCGCAGGACGCGCGGCAGGACGCGCCGCGTGCCGTGACCGAGCCGGATGCCGACGTCGGGACCGAGGGCGTGCCCCTGGCCGGTGCGGCCTCGCTGGACGGCAACTTCCGCCTGCTGTCCCTGGGCGCCTTGACCTATCCGCCGCGCGCCCGGCGCCTGCGCATCGCGGGCGAGGCGCGGCTGGAACTGGAGATCGGCGCCGACGGCCGCGTATGGCGCGTGCAGGTGCTGTCCGAATCGGGCGACTGGGGCTTCGGCGCGGCGGCCCGCGCCGCCTATGCTCTGGCGGCCTTCACTCCGCCCACGGTGGGCGGGCGACCCGTGCGCGTGCTGTGGCGCAAGACCCTGCAGTTCCGTCCGTGATGCCCCGCCCGGTCGCCATGCCGCGCCCAGCCCGGTCGCCGCGGCGCGCCCAGCCCGGTTTCCGCCGCGCGCCGCTCCGTGTGTCGCGCGCCGGGCCAGCCGGACGGAGCCGTGCCCGGGTCCGGCGGCTCGCGGCGACGCTGCTGCTGTGTCTGAGCCTGCGCACCGCCGTCGCCGCGGCGCAGCCGGCGGCTTCGCCCGACGAGCCCGCGCCGGAGGTGATCGTGATCGAAGGCGGCGAGGACGTGGTGCGTCCGGAGGCCGACGCCGCACCCGCGGCCCCGTTGCCCTCCAGCGGCTACCAGCCGGGCAGCCGCACCGTGATCTCCCGCGCGCAGTTCGCCGACACGCAGCAGACCGTGGCCGACGTGCTGCAGGAGGTGCCCGGAGTGACCGTGGTGCGCGCGGGCGATGCGCTGGCGCCCGCCAAGGTGAGCATCCGCGGCAGCCGGCCGGACCAGGTGTTGCTGATCATCGACGGCGTGCCCGTGCGGCAGGAGACCGGCGACGCCGCCCAGGGCCGGGCCCAGGGCCGCCAGGGGGCCGATCTGGCGCGGCTGCCCCTGGAGCAGGTGGAGTCCATCGAGGTGCTGCGCGGCGCGGCTTCCAGCCTTTACGGCCCCGGCGCGGCGGCGGGCGCCGTGATCGTGCGCACGCGCCGCGCGGCTCGCCGCCAGGTGGAGCTGGCCGCCACGGCGGGCACGAGCGGCTATCGCGAATGGCAGGGCGCCTGGAGCGAACCCTTGCGGGACGGCGTGGCCTCGCTGCGCTTGAACCATCGGCGCAGCGACGGCGAGTATCTCTACTTCGATCCGCTCCTGGCCCAAGGCACGGCTGCGTCCGTCGGCGCGGCGGCCCAGCGCTGCGCGCCGGTGGTGGAGCGGGTGTACCGCCTGCGGCGCTGCAACGCGCGCGAACTGAGCGCCCTCGCCCTGGACTGGCGGCGCGGCGCGGACCAGCGCTGGAGCGCCGAGCTGTCGGCCGAGCGCCGCGACGGCCTGGGCGGAGTGCAGGACCCGCGTCCCTTCGGCCGCGAGGAGCAGCGCCGCGTGGCGCTGGGCTTTGCCGACGTCCATCCGCTGGACGGCGAGGACCGTTGGGGGTTGACCCTCAACGGCGCGCACCGCGAGGAGACGCGCACGGAAAACCGCACCCTGCCCGCGGCCCCGCTGCTGCACCAGCGCGAGTCGCAGGCATTCGGCGACGCCTGGCGCGAGCTGTGGCTGGGCCGCCAGCAGTGGCGCCTGGGAGGCAGCGCCCAGCAGCAGGCCCTGGTGGACGACACGTTCGACGCCGCGCGCAGCCAGGGCGCGCTGTACGCCCAGTGGCGGGCCCACCTGCCGCGTGGCACGCTGGAGGCCGCGCTGCGCCAGGACGCCTTCAGCGACATCGCGGCGCAGGGCACGTATCGGCTGGCGGCCAGCCACTTTGTGCTGGGGCCGGTGGGCGGCAAGGTGAGCCAGGGCACCGGCTACCGCCCGCCGACGCTGAACGAGCTGTTCGATCCGGGCTCGGAGCTGGGCCCCTCCGCGGCCAATCCGGCGCTGCGGCCCGAGGCGTCCCTTTCCCAGGAGGCCGGGCTGTTCCTGGACCTGGAGCCCACCTTCTACGCGGAGGCGCAGGCCTTCCGACAGGTGCTGGAGGAGGCCATCGTGCTCACCGCGCGCGCGGACAATCCCAACCGCTTCCGCTTCGAAAACGTCTCGCGGACGCGCAGCGAGGGCCTGGAGCTGTCCGCGAATCTGCGCGCGCCGGGGGGATGGAATCTGGACGGAGCCTGGACGCGGCAGACGGCGCTGATCGAGGCCAACGACCGGCTGGATCCGCGGGACAACGGCAAGCGCGTGCCGGGCGTGCCCGACGAGCACTGGAGCGCCACGCTCGCCTGGCGGCCGGCGCCCGGCTGGAGCGCCTGGGCCGGCACGAGATACCAGGGCCGGCGCTTCGTCGACACGGCCAACACGCGCTTCCTGCGCGCCTACCAGGTGACGGACCTGGGGGCCACGGCGCCGCTGGGTTGGGGGCTGGAGCTGGCACTGGACGTGCGCAATGCGACCAACGAGACCTATGCGGAGCTGGAGAATTTTCCCGCGCCGGGGCGGCAACTGCTGCTGACCCTGCGCTGGCGCCTGCATGCGCCGGGCGGCGACTCCGGCCCGGCCGGGCCGGGAAATCCCGGCGCGCCGCCAGGAAGCGGCGCGGGCGCGCGGCCGGAGCGCCCCGCGGGGAGCACGCCGTCGCCGCTGCGCTGATGCGTTGCGCGGAGGCGCTGGACGGCCATCGTCGCCTCAGACCGCTTGCGACTTCTCCCTCTTGATGCCCTGGCCCAGGATCAGGCTCTCCAGCACCGCATCGGCGTCATAGTCCTTGAAGTGCAGCACGTCCATTTCGGCAAAGCGCTCGGCCAGCCAGCCGTCCAGCAGCCCCACCTTCCTCATGTTGGGCACGATCTGGGAGAACAGGTTGGCGCGGAAGTCGCGCACCTCGTCGCTCTGGCGCATGGTCTCCTTGATCTGCTCCGGGTTGACGCCCATGCGCTCGTAGGCCTCGCCGCTGAACAGGCGCCCGCGCATGAGCACGCAGGCCTCGTAGACGAATTCCTGCCGCTCGCGGCGCTGGGCTTCGTTCATCCGGCTGTAGTAGTCGTTGAGGGCGATCACGCCAAAGGCCACGTGCCGTGCCTCGTCGCGCAGCACGAGCTGCATCAGGCTGCGGAACAGGGGCTCGTTGCAGCGCGTGAGCAGGTTGGCGAAGGCCGCGATGGCCAACCCCTCGATGATGAGCTGCATGCCCAGGAACTTGAAATCCCAGCGGCTCTCGATGGTGATGGCCTGCATCAGGTTGAACAGGTTCTGGGTGCAGTCGTACATCGCGCCCAGCTTGTCGCGCGCGTAGCGGTAGAAGACCTCGACGTGCCGCGCCTCATCGAAGGTCTGGGAGGCGGCATACAGCTTGGAGTCGATGTCCGGCACCGCATCGACAAGCTGCGCGGCGGCCAGCAGGGCGCCGTGCTCGCCATGCACGAATTGGCTGATCTGGTTCGTGTTGTAGGCGATGGACAGCCGCGCCTGCTCCTTGCGCGACATTTTGCGGAACCAGTCCGAGCTGGCCCAGGCCGGGTCGATGTCGAACACGTTGCTCTCCAGGTCCACGGCCGTGTCCCAGGGCAGGTCGGCCGTGTTCCACTGGGCCGTCTTGGCCCGCTCGTAAAGCTGGCGCATGCGCGGATTGGTGACGGCGTAATCCCAGTTGAACACCGAGGTCTCCGCCGAATCGAAAACCTGGTTCTCCTTGACCACCCCGCCCAACTGCACCTGCTTGCCGGCGCGTTGCAGGATGCCCGTGAGATATGGATACATTTGCGACGTGTCCATGCGCTCCCCCGCGTCGATGAACTGTTGGATTGCCCGAACTATATGGATTGCCCAGCGCCATGCCGCGCGCAGCCAATCAATGCCGTTTGCCCGCCGGCGGCTCCAGCAGCACGGCACGCTCCAGCAGCCCGCACACCTGGGCCGCCTCGTCCACGGCCAGCGCGGCGGCCTGCTCGGGCCCCAGGATGGCCACCTGGGTGGGGCGGGCCATGAGATGGTAGAAGGCCAGGCCCAGGATCAGCTCCAGCACCAGCAGCGGCGTGCCCGCGCGCACCGCCCCCTCGCGCTGTCCCTGCTCGATGGCGGCCAGCAGATCGGCGATCAGCGGCCCGAAATGCCAGCGCGCGGCGGTGCTCTCGCGTGTGTCATCCAGCAGGTTGCGCACCACCAGCTTGGTAAAATCCGGCCGCGCCTCGGTCCATCCGTAGAGCACGCGGATCAGGCGGCGCATGCGCTCGCGGCTGTCGTCCGCCTCGCGTTGGGCCGCCCGCAGGCGTTCGTGCAACGCCGCGGCGCTGCGGGCCATGACCTCGTCGTAGAGCGCGTCCTTGCTCTTGAAGTGGTGCATCACCGAGGCCTTGGCCACGCCCAGCCCCCCGGCCAGCGCGCCGATGCTGGCGCCGTAGAAGCCCCGCTCCGCGAACAGGCTGCCGGCCGCATCCACGATGCGCTCGCGGGTGGACTTGTGGCCGCCGAGGGGTGTGACGCTGGCCGCCATGCTGGCTCCGTACGTATGCCCGCCGGGCGGGCGCATGTGCCGGCGTGCGGGGCGGCCGCGCCGCTGCGGCGTCGCCCGTCGGCTCCCCGGCCCATGCGTGGCGATCCGCTCGATGCTGGATTGCCGCACGCAAAACCGAACGTTCGGTCAACGGGAGAAAGATTATCACCACTGGCGTCGAAGTAAACTATTTTTTGCCCTGCAAGGGAGCGCCGCCCGCGGCGTGTGGAAAGGGGTCGCCTCCCCCCGGCCCGGGCCCGCCTGGGACGCTCAGAAGCGGACGCCGGCGCCCAGGCCGAAGCCGGAGTAGCCCGCGAAGGATTGCCAGGTGAGCAGGGCGCCCACGTGCTCGAAGACCTGCCAGCCGCCTTCCAGCAGCAGAAAGGCCTCGTCCTTGATCAGCGAGAGCTGCACGGCCGCGCCCCAGTCGCCCCGGCGCCAATGCAGGCTGGTGCCCAGCGCCCAGGCCACCACCTCCTGCTGCGCGACGGTGGCGGTGGGTGCGTCCAGGTTGTGATAGGCACCTCCGCCCTCGATCCACAGGCCCACGCCGGCCCAGCGCACGAGGGGCTGACGCACCAGACCCTGCACCAGCGTCTGGGTCTCGTTGGACTCCACGAACACGCTGCCGCGCGCGCCAAAGGTATCGGCAATCCACAGCTCGCCGTAGCCGTTGTCGGTGTAGCCGGCGCCCAGCAGGGGCGCGTCCATGAAGCGCAGCGGAAGGCCGTGGTAATAGGGCCGCGTGCCGCCGCTGGGCTCGCCGCCGAAGGCGGGCGTGACCGCCTCCAGCACCAGCTCGCTTTCGCGCAGGCTCAGGCGCAGCTCCGCGGCCGCGTCGTCCTGCACGACGATGCGCGTCACGCGGCCCGGCGCCCCCTCCAGCGCGGTCACCAGGTCCTGATCCAGGCGGAAGCGCCGGCTGGGCCGCAGGGCGCCGTCCTCGATGACCTGGGATTCGGCCCGGTAGAGATATTCCCGCGGGATCAGTTGGGCATCGACCAGCACCGTGAGGGTCAGCGCAGCGCCCGTGTCGCCCGCGGGGGCGCCGGCCTCCGTGCGGAAGCGCAGCACCACGCGCAGCTCCGGATCCGGCGAGACGATGCGCAGCGACGTGGCGCCCTGGATGCGCAGGGGCGTCTGCTGCAGCACCGCCGTCTGGCCCGGGGCCAGCGCCTGGGGCTCGCCGGCGGTCTCCCCGGAGGGCAGGCTGCGCTGGAGCAGGCGCTCCTGGGCCGCGGCGCGGCCCGCGCCCAGCAGCAGCCCCAGCACGGCCAGCAGGGCCAGCGCCACCCGTGGCGCCCGCGCGGCGGGCGAGGTGCGGTTTCCGGCCGGTCCTGCGTCGTGGCGGCCTGGACGTGTGTGTCGCAATATCGTCCTTGCCGGCGGCATCCCGCGGGCGATGGACAATGGCGCATGCACTTGAAGTTTCACGATGGTTGATGAATAAAGGAACAGGCCGCTTGCATCGTGATCGTACCTTGCCACACTGTGCGGCCGAAGCAACCATGCGGCCGCAGCACATGCCGGCGCGGGCCGGCCGGCAAGCGGCGCTCGCGCCCGGTACACCCGCGATCATCCCACAGACGACGAGGACGAATTTGGCCATGAGACTACTCAAGCGCACGCTGGGCCCGCTGGCGATCCTGGTGCTGCTGTTGGCGTTGGTAGGCTGCGGCAAGCGCGTGACGCGCCAGGAAGTGGGCACGGTGACCGACCTGTCGGGCAAGTGGAACGACACCGACTCGCAGCAGGTGGCCCAGGCCATGATCGACGACAGCCTGACGGCCTTCTGGGTGAACGAGTTCCGCACGGCCCACGGCGGCAAGCGGCCCACCGTGATCGCCTATGGCGTGGTCAACCGCACGGCGGAACACATCAACACCAAGACCTTCATGAACGACCTGGAGCGGGCCTTCGTGCGCTCGGGCCGCGTGGCCGTGGTGGCCTCCAAGGAGCAGCGCGAGACGATCCGCGGGGAGCGCGCCGACCAGCAGAGCGGCTTCGTGGCCAATCCCGCGGCCATCGGCAAGGAGCTGGGGGCCGACTTCGTGCTCACCGGCGAGCTGCTGTCCATCCAGGATCGCGTGGAGGACGTGGAAGTCATGTTCTACCAGGCCAATCTCGAACTGATCGAAGTGGAAACCAACCAGAAGGTGTGGATCGGCGAGAAGAAGATCAAGAAGCTGATCGAACGCTCGAAAACCCGGTACTAGCTCCTGCGTAAGGAACCGCTCCCCGTGAATCCGGCATGGCGCGGCCGCGCGACGATTGCCCTGCTGCTGGGCGCCTTGTTGCCCGCGGCGGCGGGCTGTGCGCCGCATCTGGCCATCTATCCCCGCGTGGAAGCCCTCGCCGCCAGTGGGCAATATGCCCAGGCGGCGCAGTTCGTCGAGAGCAAGAAGGAGGAGTACAGCGAACGCAACGCGGTGCTGTTCTACATGGACCGCGGCACGCTGCTGCACTACGCCGGCGACTACGAGGCCAGCAACCGCGCCTTCGAGGAGGCCGAGCGGCGCATCGACGAGCTGTACACCGAGTCCATCAGCGGGCACGTGGGCGCGTTCATCGTCAACGACAACACCCTGCCCTACCGCGGCGAGGACTTCGAGTCGGTGGTGATCAACATCTACCGCGCGTTGAACTATGCCCAGCTCGGCTCCGTCCAGGACGCCCTGGTGGAAGCGCGCAAGGTGGATCAGAAGCTGGACTTCATCAACCGCCAATACGACGCCGACAAGAAGAACGTCTACAAGGAGGATGCCTTTGCGCGCCTGCTGATGGGCATCTTCTACGAGATGAACAACACGCGGCAGGATCTCAACGACGCCTATATTTCCAACCGGCTGGCTTGGTCCATCTACCGGCAGAGCTTCGCCCCCACCTACGGCACATCGGCGCCGGAGCTGCTGGGGGCCAATCTGCTCACCACGGCCGCGCTGATGGGCCCCGACGAGCTGACGCAGGCCCGCGCGCAGGGGGCCGCCCAGCCGCTGGTGCCCTACGCCGACAAGCGGGCCCAGGGGCAGGTGGTGTTCGTGCACTTCGCGGGGCGCTCGCCCGTGAAGGTGGAGTCGTCCATCACGGCCTACATGCCCGACGGCAACCTGTTCCGCATCGCCTTTCCGGCCTACCGGGCGCGGGGCTACCTGATCGCCGGCGCGCAGATCCGCGTGGACGGCAGCCTGGCGGCGCGCCTGGAGGAAGGCCAGCCCACCGGCGCCATCGCCATCAAGAACCTGGAAGATCGCAAGGGGCGCATCGCGGCCAAGGCCATCGCGCGGGCCACCACCAAGTACCTGGCCAACCTGGCCCTGCAGCGCCAGGCCCGCGAGCGCGGGGGCGAAGGGGCCGGGCTGCTGGCCTATCTGGCGGGCAACGTGTTCACCGTGGCCACCGAGCAGGCCGACCTGCGGGCGTGGCAGACCCTGCCGGACAGGATCCTGGTGGGCCGGGTGCTGCTGACCCCGGGCCCCCATGAGCTGACGGTGGAATTCACCACCAGCGGGGGGGGCGTGGTGAGCACGCGCGTGCTGGGCACGCTGCATGCGGCGCCGGGCAGCACGCGCTTCGTGATCCTGCACAGCAACACCTGACCCCCTGGACAAGAGCCCCGCACGCCATGCCCCCCACCCCCACAGCGCACCGCCCGGCGCCGGAGCCGCACCAGCGCGTGCTGGTGACCGTGACGGGACACGACCGCGAGGGCATCACCGCCACGCTGACCAGCATCATCGCCGACGCGGCGGTGGACATCGTGGACATGGAGCAGGTGGTGGTGCAGGGCATTCTCAGCCTGTCCATCGTGCTGGCCTTTCCGGCGGGCCAGGGCCGTGGGCAGCCCGTGCTCAAGGAGCTGCTCTTCGCCGCCAAGGAGCTGGGGCTGGCGCTGGACTTCGAGGTGCTGGCCGGGGCCCAGGCCGAGGCGCGGCGTTGCCGCACGCGCAGCGTGCTGACCCTGATCGGCAACCCGGACCTGCGGCCCCAGGTGATTGCGCGCATCGCCCGGGTGCTGGCCGATGCGGGCTTCAACATCGAGACCATCCAGTGGCTGCACCAGGACCGCACGCACGGCCTGGAGCTGGTGGTCAGTTCGCCGGCGCGCAACGTGGCCCGGGAACTCAAGCCCCTGCTGCTGCCCGTGGCGCGGGAATTCGAGGTGGACCTGGCCCTGCAGCCCGACACCCTGTTCCGCATGATGAAGCGCCTGGTGGTCTTCGACCTGGACAGCACCCTGATCCAGATGGAGATCATCGACGAGCTGGCCCGTTGCGCCGGGGTGCACGACGAGGTGTGCGCCATCACCGAGCTGGCCATGAACGGCCAGCTCGACTTTGCCGCATCCCTGCGGCGCCGCGTGGCCCTGCTGGAGGGCCTGGAGGAGGCGCGCCTGGCCGAGATCAGCGCCGACCTGCCGCTGACCCCCGGGGCCGAGGGGCTGATCGGCGCGCTCAAGCAGCTCGGCTACCGCACGGCGGTGATCTCGGGGGGCTTCAGCTACTTCGCCGACCGCGTGAAGGCCCGCCTGGGGCTGGACTACGCCTATGCCAACACCCTGGAGCTGCGCGACGGGCGGCTCACCGGGCGCGTGCTGCCGCCGGTGATCGACGGGGAGGCCAAGGCGGAACTGCTGGTGCGCATCGCCAGCGACGAGCACATCCGGCTGGAGCAGGTGATCGCCATCGGCGACGGGGCCAACGACCTGCCCATGCTGGCCAAGGCCGGGCTGGGCATCGCCTTCAACGCCAAGCCGCGGGTGCGCGACGCGGCCGAGCACAGCCTGAACCAGCACCGCCTGGACACCATCCTGTTCCTGCTGGGCATCACCCAGGACGACCTGGCCGCCCTGGCCCCCACGCGCTAGGATGGTGTTCCGCGGAGGCGAGGACAAAATGGCCGTGAAGCATTGGCCGTGAAGCAAAACGTCAGGGGTGCCACCTCTGACCGCCCCACCACGGGCCGCAAGCCGATGGAACCTGTTGATGCGGCTGGGGTTGGCAAGCCAACCTCCGCCGCCAACACCGGAGGTTCGGGGGAACCACCGTTCCCGCGCATTGATTCTGCTTCCTGCGCGATATAGCCAACGCCCGCGCCCCGGCCTGCGGCGCCAACCCTTGCCCGGATGCGAGATGAGCGAAGCATACGACGTCGCGGTGATCGGCTCCGGCCCAGGCGGTTACGTGGCCGGCGTCAAGGCCGCCCAGGCCGGCCTGCGCGCCGCCGTGATCGAGCGCGACCGGTTGGGGGGCATCTGCCTCAACTGGGGCTGCATCCCCACCAAGGCCCTGCTGCACAACGCCGAGCTGTTCGAGGAACTCAAGGAAGCCAGCGCCTATGGCTTCACCCTGGGGGAGGTGGGCTTCGATCCCAGGAAGATCGTGGAGCGCTCGCGCAAGGTGGCCGACAAGATGAGCCGCGGGGTGCAGTCGCTGCTCAAGAAATACAAGGTGGCCCACGTGCCGGGCAGCGCCAAGCTGCTGCGCGCGGGGCTGCTGGAGGTCACCACGCCCGAAGGCAAGCCGCAACTGCTGGAGGCCGCGCACATCATCGTGGCCACCGGCGCGTCGCCGCGCAGCCTGCCGGGCATCGCCATCGACCACGAGCGCGTGATCACCTACCGCGAGGCGCTGGCCCTGACCACGTTCCCCAAGCGCCTGTTGATCGTTGGCGCAGGCGCCATCGGCGTGGAGTTCGCCTATTACTTCAACGCGTTCAACGTGGAGGTGCATCTGGTGGAGCTGCTGCCGCAGTTGCTGCCGGTGGAGGATGCGGAAATCTCCAACCTGCTCCTGCGCAGCTTCCGCAAGAAGGGCATCGCGTGCTACACCGGCACGGCTGTGGAGTCGCTCAAGGTGGGCAAGTCCAAGCTCACGGCCAGCCTCAAGGGCCCGACGGAGAGCACGACCCTGGAATGCGACCTGGCGCTGGTGGCCGTGGGCATGGCGGCCAACACGGCGGGCCTGGGCCTGGAACAGGCCGGGGTCGCGCTGGAACGGGGCTTCGTCAAGGTGGACGAGCATCTGCGCAGCAGCGTGCCCGGCATCTACGCCATCGGCGACGTGGCGGGGCACCAGTTGCTGGCCCATAAGGCGTCGGCCGAGGCCGAGGTGGCCGTGGCGGCCATCAAGGGCCATGCGCACCCGCCGCTGGACTACGGGCAGATTCCCGGCTGCACCTACTGCCAGCCCCAGGTGGCCTCGGTGGGGCTCACCGAGGAGCAGTGCAAGCAGCGCGGCCTGAAATACCGCGTGGGGCGCTTCCCCATGGCCGCCTCGGGCAAGGCCAATGCGCTGCGCCAGCTCGACGGGATGGCCAAGGTCATCTTCGGCGAGCCCCACGGGCAGTTGCTGGGAGCGCACCTGATCGGCCCGCAGGTCACCGAGCTGCTGGCCGAGCTGGGCCTGGCCCTGCGCCTGGAGGCCACCTACGAGGAAATCCTGGCCACCGTGCATGCCCACCCCACGCTCTCGGAGACCGTCTTCGAGGCCACCGGCGTGGCCTATGGCGTGAGCCCCAACCTGTAGCGCGGCGCGAAACGGCGGTCGCGCAGGCCGGCACCGCGCCCACGGGCGCCCCCAGCCCCCAGCGGATGGCCGGCAGCGCGGCCACGTGAGGCACAGGACGGGCACGCGCTCCGGTGGCGCCGCTGCCGCCCGGCCTCCGGCCGATCGCCCTGGACCCGCACGGGCACAGGTGTGTTTGAGAGTAGACGCGGTGACATGACTGGTGCAAAAATACCTGATCTGTCTGGATATGCTACAGTTTCGTGCGGCCACGGCCACGATGCGGCGATGGCCCGGCGCACGCCGAAGCAAGTATGACTTGAAATCCTGGCAGGCAAGGGTCTAAGTTCGGGCGAGCGCTCTGTCGCAAAATGGTTCATTGGCGCTGCGGATGACCTGCCGTTGAGGCCTGCCGCGGCGCGAGGCGAGACCCTGCCGGGACGGCTGTGACGCGCGGCCGCCGCGCGGGCTCGTGCGCCCAGGCACCCCGACCCGATCGACAGGATTGATGGCAATGTCGGTACTTCGCGGCAAGGAACTGGCCAAAAACCCCGAGTTGCTGGAGCACGCCCTGGGTGTGCTGATCGAGGCGCGCTATTTCCAGACCATGACCGCCGACATCCTGCGCGAAGTGCTGCGCGAGGGCACCTACCTGAAGGTGCCCAAGGGCCGCTCCATCATCAGCGAAGCCCAGACCGACGACGACGTCTATTTCCTGCTGGACGGCTCCCTGGCCGTCAGCTCCGGCTCCAAGTTCATCCTGCGCCTGAACACCCCCGGCGACATCGCGGGCGAATTCGCCGTGGTCTCCAGCACCCCGCGCTCCGCCGACGTGGTGGCCGAGAGCGATGCGGAGCTGGTGCGCATCTCCTCGTCCATCGTCAAGAAGGCGCAGACCGACGATCCGGTGCGCGCGGTGCAGTTCCTCACCGTCTTCGGGCACATCATGGCGGCCAAGCTGCGCGAGACCTCCCAGCGGGCCAAGCTCTACGAGGACGCCGTGATGGAGGCGCGGGAGATCGCCAGCAGCCACGCCGAGCTGGAATCTGAAATCGACGACAAGCTGCAGGAGATCCTGCTC
>JACQHH010000092.1 GCA_016199125.1 Candidatus Lambdaproteobacteria bacterium
GCAGCAGGTCCAGGAACACCGGCAGCAGCGGCAGCACGAGCACCATGATGATGCTGATCACGCTGATCGCGAGGATGAAATCGGTGTTGCGGGATGCCCTCAACGGCAACGGCACACTGGAAGTCTGGGTGGCCATGAAACGCGACTCCTGTCTGCTTAGGTCAGCCTGCCGGGGATGAAATACCCTATCATCTCAACCCGTCCTGCAATAGCCGGCTCAGGACGGCGCGGCCGTGGCCGCGGTGTTGCCCTTGAGGCGGTAAACATAGGCCAGGATCTCCGCCACGACGCGGAAAAAGCGCTCGGGAATCTCCTGGCCGATCTCCACGTGCTGGAACAGC
The DNA here is from genome assembly GCA_016199125.1 of Candidatus Lambdaproteobacteria bacterium. GTDB lineage: Bacteria > SAR324 > SAR324 > SAR324 > JACQKK01 > JACQHH01. The sequence continues at coordinate 342 of JACQHH010000092.1, forward strand.
TCGCGCGCTGCGAGCGGGTTTTCCACGATGGGCACGTCGTTCTCGTCGGCCACTTCGCGGATGCGCTGGGCGACGAAATCCGCACCCTTGGCCACCAGCCGCGGGGCATCCATGACCTCGCGGTCGTAGAGCAAGGCCACGGCATAATGGGTCGGGTTGGTGACCACCACGTCGGCCTTGGGCACGTTCTCCATCATGCGCGCCCGCGACATTTCCCGCTGAATCTGGCGCACCCGGGCGCGCAACTGGGGGTCGCCCTCCGTCTGCTTCAGTTCGTCCTTCAGCTCCTGGCGGGTCATCCGCAGTTGCTGCTCGTTGTGCCAGCGCTGGTAGAGGTAGTCGAAGATGGCCAGCACCACCAGCGCCAGCGCCACCTTGCCAAAGAGCTTGCCGAGCAGCGCGAAATTGAACGCGAAGATGCCCAGCACCGGCACCTGCGAGAGCGTCAGGATGGGCAGGAGGTCCTGGCGGTACGTGGTGTAGGTCACCACGCCGATCACGGTCATCTTGAACAGGCTCTTCAGCAGGTCCGCGACACCCTGGGAAGAGAAAATGCGCCGCAGGCCGCTGATGGGGTTGAGCCGGTCGGGGTGCAGCTTGAGCGGGGTGAACATGATGCCCACCTGCAGCACCGAGGCCAGCGCGCCTACCATGAACGCCAGCCCGAACACCGCCAGCACGAAGGGGGCCGTGGCGAGCAACGTGTTGAACAGGATGCGCTGCACGTGCGCGACGGTCAGTTCCTCGCTGGAGATGTGCTGGAACGTATCCTGCCACACGCCCTCGATGGTGAGCAGGTTGCTCTGGCCAGCCACCAGAAAATACAGCGCGAAGGCCCCCAGCAGCGCCGCGGAGGACACCTCGCGGCTGATGGCCACGCGCCCCTCCTTGCGCGCATCCTCTCGTCGCTTGACGGTCGGGGCCTCGGTGCGTTCCTGTGCGCCGGCTTCGGCCATGGCTCTACCTCAGCACCCGCAGGGCCTGCATCAGCATCTCGGCAAGCTGTTCGTTGACGGTCATCACGGCCTGGGCGAAGAACGGAAAGCTCACCGCCAGGAACAGGATGCCCAGCAGGATCGTGAAGGGAAAACCGACCACGAATACGTTGACCTGGGGCACCGAGCGCGCGATGAGGCCAATGCTAAAGTTGGCGGCGAGCATGGCCACGATCAGCGGCGCGCCGACCTGGATCCCGATCACGAAGATCGTGGAGAACAGCAGCACGGCATAGTGGTAGCCCGGCTGCGTGAGTTGCATGGCGCCGGGAGGCACCAGCGTGTAGCTTTCGGCTACGGCGCGGATGAGCAGGTGATGCCCATCGGCCACCACGAACAGGAACATGGCCAGCACCGACTGCATCTGGCCCAGCAGCGGAATCTGCTCATCCGAGGAGGGATCGAACACATTGGCCACCCCGATCCCCATCTGGAAGCCGATCACTTCGCCCGCCAACTGAATGCCCACGAACACCACGCGCGCCGTAAAGCCCAGCACCAGTCCCACCGCCACCTCGCGCAGCATCGTGAGCGTCAGCGAAAGCAGACCCGGATTGGGACCCAGGCTTGGGGCGGCCACCAGCGGGAAGAACAGCAGCGAGAGGATGAAGGCGAAAGCCCCCTTCACCGGAAGGGGAATGGTGTCGTCGCCCAACACGGGTGCGGAAATGATCAGGCCGGAAATGCGGGCCAGGATCACCAGAAAACCGAGAATTCTGATGGGTTCGAATTCCAGCAGGTTCGGCATCATTGCCTCGGGGCAAGGGGAAATCATTTTCCCCGGCATTCTGAGCGGCCGCTACCGCTGCAAAATCCTTCGCTGCACAATATCAAAAAATCGACATAAATTCCAAATGTTTGCGGCATTATTGCTGAGCGCCGCTGCAAGCGGCCCACACTCTTCTGCGTCGAGCGCCCGCGCAGACGGCGTCTCCGCGGTCATGTTCCAGCGGCTGCGCTGCGGGCGCCTTGCTTCTGCTGACGCACCGCGCTGAAATAACAAAGCATCCGCATCCGCCCCATCCTGGGACCTGGCTCCGCTTGCGGAAGCGTCGGCAGGGCGCGGCCATGCGCGTCCGTGCGCCAGCCCTGGCTGGTGGCAGGGTCAGCCCGCCGGGTGTGTCACGACGCACCGGCCTCCGCGCGCGAATTCATCTGGCCGCGTTGCGCGCGGCACCGCGTTCGCATGGGAGATGTGGGGCAACCAGGAGCACGACCGTGCCATGTGCCGGGCATACGGGCAGGGGCGGCCATGCAACGCGACAGGCGAGTGTCCACGATGGAGCGCATGAAAACCGCTCTTGCAGCACTGGGTGCCCTGCTGGCGCTGGGGTGGGCCGGCAGCATCTGCGCGCAGGGCACGCCAACCGCCCCGCAGGTGCCCCGCGCCGCCGCCCTCGGCCAGCCTGTTCCGCCCGCGGCACAAGCTTCGACGCCCCGGACCGCGCCGCCGGCCCGGCTCGCTCCGGCCGCACAGGACGAGGAAAGCGACATTCTCATCTTCCGGCCGCTGGACCACAACGCGCGTGTGCTGGACCCCGAGGAACTGCTGCACGTGCCGGGCGGCATGGCCTTCCTGGTGCAGCGCAACGGCGAGCTGCGGGTGCGGGGCGGCGCCATGTACCGCTTCCAAGTCACGGTGAGCGCGCTGAGCCCCCTGCAACGCGTCACGATCAACGGCACAGCGTATCCCGTTCCGCGCCGCTCCTCCGCCGAGGTGGATGCGCTGGTGTTGCTCGACCCCGGATCGAACGAGGTGGTCGTCACGGCCGCCACGGCCAGCGCCGAGGCGCGCAAGGTGTTCACCATCACGCTGAACTCGTTGCGCGTACCGGGCTTTCCTCTGTATGTTGCGGTTCCAGTGCGCTGAACCACGTGGGCGAACCATGCGCCCCTGAGCGGCCCGGCCACGCGTCGCGTCGCGCACCGTGCCCGCCGGCGCCGGCCGCGCCGGGGGCCCCAGGCGCGGCCTGCCAGGATTCCTGCGATGTCCCCTTGCCCAGGCGATCGGCGATTTACACGGGTTCCGCAGGTGCGCCGTGCGCGGGACACTGCCGCTCGCTCGCGGTGCCGGATTCGTGTGGGCGGCGCAATGTGCCGGGGACTTGCAGGGTCGGCGCGCGCGGTCGTGCCCCTGCTGATCGCGCTGCTGGGGCTGATATTGCCGATCAACGCCGCGCCATCCTGGGCGCAGGCCCCCGAGACCAAGGGCACGGTGGTCATCCGCCAAGGCGTGGTCAAGCTGGGGCGCTTCGGCGAGGAAACACTGTACAAGGAGCTCAACCGGCCCATCAGGATCTACGAAGGCGACATCATCCAGACGGGGCCGGGCTCTCGCGCCGAAGTGCATCTGACCGCCGATGCCGACACGATCCAGATGTATTCCAACAGCTTTCTGCGCATCGAGGCGGTGCAGCGCGAGAAGACCTGGCTCGGTCTGAGCATCGGCAAGGCGCTGTTTGCCGTGTTGCACCAGACGCAGGCCGACAAGCGCTACCGCATCCGTTCGCAGACGGTGGTGATCGGGGTCAAGGGCACGCGCTTCGCCCTGGGCTCCGAGGAAGACAAGAGCTACGTCCTGGCGCTGGAGGGCGAGGTCACCGCGAACAACCTGGAGCAGCCCGATGCGCCTCCCGTGCGGCTCACCGCCGACGAGGTGTACTTTGTGGCCAAGGGCAAACCGGTCGAGCCCCCCATGAAGGTCAGCGCGGAGGTGCGCCAGGCGATCGTCACGGAGGACGGCCTGGACACCTTCCAGCGCATCGAGCGGGATGCGGAGCGGCGGCGCAGCGGCTGGACTCCGCCGGTCACCTGGACGTTCCGGCCCTACCTCCACGGCGGCCCCATCGTCTTCGCCCTGGACATCGAGGGCGGCGGGCAGGCGTTCACGCAATCCATCGAGGCGAACAACGGCTTCGTCGGCTTCCAGGCCGATTCCTCGGTGCACGTGGCGCTGGATGTGGCGATCTTCTCCGGCACGCCGCAGACCATGGCGCTCACCGGCGACCTGCAAGACTCGTTCGATGCGCAGGGGAACTACGCGGCGACGGCGATCGCCGTCACGGGGGTGCTCAACCTGGGGCCCCTGCGGCTGTGGGGCGGGCTGGGCTTCTTCGCCGCGCGTCTGGACGTGGCACCCCGTGTGGGTGCGCTGAGCGCCGAGCCCCGCCACCTGGACGTGAGCGGGCCCCTGGTCAAGGTGGGGCTGGACATGAGCCTGTGGCGTCTCTACGCGGGAGTGACCGCATTCACCGGCCCGGGCACCTCGTCCAGCGGAAGTCTGCTGGACGAGCAACAGGCCCTGGGCCGCGACGTGACGGCCCTGCGCTTCTCCGGCGCCTCGGCGCTGCTGGGGCTGAACTTCTAGCCGGCGGCACGGCAATGACGACGCGCGCGGTCGTGCCGTTCAGCAGCGGATGCGGATCTCGGCGATGCGCATGACGGAGAGCGGTTCCTGGGGCCCCACGATGAGCGGCTCGTAGGCGGGGTTCATGGGCTGCAGGATGGTCGTGCCGTCGGCTTGGCGGTGCAGGCGCTTGACCGTGAACTCGTCGAGGCCGGTGCGGGCGAGCACGATGTTGCCGTTGTGCACACGCGCCCCGGGGCTCACGAGCAGGAGCGCGCCGGAGGGAATATTGCCGCCGATCATGCTGTCCCCCTCGGCGATCACGAAGAAGGCCTCCTCGTCGCCGGCCTCCACGGGCTCGTAGGCATCGGGCTCCACGGCGAAGGATTCCAACCATTCGCCGCAGGCGGCCTTGCCCAGCACGGGCGCCAGGCGCGAGGGGCTGCCCCCGGGGGCCGGCTGGCGCGCGCCGAACAGATGGCGCATTTCCGAGGGTGCCCGCTGGCGGTAGCACGCCGAGAGCAGCACCTGCGGCTCCATGTCCAGTTTCTCGGCATACAACAGCAGCGTCTTGTCCTTGGGCAGATGATTGTCCGAGATCACTTTGCGGAATAACTCGTAGGGAATATCCCGGGCGCGCGCACATTCCTTGAGGTCGGCATAGCCGAGGTCCTGGATTCTGCGCCTGAGCAGTGCGGCGAGGGTCATCATGACGTTCTCGTCCAGTAGAAGGTTGCGGCAGTCAGGCGGCGGGGCGGAACATCGTGGGTGCCGGCCGGCACCCACGCGCTCGCCGCGCGTGGCCGCTATGGAAAAAAGCATCCGGAAGGGTCGCATGCACCGCAACGTGTGCCGGGCCGCCGAAACATCCCTGGAATGCCGCCTCGATCCGCTCCGTGGAATCCTCGCGGACACCGCCGCCGCAGAACGCGCGCCCTTCCGGACAATGCTGGGCCGGGGGTTGCGCCGCAACGCCGTGGCCGGCACGTCCTGTGCCGGCGACATCCTTGTCACGTGCGCGTGCCTTCCCTCGGGTCCGCCCATCACATCCAAAAAAATATAGTTTGTCAATGGCAAAGCCATAAGTAATTTAACTTGCATTACAGCGGCGATGCACGCGGCATCCCATGGGGCGTTGGCTCAAGTCGTGCCTGGTGCCGAAGCACGGTATGCGGCTGAAATGACGACGATGGCCAGGGCGGCCATTGTAATTTGCAGGGCTGCATGGTCTAGTTGACGGACAAGTCTCTGAGGACGATTCGCCGTCCGGATCGCGCGGGCGAGCCCATCGCGCGGCCCGCGCGCGCGCCAAGCCATCACCTTCCGCTCCGGAATTACCGCCGCCGTGCCACTGCCCGCTTGTGTAGCAGGTGCTTTCCGCGCACGGCCCCGTCCGGACCGCGCGGGAGTCCCCCATGTGTCGGAGCGCCGCGCATGACGTATACCCGTCGGGATCTCCTGCGCTGGATCGCCGTGACGGCTGCCGGGGGGGCTGTGCTGGCTGCCAGCGGACGCCTCGCGCAGGCACTGGTGCGCCGCGGCGGCTCGGCCCCGCTGGTGTGGATCAATGAGGGGGACCAGCTCAACCTGCTTACGCTGCTGGGCCAGCACGCGCCGGATTTCCTGCAACTGGTGGCCGTGGAATGGCGCCTGGCGGAATTCGACGCCCTGCGGACGGTAAGTGGCGCGCCGGTTTCACCGGAATTCGATAGCGCGCCGGTGCTGTTGCTGGAAAGCGTGCCGCCGCCGGAGGCGCTGGCCGCGGAGACGCCCGGGTCGCTGGGCGCGCTGCTCTCCTCGGCAAAAACCGTAATTCTGCTGGGCACGGACGCCTGCTTCGGCGTGCACACGCCGCCAGCGTCGATCCGCGCCCTGGAGCAGGTCTGCAAGCAGCGCAAGACGCCGCTGATCAAACTTCCGGGAATCCCTGTCCCCCCGCAGCATGTGATCGGCACATTGGCGCATCTGGAGTTCTTCGGCTTTCCCGAGCTGGATGCTCAGCGCCGGCCAACGCTGTACTACGCCGAGACGCTCTGCGAGCGCTGCGAATTCCGCGCCGACCTGCTGCTGGGCCAATTCGCGCGGTCCGCCGGCGACGAGGGCTGTCTGCTGCGCCTGGGCTGCAAGGGGCCCATCACGCACAACAGTTGCGCCCGCACGCGCTGGAACGACGGCGAAAACTGGTGCGTCGGCGCCGGCGGCCCCTGCACGGGCTGCTCCGAGCCGAGCTTTCCCGACCATGGCGGCCTGGGTCTGGCCGGCATGCTGAGTGCGGCGCGGGGTCGCGATGGCGGCGGCCTGTTGCGCAACGTGGAGACCCTGGGGGCGGGGCTGACGGCGCTGGGCGTCGCGGCGGTGGGCGTCAAGGCCGTGCGGCGCTGGCTGGCGCGCGATGGCCGCACGGAGCGGGACTAACTGGCGCAAAGGGCGCATTGCACATGGCCGGCGAACGCATCACCATCCCCCGCCTGGAAGGGCTGGTGCACCTCGTGCGCGATGGCGAGGGCATTCTGCGCGTACAGGTGCAGCGTCCCCGGCGCCTGGAAGCCCGGCTGCTGGGCCGCGATCCCCGTGATGCCATCTTTCTGGTTCAGACCATCGGCGCCGATTCCGGCGTGTCCCATGCGCTGGCCGCGGTGCTGGCCCTGGAAAACGCCCTGGGCCTCTCCGTGCCGCCCAACGGTTTCACGGCGCGCGACCTGCTGCACGCGCTCTCGCTGCTGCACGCGCACCTGCGGCATTTCTACCTGCAAGTGCTGCCGGATTACCTGCCCCTTTCGGCCCTGGCGGATTATGCGGGCAACAACCTGCAACTGGCCCGCGTGGCCACCTCCCTGGCGGGCGAAGGGGCCTCGCGTTGGGCGTCCAGCCCCGTGCGCAACCGTTTTACCGGGGCACAATCCAGCGACCTGGTGGAGCACCTGCACGCGTCCCTGGGCATGCTGAACACCCTGCAGCGCATGCTGGCCCAACTGGGCGGCAAGTTTCCCGTGGCCATGACCGTCACGCCAGGGGGCATGAGCATCCGCCTCTCCGAGGCCCAGATCATGCCACTGGAGCGGCGCATGCAGGTCATCAGCGGCTTCCTTTCCGAAGAGGTGCTGAGCGACATCGGGTTGTTGCTGCAACGCTTTCCTGAGCTGGGCAGCCTGGGCCACGGGCTGGGCGAATACCTGAGCGGCGGCAGCCTGGGCGCGGAATCGGGTGGCGAGACGGCCATGTTTCCGGCCGGCGCGGTGCTGAACAATCGACTGGTGCCCTTTGCCGGCGGCATCACCGAATCCCTCGCCACCAGCCGCTACCGGGTGAAAACCGGCGGCGACGGCAGCGGCCCGGTGCTGAGCGAAAACGACGAGGCGCCCCCCAGCGCGAGCTGGATCAAAGCCCCGCGGCTGGCCGGGCGGATTGTGGACGTGGGGCCGCTGGCGCGCACGGTCATCGCGCACATGACCGCCGCCACGAGCCGCCAGGCCGAGCTGGTGGCCGAAATCGAGTCGCGGCTGGGCACCTCCGTGCAGAGCGCCAACACCGTCGCCGGGCGGCTGTTTGCCCGCGTGGGGGAGATGGCCCTGCTGGCCGTGCGCTGTATCGAGAACCTGCAGCGCCTGCAACCGGGCCAGGCTTACGCCGAGCCCGTCTCCGACGACATGCCCGATGCGCAGGAAGCCGCGGCGGCCATCGAGGCGCCCGGGGGCACCGCGTGGCATCGCATGGGGCTGCGGCGCGGGCGCATCGCCTATTACGACATCGTCTCGCCCGGCACCTGGCACGGCGCCCCGGCGACCCCCGGCAGCACCGCGGGGAGCCTGGAGGTGGCCTTGAATTCCGCCGGGCTCAACCCGGAGCGCGACGCCGACCGGGTGGCCCTCTCGCGCATCGTGCACTCTTTTGCCTTCAGCGCCACCGATGCCGTTCAGTGAGCACATCGCACGCTGGAAGCGGGCCGCGCCCCCGGTCTTGGACGCGGCGGATGGCGCCCTGCGCCTGGCGCGGCTGGTGGGCGTGCCGGCGGCGCTGCTGTTGTGCATGTTCACCGGCCTGGGGCTGGCCGGGTGGTTCTGGGAGCCGTTCGGCCGCGCCTACGTGGCGTCGCGCGTGCTGCACCTGCTGAGCGGCTACGCGCTGGCCCTGGCGCTGCTCTACGAGCTGGGATTGGCCGTGCTGACGCGGGGCGGGCGATGGGTCGCCCGGCGCCGCGGTCGCCCCTGGCGGCAAGGCCCCGCCCGCCAGACGGCGCCCGGCCTGGCGCGCCCCCGCGTGTTGGGTTGGGCGTACTGGCTGCTGCTGGCGCTGCTGGTGGTCTCTGGGCTGGCCGTGTGGGTCTTCGACCGCTATCAGCTCCAGGTGCTGCCCATGCTCACCCCGCTGCGCTGGCGCGCGGTGCACCAGGTGAGCACGACGTGGTTCTACGCCACGTTTGTCGCGGTTTATGCGCGTCATGCGATCGATCTGATGGCCCGTGTGCGGGCCTACCTGGTCAGCCCGTAGCGCGCCACATTGCGCCGCAGTGCGTTAAATTCAGGATCGGGTTCCAGTTCTCCGGCCGGGCGCGCCGGCGCGGAATGCCTGGCCGCCCGCATGACGGCGTGCCGGCTGTTCGCGCGCCGGCCGCAGATCGGGTGCCCGCCGGATGCCCTGGGCGCGGGCCGGTGAGCGTGACGCGCAAAAGGCATGCGCACCCTGTGCAAGATGTGAAATAATTCGGGCAACACGCACAGGCGCGCCGTGTGCCGGCGCTGCGCCGGTCCCCTGGCGGCCGGACGCGCAGCGGCGGTTGTGCCTCTCTTCCAAGGAGCATTCATGGCAGACGTAAATTACTTCAAATCCGACATTCGGGAGATGGAATTTGCGTTGTTCGAGCACTTCAAGCTGGGCGAGTTGCTGGCGGCCAAGCCGTACGACCATATCAGCGCAGAAGATGCCCGCCTGATTCTCAAGGAGGCACACCATTTTGCCACCGAGGTGATCGGGCCGACCATGCAGAGCACCGACCAGGAGGGCGCCAAGCTGACCAAGGATGGCGTGAAGGTGCCCCGGGCGCTGCACACGGTCTACAAGCAGTTCTACGAGAACGGCTGGAACACGCTTACGCTGCCGGAGGCCGCGGGAGGCCAGGGCGCACCCATGCTGCTGGGCGTGGCCGTGACCGA
>JACQHH010000093.1 GCA_016199125.1 Candidatus Lambdaproteobacteria bacterium
CACTGGCACTGTGCTCGCCTCGTGTGTGGCGCAGCGCCTGCCAGCGTCGCAAATCCGTCCTGGCAAATCAACTGGTCGTTGGCCCGGCCATACTGAAATCGTATGTCATCTTTGACATTGAGCGTTGAAGCTGTCTGCATCCCCGGGAGTCTGCCGGTTCACCCCCCTCGATGAACGAGGGCCTTGGCCGGTCGCTCGCTGGATGCTTCAATTTCTAGCATAGAACGCGGATGCGTGACAAACAATCGCTCCAGTACGGGCTGGAAGCGATCGGGCTTGAGGCGGGCCCGTCCGGTGCCGTTGCCCAGCAGGCGCCCGCAGTCGGGCTCGTGAAAATCGGAGCCTCCGGTTTCCAGCAATCCCAATGTTGCCGCGATCTGCCGGAAGTAGCGTTTGCGCGTGCGCGTGTGGGCGGGGGTGTCCACCTCCAGCCCGTCCAGCCCCGATGCCGCCAGCCGCGACAGCAGGATCTCGAAGTCTGCCGGGTCCAGGCGCGCCGTGGTGGGATGAGCCAGGGACGCCACGCCTCCGGCCGCATGCACGATGTCGATGGCGGCGGCGGGCGTGAGCAGTTCGATCTCCTCGAAGGCCGGCCGCCCCACCCCCAGGTATTCGTCGAAGGCGGCCTTGAAATTGCGTGCCAGCCCCAGGCGCACCATGGCCCGGGCGATGTGGGCCCGCCCCACGTGCGCCGCGGCGCGGCATTCGCGCAGTACGTCTTCTTCGGCCAGCATCACCCCGGCCGTGCGCAACTTGCAGAGAATGCGGCCCAGCCGCGCCGTGCGCGCCCGGCCCAGGCGCTGGATCATGTCCGTCAATCCCGGGGCGTCGGGCGTGACGCCCAGACCCAGGATGTGCAACCCGATGCCGCCCTCGTAGGTGCTGATCTCGATGCCCGGCAGCACGCGCAGCCCCAGCCTTTCCCCGGCCCGGCAGGCGGCCTCGACGCCGACCAGCGTGTCGTGATCGGTCAGCGCGAGCACCCCCACGGCGCGCTCGGCCGCCAGGGCCACCAGCGCCTCGGGCGCCAGCGCCCCGTCGGAGGCGCTGGAATGTGCATGCAGATCGATGGCCGTGAGTGGCAAGGCGGGCGGCTCGGCTTGAGGGGTGAGGACGTGGTACGGTGCGCGTGTGCGCCGCGGCGAGCGCCGTGGCCGCGCGGCATGGTGCACACGACACCGTGATCTGTCGGCGTGGTGCAGACTGTATAACAATTGCGCCCAAATGTGCAGCCTATTTCAGGCCATGACACCCGCCGCGTGTGAACGCGGAACCCTTGTGCCGGCGACGAAGGCGTTGTCCTATTTTGCGCGGCATGAGAAACTCAGACAATCAGGTGGTACTCCCTTGTAACCGGTAAACGGGTGCAGCGGTCGCGGGCGATCGCTGGCCGACCTTTACATTCAAGCGTACGGCAAACGACAGATGGAGCAGAAGATCCCGATCACCCGGCAGGGGCTGGAGAAGATCAAGGCGGAGCTGAAGGTGCTCATGTCCGTGCAGCGTCCGCAGGTGCAGAAGGCCATCGCCACGGCACGTGAACACGGCGACCTGCGCGAAAACGCCGAATATCACGCGGCCAAGGAACAGCAGGGGTTCATCGAGGGGCGCATTCAGGAGATCGCGGCCAAGATGCCCCGCTTCCATGTGGTCGATCCTTCGCGCACTGCCTCGAGCACCATCGCCTTCGGCGCCACCGTGACCATCCAGAACACGGAAACCGACGAGGAGATGGTCTACCAGATCGTGGGGCCCGACGAGGCCGATTTGCAGCAACGCAAGATTTCCTACCTTTCCCCCATTGCCAAGGCTCTCATCGGCAAGGAAGAGGGCGACGTGGTCAAGGTCGCCATTCCGCGCGGTCAGATTGAGGTCGAAATTACGAAAGTGAATTTCGTCTGAACGAAAGAGCCGCTGCGGTGCTTGGCGGGCGTGTGCCACACCGCGTCATGCGCGATGCGGCGCGTGACCGATCCTTGCCGGCGGCCTTGCCGGGGATTTTCCTGTTCAAACGACGCGAAATGATCTAAAAGGGCGGTTGAATCGGCGTGCCATGGACTGGTATGTTTCAGCACTGTCGAGCCGTGCAAAAAGAGACACCCGCGTGTGGTTGGTGCGGCGGAGCGCGGTGCCCTGGCCGATGTTGCGTGGCCCGTGCGGTGGGGCCGGCAGCGCAGCGCGACAGTCGGCGTCGGCCTCCTCGACAGCCGGTGACTGCATGAACGCCCAGGGACGGGATGACTCCACTTCCGCATGGTCCCGAGTTCGTGAGGGGATCGCCGCGTGATCGGGGACGAGACAGGATATGGCAGCACCGAAACGCTTTTCCGTCACTGAGGACATTTCGGACAATCTGCTCAAGGCATATCTTGCGCAGAAGGTCGTCGCCGTGGACACCGAGCTCGATGGGTTGCGTCTGGGCCGCGACCAGGTGCGCCTCGTGCAGGTCTCGGACGAAAAACAGAACGTCGCGCTGGTCGTGACCGCCCCCCCCAAAGCGCCGCCCAACCTGAAGAAGCTGCTCACCGCGAAGAACACCTGCAAGATCTTCCATTTCGCCATTACGGATGTGGCGTTCCTGCGCACGAGCCTGAACGTGGACGTCAATCCATTCGTCTGCACGAAGGTCATGAGCAAGGTGGTGCGCACCTACACCGAGGGCCACAGCTTGCGCCACTTGGCCGAGGAGCTGCTGGGCGTCAAGCTGGAAAAACAGTTCCAGAACACCAACTGGGCCGATCCCACCCTGAGCGCCTCCCAGCTCAAGTATGCCGCCAATGACGTGCTGCACCTGGTGGAGATCTACCGCCGCCTGCAGAAGATGCTCAGCACGCGGGGCGAGTTGCCCAGCGGCCTCACGGCGATGCAGCTCAACGAGCGCGCCCAGGCCTGCCTGCCTACCATTGTGGACCTGCTGATCAACGGCTACGGCGACCGCGACAACGGCTGGGAAAGTACAATTTTCACCCACTGATCGTTTCGGCGGCGTTCCGCGCCGGCGGCGCTCCCTGTCTGCGCGCGCTGCGTGCAGCAGCCGTCCATCTCGTAGAACCTCCGCTGCCCTGGCCGCCGGTGCGGCCACATCTCCCACGGCTTGCCGCGCATCGCGCGTTACCGCCACTCCGCGGAGCATTCCACCGTGTGCCGGGAGCGCCCGGCTTGGCGTCGCCACCGTTGAAATGATAAACGTTTGTACATGGAATCCGCGCCGCGCAAGATCATCCACGTGGACATGGACGCGTTCTACGCGTCGGTGGAGATCCGCGACAATCCCGCGCTGCGGGGCCGCCCAGTGGTGGTGGGGGGCTCGCCCAACAGCCGGGGCGTGGTGGCCGCAGCGAGCTACGAGGCGCGCAAATTCGGCATCCACTCGGCCATGCCCTGCGCGCAGGCCGCGCGGCGCTGCCCCCAGGCGGTGTTCGTGCCGCCCAATTTCGACAAGTACCGCCAAGTCTCCAGGCAGATCCACGCCATCTTCCAGCGCTACACGACGCTGGTGGAGCCGCTGGCCCTGGACGAGGCATACCTGGACGTGACGGAAAACATTCCGCGCAACCCCTCCGCCACGCGCATCGCCGAGGAAATCAAGGCGGCCATCCGCGCCGAGACTCAGCTCACTGCCTCGGCCGGGGTGGCCCCCAACAAGTTCCTGGCCAAGGTGGCCTCCGAGGAGCGCAAGCCCGACGGTCTGTTCGTGATCCGCCCGGAGATGGTGGACGAGTTCCTCGTCACGCTGCCCCTGAGCAAGGTGCCCGGGGTCGGGCCCGTGACCCTGGCCCAATTGCAGGAACTGGGCGCGGTCACCTGCGGCCAGTTGCAGCAGGTGCCCCGGGAAGTGCTGGAAAAGAAGTTCGGCAAGCGCGGCGAATATTTCTATCGCATGGCGCGCGGTCAGGACGACCGGCCGGTGAATCCCCACCGCGAGCGCAAGTCGGTGAGCGTGGAGGACACCTTCGCCGAGGATCACGACGATGCGGAGTGGCTGCTGGCCAAGCTGGGGGCCCTGGCTGCAAGCCTGGCCCGGCGCCTGGAGGCCAACGGCGCCCGCGGCCGCACGCTGACGCTCAAGCTGCGCCTGGCCGATTTCAGCATCCACACCCGCAGCATCACCGTACCCGACGTGCTGGCGGACGCCGAGCAACTGCTGGAGCTGGCCCGCGGGCTGTACGCCGACTCCGGCTTGGCCGGGCGCAAGCTGCGCCTGCTGGGCCTGGGCGTCTCCCACCTAGAGCGCGAGGATGCTCCGGAGCCCTACGAGCAGCTCCGGTTGGATCTGCGGGTGCCGTAAGGGAGCGCGGCGCTTGCGGCATGCCGGCGGCGTTGCGCTATGCCCCCCACCGGCCGTGGAGCATGAGGCTGCACCCGGTGAGGGCGGCGGTGTCGGCGCGCAGGATGGGGCCGGGGAGGGCAACGGCCGCGAACCCGGCGGCTTCCAGGGCGGCCACCTCGTCCGGCGCAAAGCCGCCCTCGGGCCCCACGGCCAGACGCGCATGGGCGGGTGGGCCGCCACGGTGCGACGTCAACGCCGCCTGCGGCGTCAACGCGGCTGCTGGGTGCAGGAACCAGCCAGGGGTTGCATTGTCCGCGTCGTCCCGCGCGGCGTCCAGTGCCCGTTGCAGCGAATCCAGCAGGAGCAGGTCGGGCGGCGCCGGACGGCCGCACTGCTTGCAGGCCTCCCAGGCGATGCGCAGCCAGCGCTCATGGGCCTTGGCCGCGGCGGATGCGTGACCGCCTGTGCCGGGTCGGCCGGGGGCACGGGCGGAAGGAAAGACGAACAGCCGCGCCACGCCGAGTTCCGTGGCCTGACGCAGGATGGTCTCGGCTGCCTTGTCCTTGACCGCCGCCTGCAACAGCGTCAGCGCCAGCGGGGGCGGCGGAGGCAGCAGCGCCGGACGCAGCACCCGCGCCGTGACCTTGCGCGCCGGGCCGGGGCACAGCTCCATCACGAAGCGCCGGCCGGCGGGATCCTGCAGCTCGAAGGTCTCGCCGGGCCGCAGGCGCCGCGCGGACAGGATGTGGGCGGCTTCGGCGCCGTCCAGGGTCACCGTCGCGCCGTCCCGCAATTCGTCGCTGGCGAGAAAATAGGTCATGGCGGCATGTCGGCCCGGTGGGCCGGCCGGCGGCCCGCAGACCGGGGTGGCCGGGCCATCCTCACGAACCGATCTCGATCTGCAACTGCTTGATTTTCTTGTGCAGGTTGCTGCGCTCCAGGCCGATGGTCTCGGCTGTCTTGGAAATGTTCCAGTTGTTGGATTCCAGCTTGGCGCGGATGTAGGCCCGATCGAAGACCTCCTTCGCCTCGCGATAGGTGTCGCCGAAAGCCAGCAAATTGCCGATCTCATCGCCGCCGGCCCGCGCCGCGCCGCGGCCCACCGCGTTGAGGATGGCCGGGGGAATGTCCTTTTCCGTGATGGTGGGGCCGGAGACCATGATCATCATGCGTTCCACGATGTTCTTCAGCTCCCGGATATTGCCCGGCCAGGCATACTGCTCCAGGATGGCCAGGGCCCCCGTGGAGATGCCCCTGGGCTTCTGGCCATAGGCTTCGGCGAAGAAATTGAGAAAGAAGCGCACCAGCTCGGTGACGTCGCCGGCACGCTCGCGCAGGGGCGGCACCTCGATGGGCAGCACGTTCAGCCGGTAGTAGAGGTCCTCGCGGAAATGCCCCGCGGCGATCTCCTCGTCCAGGCGCTTATTGGAGGCGGCGATCACCCGCACGTCGACCTCGATGGTCTTGTTGCCGCCCACGCGCTCGAAGCGCTGTTCCTGCAGCACGCGCAGGATCTTGGCCTGGGTCTTGAGGCTCATGTCGCCGATCTCGTCCAGGAACAGGGTGCCCTGGTGGGCCTGGTCGAACTTGCCGATCTTCTTCATGGTGGCGCCGGTGAACGAGCCCTTCTCGTGGCCGAAGAGCTCGCTTTCGATCAGCTCCTCCGGAATGGCCGCGCAGTTGACCTCCACGAAGGCCTGGGCGTAGCGCGCGCTCTGTTCGTGGATCACGTGCGCCACCGCCTCCTTGCCCGTTCCGTTCTCGCCGTGGATCAGCACCCAGGCGTCGCTGGCGGATACGCGCGCGATCTGCGCCAGCATCTCCTTGAAGCGCGAGCTCTGGCCCACCATCTGGTGCTGGTTGCGGCGCACTTCGCGCTTCAGTTGCACGTTTTCCTGCTCCAGGCGCGATTCGCGCAGGGCATGGGACAGGGTCAGCAGCAACGTGTCGGCGGAAAAGGGCTTCTCCACGTAATGGTAGGCACCCAGCTTGGTGGCCGTGACGGCGGTGTCGATGGAGCCGTGCCCGGAGATCATGATCACCGGCAACGCGGGATGGGACTGGCGCAGGGAGCGCAGCACCTCCATGCCGTCCAGGTGGGGCAGCCAGATGTCCAGCAGCACGGCATCGGGCGCCACGGCCCCGTCGCCCTGGATCATGGCCAGGCATTCCTCGCCCGTCTTGGCCTCGGCCACGGCGTAGCCCTCGTCCTGCAGCAGATCGCGCACGCTCGTGCGGATCGCCAGCTCGTCGTCCACCACCAGAATCGTGTGTTTCATGGGCTCCTGGATGCGTTGACGCCGCGGTCACATGGCGTGCCGGCGGCCTGCCGGAGCGATCGCCCCGCGGCGCCGCCGGTTCGCTATTTGAGCGGAAATTCCATGGAAAATCTGCTGCCCGAGGGTTTGCGTTCGCTGTAGCGCATGAAGCCGTTATGGTCGGAGACGATCTGGTTGACGATGCTCAGCCCCAGGCCGGTGCCGCCCTCCTTGGTGGAGGTGTAGGGCTCGAAGAGCCGCGTGCGGATGTGATCGGGCACGCCCGTGCCGTCGTCGCTGACCTCCGCGGTCACCAGGCGCGTATCCGGATCGTAGGCTGTGTGCACCAGGATGGTGCCGCCATCCTCGATGGCCGCGGCCGCATTGTCCACCAGATTGGTGAAAGCGCGCTTGATCTGCTCGCGGTCCAGCGGAAAATCCGGAATGTCCTCGCCCAGGTCCAGCTCGAGGCGGATCTGCTCCGGCAAGCCGTTCTCATAGAGCGGCGCCAGCTCCAGGATCACCTTGTTCAGGTTGTCCGGCACCGGCTGGCTCTCGGGCAGCTTGGCGAACTGGGAAAACTCGTTGACCATCTTCTTCAGGCTGCTCACCTCGTTGATGATGGTCTGCGTGCACTGGTCCAGCACGTCCAGGCCGTCGTCGCCGCCGGCCGCGCTGAGGTAGCGCCGCCGGATGCGCTGGGCCGAGAGCTGGATGGGCGTGAGCGGATTCTTGATCTCGTGCGCGATGCGCCGCGCCACCTCGCGCCAGGCCTGGGCGCGCTGGGTGCGCTGAATAGCCGTGACGTCCTTGAGCACCACCACCACGCCCTCCGAGGCCCCCTCCGCGTTCTCCAGGCCCAGCATGGCCATCTCCACGTGCACCGGCTTGCGGTTCTGGATCAGCGTCAGGTTCTGCGTCGCGGGCTGACGTCCGTCCAGGCGCAGGCGCTCCATCATGTCGTCCAGCAGCAGCGTCACGTCGCGCCCCAGCAGCATGCGGTAGTGCCGCTGCTGGCCAGGCTCCACGCGGGTCTGCAGCAGACGCTTGGCCGCCCGGTTCATGGACGTCACGATGCCCTGGGGATCGAGGGACAGGATGCCCGCATCCACGTTTTCCAGCAGCAGCTCCACCAGCCGGTTGCGCTCGCCCAGCTTCACGTGGCTGCGGCGCAGGTCCTCGGCCGTGGCCACCACCTGCTGCTGCTGGTCCCTGAGCTGGCGGCTCATCAGGTTGAAGGCCTGCACCAGCCCGCGGAAGTCGCCCTCCATGGGCCCCAGCGTGGCCGAATCCACCTGCACGCCCAGCTCGCCGTGAGACACGCGCTGGGTGGCCGCGGCCAGTTGCTCCACGGGGGTCACGAATCCGCGCGCCAGGTAGATGGCGATCCAGGTGGCCGCGAAAATGATCAGCAGGGTCATGGCCACCAGCACGCTGATTACCAGCCAGTACAGATCGCGGGTGATGAAGGGCTTGTTGAGCTGCTTCTGGGCCAGGATCTGCACGGCCCGCGTCAGCTCGGGGGGCGGCATGTCCAGTACCTCGAAGCGCAACTGGGCCTTGCTGCCGGTCACCGGCAGCAGCAGGCGCCGCACCTGGCGGCTGTTGCTGACCTCCTTCCAGTAGAAGCCGTCGCGCGCCGCCAGGAAGTGGCGGGGTGGCGGTTGCCAGGCCTCCTTCACTTCCGCGTCGGAAATCCACTCCGCGATCAGCGTGCCGCCGGCCTCGTAGACAAAGATGCCGCCGGAAAAGGAGGGGTTGTAGCCGCGCAGCCAGTCTGCGCGCAGGTAACCCTTCGGCTCCTTGGGCAGGTGCCCCAGCACCTTTTCGGCCGTGAGACGCAACAGGCGATCCTCGCGTACGTCCATGTGGTCCAGGATCACCCGCGAACTTTCCAGGGCCTGCTGGTGCTCGCCTTGAAACAGGTTCTCGAAGAGGAAGCCCATGAACCCGCTGGCCATCAGGTGAAAGGCGGTGGAGGGCAGCGAGAGGGCCACAAAGGCGATGATGAGCTTGGTTTTCAGCCCCACCCCGGCCAGCGGCCGCTTGCGCTCGTAGACCAGCTTGAACAGGTTGCGCAGGATCATGTAGAACACCGTCGTCAGCAGGACGATGTTCACGTTGACCGCCACGAACATGCTCAAGTTGGTGTCGATGGTCTCCCAGTTGTGAAAGCCGGGATAGTTGAACAGGAAGGACACCAGCAGCAGGATCACCAGCAGCAGCACCACAATGGAGACGATCCGGTTGCGAATTTTGATCTGGCGCCGGTCCGCGGAACGGACGCCCGGCTGGCCATCGCTGTTGGCGGGCATGAGTGGGTGCTCGTGGTGTGTGGCGGGCCGTGGCTGCGGCGCCGTCGGGACGGGCTTGCGCCGGCGGAGACATCGCCGGGTCCGCGGCGCGCCGTGCTTGACCCCCTCATGGTAGTTCACTTGTATTTTCAGCGTCAAACCGCCGGAGCTGGACTGGCCCTGGCCGCCGCACCGGCCTGGCCCGAGTCCCTTGGCTGCGTGAGGAAAAAGGTTCGTTTTTGAACAGCGCCGGGCGGCGCCGACGGTAGACATTTGCGCTGACGCTGATTATGCTGATGTGTCCTGCGTGCGCAGGTGGCGCGGCAGGCAGCGCCGCCTGCCTTACATGGCCGCTCGTGGCCGGTGAATGTGGGTCACTGCTCCCGTAGTTAAACTGGATATAACGGCGGATTGCGATTCCGCTGTTGTGGGTTCGAGACCTGCCGGGAGCACTCGCGAGAATGGCGCCGGCGGTCGGGACGACACCGCAGCGCCGTCAGGTTCTGCCCGGCGTCTGGGGTGCAGGCGCCCGGACGATGCCCTGGACATCTGACTTGCACGGAAATCGAGGACCCATGATCCAGGGTGGACGGGGACGGCCAGACGGCCGCCGTGCCAGGGGGGCGGCAGGCGCGGCGTGTCTGACCGCGGTGGCGCTGCTGCTGTGGGCCTGTGCGCCCCAGGCGCCCACGCTGCCCACCACTGCCCATCCCATCCGGCTCAAGGCCGAATCCGAACCCACGGCCATCGTCGTCGCCTGGCCGGCC